>JBJOOT010000021.1:0-27933 GCA_046051185.1 Pseudomonadota bacterium | reverse complement strand
ATCAGGTATTTGGTTTAGAGATACCGCGTGGCGAGTCTTTTTTATTAACGTGGTTTGATATTTTTCATCAGCTATCACAGACGAATCTTAAGGTATTTATCGTGGCGATCTTTACTTTAACGGTTGCCTTGGTATTAAAACGCTGGTTTAAGCGTCTTCCCAATTTATTATTAGCTTTAGTCGCTGGCAGTTTATTGGCTTATTTATTAGGTGGCGAGGCTGTCGGCATTAAATTAGTTGCTGAAATTCCGGCTCATTTGCCACCGTTTTCCATGCCCGATTTTTCTCTCGCCACCATCAAAATGCTTGCCCCACAAGCCTTTGCCGTGGCTTTACTGGGTTTGATTGAAGCGGTTTCGATTAGTCGGGCGATTGCCTCTAAATCCCATCAACGAATTGATGGCAATCAAGAGTTTTTTGGGCAAGGTTTATCCAATATTGTCGGTAGTTTTTTTTCCAGTTATGCCGGTTCAGGTTCTTTTACTCGCTCAGGCTTAAATTATACCTCTGGAGCGCAAACCCCTTTATCTGCGATTTTTGCAGCACTACTGCTGGCATTAATTATTCTGTTAGTCGCTCCACTAACTGCTTATTTGCCTATCCCCGCAATGGCGGGGGTTATTATGCTAGTGGCATGGAATTTGGTTGATTTTGGGCATATTAAAAAAATTATTGAAACCAGTCGTGCTGAAACCAGTATTTTACTCACTACCTTTTTTGCGACTTTATTTTTAGAGTTAGAGTTTGCTATTTATTTAGGTGTCTTACTTTCATTGATTTTATTCTTAGCGCGGACATCAATTCCTGATGTGGTGAGTTTAGTTCCCGCCACAGAACCTAGTACTGGCAAAAGTATTTTAGTGAATAAATACGGTGATACCAAACTACCCGAATGCCCTCAATTAAAAGTGGTGCGTATTGATATGTCAGTGTATTTTGGTTCTGCTAATCATATACAAAATCGCTTGCACTATATGACTAAACAACAGGGCTATAAGCGAATTTTAGTGATTGGTGCAGGTATTAATTTTATTGATTTAACCGGTGCAGAGATGTTGGAGCAAGAGTCGGCACGCTTGAAAGCCAGTGGAGGAGGCTTATACTTTGCAGGTCTCAAGCGCAAGGTGAGTACCTTTATTCACAAAGGTCATTTTGATGAACACATTGGCAGTGCGTTTTTCTTTGAAACTAAACGTGAGGCGATTGAAACTATTACCACGACGATTTTAGATCATGATTATTGCCGAACCTGTGCTTTTCGGGTTTTCCAAGAATGTCATCAGCCACCCTTAACTGAGCCTGTAAAGCAGACAATAGACTCATCGGTTTAAACGACAATTTCTTTCGACAGTCTGTAGTCAGCAGGCTATGCTTGTGGCTTAATCATGAGCAGCAACAGGATTGACAATGCGTATTCAAGTGATTTTAACCGGTGGCACGATTGATAAGCTGTATAACCCTCTGAAAGGCGAGTTAAGTTTTACTCAAAGCCATATTCCAGCCGCTTTTGAACAAGGCCGTTGTAGCATCAGCTTAGAGGTTCAGCAGCTGTTTTTAAAAGATAGTTTAGAAATGACCGATGAGGATCGGGCGCAAATCTTAGTCGCCTGCCAAAATAGCCCGCATCAGCAAATTTTGATTACCCACGGTACAGATACCATGGCAGAAACCGCCCGCTATTTAATCGCGGCTAATCCAAATAAAACCATCGTGCTCACAGGGGCGATGATTCCCTTAAGTGTGAATGGTTCGGATGGTTTATTTAATTTAGGCTCTGCTTTAGTCGCTGCACAAACTATGCCTACTGGTGTCTATATCGCAATGAATGGGCGCGTGTTTAATGGGGCGCAAGTAACTAAAAATCGTGCTTTAGGGGTGTTTGAGGCTTTGCACTAAAGATGAACTGATAAATTCCCACCATCATGCCTAAGTTTTATACTTAGGCAGTCACCCTTGAGGACTTATGAATAACCACTCGCGCCGTCCTTTAAAAGTCCGTAGCTTAAGTCTCTTCCAAACCTTAGCGCAAGCGCTCAGCCAAACTGCGCTGACGCCTAATCAAATTTCTATCTTCAGCCTCATATTCGCGGCTTTGGCTGCAGGCTGTTTAGGCCTTATTGCTCGACAAGGTGCAAATGGATGGTTTTTCTTAGTTGCCGTCTTTATCCAATTACGTTTGGTCTGCAATCTTTTAGATGGCATGGTGGCCTTAGAGGGCGGGAAAAGCACAAAATCGGGGGAGCTGTTCAATGATATTCCTGACCGGATTGCTGACCCCTTGATTTTGGTCAGTGCGGGCTATGCGACTCAATTAAATGGCGGGGCAGAATTAGGCTGGTTGGCTGGTTTATTAGCCGTGATGACCGCCTATATGCGTACTTTAGCGGTGAGCATCGGTGCACCTGCTGATTTTCGTGGGCCGATGGCGAAGCAACAACGCATGGCGGTTTTAACCTTGGCCTGTGTTTTAAGTCTGTTTGAGCCTTTAGTTTGGCCTGAGCATTGGGTGTTATTTTATGCTTTAGTGGTGATTGTTTTGGGTAGTTTATGGACTGTGCTAAGACGTGGTTTAGCGGCCTATCATTATTTAGAGGCAGCCTAAATGCTAAATATTCCTAGCCATACTTTGATTACTATGCTGTTGGTACTGAGTTTATTGGTGCTGGCTGCTATTGTGCAATACAGTTTACAACTTAAACACCCTGAGCGTGATTATACCGAGCTTAAACAGCGGATTGTTTCATGGTGGTGGATGATTGGCATTCTATTTATTTGCCTCGCCGTGAGTACAACAACGGCTCTAATCCTATTTGCCTTTATTAGCTTTTTGGCACTAAAAGAGTTTTTTTCCATTGTTCCCCTGCGTTTGAATGATCGGCGGGTAGTCTTTTTAGCTTATCTCTCAATTCCAATTCACTATTATTGGATAGCGATTGGCTGGTATGGGATGTTTATTATCTTTATTCCAGTTTATATATTCTTACTGTTACCCTTGCGTATGGTTTTGATTGGTGAAACTAAAGGCTTTATCCAATCAGCAGGGACTATTCACTGGGCAACTATGCTCACGGTTTATTGTATCAGTCATGTGGCCTATTTATTAGTATTACCTGCGAAAAATCTACAAGCGGGTAGCCTTGGCTTGGTTATTTTTATTTTGTTTATGACTGAGCTGAATGATATTAGTCAATATATTGCTGGTAAGTTATTTGGTAAGCATAAAATTCTTCCCAAAGTCAGCCCCAATAAAACTTGGGAAGGTTTTATCGGTGGTCTAGTCTGTATTAGCCTGTTGGCAACTATCACTGCTCCTTGGCTTACGCCCTTGTCGGCTTGGCAGGGTTTGGGGGCAGGAGTTTTAATTAGTTGCGCAGGATTTGTGGGGGATGTGGTGATTTCTTCAGTGAAGCGTGATTTAGCGATTAAAGACAGTGGTACTTTAATCCCTGGTCATGGTGGCATTTTAGATCGGTTAGATAGCTTGATTTACACAGCCCCTTTATTTTTTCATTACTGCTATTACCTAGCGTATTGATTGCTATGATTAAGATTTTATTTTTCGCAGTTTTTATTAAGCCTATTGTGTTTATTGTTTTAGGCTTAAATTTGCAGGGCTATCAGCTGCTTCCTTTAAAAGGCCCTGCGGTGGTGGCGGCGAACCATAATAGTCATTTGGATGTGCTCGTACTCATGAGCCTTTATCCTTTAAAATATTTAAAATATATTCGTCCAGTGGCGGCGGCGGATTACTTTTTTCAGAATAAAATTTGGTCTTGGATTGCCAGACATTGTATCGACATTATCCCGATTCAACGCACAGGCCAATCAGTCGCCACTGTGCTAGATGCTTGTCATCAAGCTTTGGAGTCTGGGCAGATTTTGATTCTGTTTCCAGAAGGGAGTCGAGGGCAGCCGGAGCAAATGGGGCAGATTAAGAAAGGCTTGTTTTATCTACAACAGCAGCACCCGCAAGTCCCGATTACTCCGGTGTTTATGCGAGGTTTGGGCAAAGTGCTACCGCGTGGTGAAGCTTTATTTGTACCGTTTAATTGTGATGTGATTATTGGTGAGCCACTTCGATTGCATGCCGACTCAAATGAATTTGTGACTCAAATGCGCTCTATCTTCGATGAGCTAAGTAAACACTGTGTGGGTCAGGCTTGGTGGAGTTAAGCTAATGAAGGTTTGCAAAATCTGGATTCTTCGCTAAGCTTCGTATACCTCACCTCAATTATGTATATTTAATGAAAACAATAGGAAAGTGGGTATTACTGTTATTGGTGGTGGTCACCATAACAGTCACCTTGGTTTCGTTTTACGCCTCACATTTTAAAAAAACTGAGACTCATCGTGCCAGCACTCCGCCAAGTCCACCGGTGCTGACTGCTCCAAGTCCTACACAGGAGGCTTTGCATAAAGCACCTGAACCCCTCACGGCAGCGATTCCCATTATCCCAGCGCCACCAACTCGTCCACTGATTGGGGTGAATGTGAATGAGCTGCATTATGAAGATGCAAGCTTCCCCTTTGTGGATTTATTTCGTCAGTCTGCCCCGTTTAAAGACAATGTTTTAGAACTACCAGAGGCTGATAAAGTCGAATATGACGCAGAAGGTTGGCCTCTACGTTTACATGGCGCAAAAATTGCCACTAAGTTTATTGGCAAAATGCCCGCCGCTGCCTTGGTTGAGGGTGATTATGTCGTGCTTTACGATGGAACAGGGCAGTTAAGCTATGGGCATGGAGTAGAGCTAGTGAGCCAAACGCCTAATCGTGATGTCATCCGCTTAAAAGCAGGGGAGGATGGTGACATCAATGCCAGCTTAGTGATTGAGCGTATGGCGGATACTGATCCGATTAAGCATATTCGCATTTTACCCCCGGGTGGAATTTGCCAAGATAATCCTTATCAACGGGTCTTTGCCCAAACCGATTGTGCTTCAGGGGCGGCTTATTTGCCGTTTGAGCAGTATTACACCAGCATTCGCTTCACGCCGGAATATCTTAATTATCTGAAAGATTTCAGCACGATTCGTTTCATGGCAATGTCGGGGATTACCCGTAATCCTGAAAGCCATTGGTCAGAACGCCCACATTTGCAAGAGGCCACTTGGGGCGGAGGCTATGGGGCGCGTGGTGCGCCTTTGGAGATTCAAGTCGATTTAGCCAATCGTATGCAAACGGATGCTTGGTTTAATCTGCCACATGCCGCGGATGATGAGTATATTCGGAATTTTGCAAGCTATGTGCATGACCAACTGCATCCTCAAGCGCGGATTTATGTGGAATACACCAATGAAGTTTGGAATACCTCGTTTTCGCATAGCGAATACACACAGAAAAAAGGTATTGAGGCGGGATTTAATATTAACTCGGTTGAGGCGGGGTATCAGTATTATATAAAACGTGCTGGTGAGGTGTTTGCGATTTGGGAGCAAGTCTTCGGTGGACGTGAGCGCCTGATGCGGGTAATCGGTTCTTGGGATACCCGCCCTGATATTTCCAAAAAGTTTTTAGGTGAATACGGTGGGGCACAAATTGCGGATGTGATGGCGATTGCGCCTTATTTTGGGGGCAATACCAAAGGCTATCGAGAGTCCACGACCGTGGATCAAATCTTTGACCTAACCACCGCGAAAGATTCTTTTCGTTCTTTGCCACAAATTTTAGATCATGTGCGTGAACAGGCCGAGATCGCGCAGCATTATGGTTTGAAGCTGATTGCTTATGAAGGTGGGCAGGGTTTAGTCGATTGGGCTACCCGTGAGCCGACTCAGCATCCGAATCCATTATTCTTTGCAGCCAATCGGGATCCTCGTATGGGCGAGCTTTATACGCAATTACTTGAGGGTTGGAAAGCAGCAGGGGGTGAGTTATTTATGGCCTTCTCTTCACCGCGTACTTGTCAGTGGTTTGGCTGTTGGGGTTTAAAAGAGCATATTCGCCAGCCTCGTGAAACCGCTTATAAATACAATGCTGTTTTAAACTTTATTGATGCCCATCGTGATTGGGTATTAGAGACGGGTAGCGCTCAGTTGGCAGCCGTGAAGCAAGTCGCGCCTCCTGAGGATTTACCTGCTGAGAAAAAACCGCATAAACCCGGTGATCCTTTAATTGTTTTCCGTCCGGCTAAAGATCCTGAGCGTTATTTCTTCCTTGAAAACCCGCGAACTTTAGATACTTTGATTGCAGGGGAGGATTGGGCGAAGCGTGATTTATTCGGTAAATGGGAAGGGAAGTGGGATGAGCGCTATCTGTATTTAGCAGTACGTGTGTATGACGAGTCGATAAAAGCCGACTCAGATAATCCTGAGGATGATGATTCGGTCGAGTTTTATATTGACGCGGATAATAGTCGGAAAGCGAGCTACGACGGGATCAATGATTACCGCATGACCTTTGCTTGGGGGCGTAAGCAAGTGATTATTGACCCTAAATCACCGCAGACGATTTCCCCTGATTTAAGTTATGAGTTTAAAACCACGGCGGATGGTTATGTGCTTGAAGCAAAGATTCCGTGGAAGATGCTAGGCGTGCAGATAGGTATCAAAAGTCGGCTAGGGATTGAGGTACAAGTGAATGATGATGATGATGGGGGTGGGCGCGATAAGAAAATTTCTTGGCTCGCGCGTGAAGATAATGCTATGAACGATCCGCGTTTATTGGGCGTGGTATTAATCAGTGGGCGCTAAGCGGTCACGTTCAGCGTCCATACTCGCCATTAAAGCGGCGGTATAACGTTGGCCTTGCACGGTCGTTTCATTAATCAGTTCGTTTAAAGCGGCGACTGTGCTAGTACTTAATTGAATATCCCCCGCGCCGGCATTTTCGAGCAGATAGTCAAGGTGTTTAGTACCCGGAATCGGAATCAGAGTTGTTTCACCTTGTGGGTTCTTTTGCGCTAAGACCCAAGCTAGCGCTAATTGTGCCAAGGTACAGCCTTGTTGCTTGGCTAATTCCGCAAAGGGTTGGAGGAGTCGGCTATTCGCTGCAAATGCTTCCGGTTCAAAGCGCGGACGGGCATTGGTACAACGTACATCGTCTTTAGTTAGCTGTGTGACATCGTGTGCCTTACCCGTGAAGAAACCTCGACCTAAAGGCGAGAAGGGTACAAAGGCGACCCCTAATTCGGCACAAGCTGCTAATAAACTGGTTTCAGGAGTGCGTGACCATAAAGAGTACTCGGATTGTACCGCTGTGACGGGATGTTCTGCTTGAGCACGGCGCAAGGTGGCGGTGGAGATTTCTGATAAGCCAAGGCCACGAATTTTACCGGCACGGATTAAATCCGCTAAACCACCAACACTTTCTTCCACGGGTACTTGCGGATCAAGGCGGTGTAAATAATACAGATCAATGACCTCAGTTTGCAGGCGTTTCAAGCTCGCTTCACATTGCTGCTTGAGGATTTCAGGGCGGCCATTAATCACGGGTTTGCCGGTTTCATCTTTGCTAAAGCCACATTTACTAGCAAGGATGTATTCGTGGCGGCGCTGCTTTAATGTTGCTCCAATCAGGCTTTCATTATGTCCACCACCATACATCGAGGCGGTGTCTAAAAAGCTATAACCCGCATCTAAAGCGGCGTGTAGCACACGGGCTGATTCGGCATCATCCGCAGGGCCATAACCCATCGAAAAGCTCATACAGCCTAAGCCTAGAGCTGAAACTTGAAAAGCACCGAGTTTGCGGGTATGCATAACAAATCACCAAAATAGATGGAAAACAAAGCTAATCACCACCAGCTTAAAAATAACAGCCTTGATGACACAAGGATTTACAAAGACGATCTAGTTAGTTGGCATGCTCTAACTCCTGAGCAATCTCAGGGCGCTTGCGTAAGAGGCGTAATAGGCACAAAACAGCTCCTGCTGGTTTGAAGCGGCCTTGTTCCCAATCGCGTAAAGTGGCGAGTGGAGTATCAATCAAAGTAGCAAAGCGGGGTTGGGTCAATTGGAGGGTTTGGCGTACCTCCGTAATCAGCAATTGCTCTGGGGTATAGATACGCCCCACGACCCCTGCCTCCATTTCTGCAAGGCTGGCTTTTAAATCAGGAATGGGCTCACCCGCATCGATTTCAATCGCAGCAGCTATTTTATTAATATTCATTAGGTCGCCTCCGTTTGATCTCATGCGCGGGCATGTTTTCCTGTTCTGATTTGCGGTAGATGGCAATAATGTAGGTGTTTCTATAACCGTGTACATCGTTAGATGATACTGCGGGTATCCCGTAGTATCAAGTGCTAGTAACTGAAAATATAAAGCCCTCGGTACAAAAATGAAAAGTCTAATGTTTGGGTTGTTTGAGGCTGACTGCGTAGGAGTTTTGACAGGATGCTGACACCGCTGAAAAATTGGTATCTGATAAGTCATTGATTTAATTGGCAGCCCCAACAGGAATCGAACCTGTAGCTATCCCTTAGGAGGGGATCGTTTTATCCATTGAACTATGAGGCCGTCTTAAAAAACTCGTATATTCTAGCTTAAATCCTCAGTCTTAGTATTAGGCTTTTGCACTGTTTTCAATGGGACTGAGTCTGAAGCAATGTGAATGGTGCGTTGTGGATAGGGCATTTCAATTTTAGCTTCACGGAAAGCTTTCTCGATGGCTAGATTCAGTTCGCTGATGACAGCCATTTGTTTTTCCACATCTTTAATCAAGCAGCGTAGCTCAAAGTTTAAAGAGCTTTCAGCAAAACTGCGGAAAAAAACTTGTACTTTTAACTCGCCATATTCCCGTAAAACCGCCGGATTGGCTTCACCGACACTCCGTAATAAAAATAAGACACGCTCTGGATCTGAACCATAAGCAACCCCAACCGGAATAATCACCCGCCCGTATTGGTTGCTTAGCATCATATTGGTAACTTGATTCGCAATGAGTTCGGAGTTGGGGACAATAATATCTGAGCGATCAAAGGTTTGAATCACGGTCGAGCGAATATTGATGTCTTTGACATAGCCCTCCGTCACACCAACTCGGATCCAATCACCTTTGCGAATAGGACGTTCAAACAGCAAAATTAGACCCGAGACAAAGTTATTTACGATATTTTGCAAGCCAAAACCAATGCCAACAGAGAGCGCACCTGCAATAATCGCTAGATTAGTAAATTCAATACCCGCAATGGATAGACCCATTAAAATCGCTAGGATAATGCCGAGATAGCCCGCAATTGTAACCGTCGTTTCTTTCGCGCCTCGTGTCATATTGGTGCGATTGAGCCAATGATTACTTAGGCTATTCTTAATTAAATGCGTCAGGCTAATTAAAATCGCCAACGATAATAAGCCTATCAGAATTCGCATTGGCTCAAGGGTAAAGCTACCAATCTTGATGCCATCCATCACTTTACTGAGCATCAATTGCATGGATTGCTCAGACATCCCCCAAAGACGCAGTAAGGCTAAACCCATCAGTGCAAAAATGGCAATGGCATGGGCTAAGCGTAACCAAATTAACCCCGGTACTCGTTGCCCGTCTTCAATGCCTAGGCGTTTACGTAATCGCTGTTGCCATTGGGCTGAACCTTCATCGAGGCCATCAAACATTTCGGTGGGAATTCTAAGTAGCAGCCATGCCACTAAAGTGATAAATAAAGTTCCAAACGTGCCATTAAATAGAAAAACAAAGAAATTTCGATAGCCCAACCATAAAGCTGCAATAGCTGCCACTAAAGCAATAGCACCTAAGATATACAGTCGGTATTGCTGTAACCAAGGCACGTATCGACGTAATAACCACAATAAGCGAATGAGCGCTAAACTGGCAAAAGTACCTAAGACCACCCGAATTAAGCCTACTAAGCTACTCGGTGGTTCGGTATCAAACAGCGTGGAGTGAAACAGTAAACCCAATAAAATAGTGAGTAGAAACATCCGCGCCCAGTAATACAGCTTTTTACTGGTTGCGGGAATCACAGGGGTAAAATCTTGGCTTTTGGTTGCAGGCCTGAGCATCGCACTGATGATCACATAGCTGATCATGAATAAAAACAAAGTGGAGGCCAATTCATTAATCGCGGTGACCCCAGGATGATTATAATGTAAGGCTAAGCTAGTCAGGCCAAACACCAAAATCCAAGGCATAAAGCGGATAATGCTGCGCCATACAGAGGCTAAGGTGGGGCTGGTTTTGACCAGCTCGGTAATCTCTTGTTGGGAGTGAGTATGCTTATAAAAACTCCAGATTAACCCGACTAATAAACCGGCAATACCATACATTAAAGCAATACTGACATTGCGATAATTGATTGGTAAGGCCACGAGAGTCGAGACAATTTGCTGAATTTCGGTTGCCCATAAACTAGGCTCTTGGATGATTTGTAAGATCAAGCTTAAGGCCGAGGGACTCGTAGCAAATAAGCGTTCTTTGACAATAGCTTGCTTATTAGCACTGACTTGCTCTTGAATTTGTGTGGCTTTTAAGGCTAATAAACGGCATTGAGCCAGTTGAGTTTCTACGGCCTTTTTTTGCTTATCCAAATCTTTGCGCTTGGTTTGAAGTTCTTTATCTTCTTGAGCGGGGGCTGCACCAATACTATCTAAACCTTGCTTGACCTTAGTTTGCTCAGCTTCTTGTTGACTAATACAACTGGTTGCAAATTGGCTTGCTGCCAATGCTTCTAAGGCAATCGGGTCGAGCAATTCGGCCGTGGAGGCTTTAATACTGAGGCGCTTTTCTGCGTTCTCTAAAATCTTGGTATGATCTTCAAGGCTGAGTGACGGCTCTGCGGTATTGGTTGTACTGGCTTCTTCTGCACTCCACAAGCTTAAAGGCAGGCAACACAGCAAAATAAGAAGATATCTAGATAGGATCGGTATGAGTTTTAGCTTATTCATGAATGGAGTCGTTTAGCGCAGGCTCGGTTTCTGGTTCAATTTTAGGCTCTAGCCCAACGCTGATTATCATATTGGGTCGATCAGCTCTGCAAGGTAAAACCGCGTTCAAGCGGGTTGTTCACTTGTTATGTACTGGCTAGCTACTTGTTATGCATTTGTGAGCCGCCATTGGGCATCCTTAATACTCTTATGATTAGTAAGGTCAATCTTAGGCCATTTTAAGCTATCATCTATACTTGATAGGGGTTTAAAGTCAGTTCTCTTAGACTCTCCTAGCTGGGCTATGGGTCAGAGTGAGGGCTAATACAGCGGTTATTAGCAGTTATCAAATATCAAACCTTGGTTTTGATAGCTTGGGATTTCAATCAGCCAGAGCAAGTTTCCTAACTAAATTCTAGAGTGAGATTTTATCTTTCTCCTCCTAAGCGGAGTGAATAGCAAGTTGCCTTGCAAACTTTGGCAATTTTTCACAAAGGACTGCTAAGCTTAGTCTATTTACATGCAGTACACTTTGTTGTTTTAATGCTACAGTCATCTTACAAATCATAAGATTTAAATAGAATTGATTATTTTATTATCAGGAGAATGAACAATGAAAAAGACAATATTAGCTTCAACGATAGGTCTTTTCCTCGGTATGGGCGCTGCACAAGCTGAAGTGACTTTATACGATTATAAAGAGGGTACTAGTGCCTATGAAGATGCCTATGTCGCTGGGGCTTTAGATTTTTCTAAAAAGCGCGGCGATGCCCAAAATGCTTATTCTTTGAATTTAGATGCTAGCTATGATCGTACTATTAGTACGCCTGATCGTGATGTGAACTTTGGTGGAAGTGCTACAGGTAGTGTTAGCCGAGCAGGTACTGCAGGCGCGGAAAGTGTAGATAATTATATCGCTAAGGCTTACATCTCTGCAGATAACTATTTTGTACCAGGTAGTAATGGCGCTTTCTGGTATGGTGCTGCCCAAGCTACCAAAGATAGTGCAATTGAAGATATGTTTACCTCGGCTACGATTGGTGTGGGTTATGGTCGTGTCACTAATGTAACCCCAATGGCTAAAGCGATTCGTGTGATGGATGAGTTGGTGCGTCGCAATGTATTACGGGGTAAGCCGGCGGTTGGTGTTTATCAAGATGTGGCACGTATTATCGCCAAAGAAAACGAATATCGTTCTAAATACGGCTCTAAAGATTATCCGATTAAATGGATTTCTGACATTGAAGCAGTGATCAAGCAAAGTGGTTTAGTCAATAACTTTGGTGCAACAGGTACTCTAAAAGTACGTGATGTGTTAATCGATGAAAATATTTCTACCCGTCGTATTGGTTGGAAGGTTCGTGCTGGTTTAAGCTATATCGGTACTAACTTTGACGGTTTAACGAATAAACCTGGTTTAGAGTTAGGCGGCGAATATCATCTACCATTGAGTAATCAAACGCAGCTCTCTAATGAAGCGGTCTTCAATGCTATTCTGAACGATGGTGATAATGGTTATAATTTCAATAATAACCTAAGCTTGACGCACGAAATCGATGATCGTATCGATTGGGAAAATGTCTGGAATCTAAATTACGCCAAGGGTAGTCAAGCGAATAGCGATGATATTACGACCAATACTTTAAGTTCTACATTTGCTTATGAAATCGCTAATTCTCTAGATTTTACAACGACTGCAAGTTTGAAGAATGTGAGTGGTAGCAGCTCAACGGATGCCAGCCTCGGTGATGGTACTGACCGCGCCCTGACAATGGGTGTGCGTTATCGCTTACGTTAAGCGCCATTTCTGGCAATTAATTTGCGATAAATCTTAAGGAGAGTCAGCGACTCTCCTTTTTTTTTCTCTGCCAATAGGCTAATTTGCCTTGATCCTAGTAAAAGCCTCTAGGGACTTAAGCTGTATGCCTATAACTTATAAATTTGCGTGTACCCATTGCGGGCAATTACATTATTATCAAGCCATTGCCAATGGTGAAGAAGCCTGTTGCTCTCGTTGTTTTTCGGTCTTATATCGGCAACGTAAACAGATGCTTAATACCTCCTTAGCTTTGATTATTACCGGTTTAATACTGTTTATAATGACAAATGCCTTCCCTTTAATTGGTTTACGGGCGCAGGGCATTACTCAAGAGCTAAGTATCTGGAAGGCGACTTCTGCGTTTTGGGCACAGGATTATTATTGGTTATCCGCCCTCTTAGCTTTGAACTTGATCATTCTACCTTTATTTGAATTGCTAGGTTTATTGTGGGTACTCTTGACGATTCGCTTGGCTTGGCAACCCGCTTGGGCTATTCAAATTTTCCGCTGGCTAAGTGAATTGAAACCGTGGGGAATGCTTGAGGTGTTTATGCTCGGCTTGTTGGTGGCGGTGGTTAAATTAGGGGATATTGCCGTGTTAGTGGTTGGCCCTGCTTTTTGGTCGTTTATCTTTTTGGTGCTCACAATGGCGGCCTCGACCGTTTATTTAGATCGCTTTACGC
This sequence comes from Pseudomonadota bacterium, assembly GCA_046051185.1. Classification (GTDB taxonomy): domain Bacteria; phylum Pseudomonadota; class Gammaproteobacteria; order Thiotrichales; family Thiotrichaceae; genus Thiolinea. The sequence goes on along the minus strand of JBJOOT010000021.1, from coordinate 14,610 downwards.
TTTGGCGCTTACTGAAGCCCTGTGCGGTAAGTTCGGCTGATTAAATATGTTGATCCGTGCTGAAGAGCAGCTCGTTCATTGCAAAATTTGTGCTTGTGTGGCTGAGCGACCTGCTGTGTTAAAAAAATATGAGGTCTGGTGCTGCCCGCGTTGTGGGCATCAGTTATCGCTTAGGCCGCCTAATTTACAAATGACCTGGGCTTTATTGCTAGCCGCAGCTGTTTTATACCTACCAGCTAATCTGATGCCAGTGATGAGTGTTTATCTATTGGGCAAGGGGCAACCTGATACGATTATTGGGGGCGTGATCCACTTATTAAAAGCAGGGCAGTGGCCTTTAGCGCTGTTGATCTTTGTGGCAAGTCTGGTGGTGCCCTTATTGAAATTAATTACGCTCTCTTATTTGCTGATCTCGATTCAACGTGGCGACTCACAGCGTCCTCATGAACGTATGCGCTTATTTTATTTAACGGAGTACATTGGGCGCTGGTCGATGGTGGATGTATTTGTAGTCGCCATCCTTTCAGGACTGGTACAATTTGGTAATTTAGCGCATATCGAAGCCAATGCCGGAACATTCTGCTTCGCAGCCGTCGTTGTGTTAACGATGCTTGCTGCAGCAAGTTTGGATGAGCGCTTAATTTGGGCATCCGTTGATAAAAATAACGCATGATTATTTAGGACACGAAGCATTTTGAATTCGGGCATAGATCCGTCCTCTCATCAAACAGAGCTACCTGCGGTACAAGTACGCCGTCAGCGTTGGCCTTCACCTGTGTGGTTATTACCCTTAGCCGCAGCGGTGATTAGTCTTTGGTTATTGTTGCAAAACTGGTTAGAACAAGGCGAAATTATTACCGTACACTTCCCGAGTGCTGAGGGGATTGATCCTGGGAATACTCAAGTTCGCTATAAAGCGGTCAATGTGGGTAAAGTTAAAAGTGTAAAATTTGATGCGAATATGAATCCGCTGGTTACCCTTGCGCTGAACCGTGAGATCAGTGATGTGTTAGACTGTAGCGCCCAGTTTTGGGTTGTACGCCCTCGGATTCGAGGTGCAGAAATTTCTGGAATCACGACTCTATTTTCGGGGACTTATATTGGCATGCTCCCGCAGCGAGCGGAAGGCGAGCTAACAGAAAATGAGAATGCTATCTGCTATCAAGCACTAGAGGAACCGCCTGCCACGAAACCTAATCGTCCAGGTCGTGAATTTAAGCTGATGACGGATTCAATGGGGTCTTTAGATATTGGCACCCCCATTTTTTATAAGCAGTTACAGGTCGGCGAGGTGATCAATTATCGACTGTCTGCGGATAGTGGGCAGGTCGAGCTGGATATTTTTATCGACGAACCCTATTACCGTTTAATTAATAAAAATACGCGCTTTTGGGATGTGAGTGGCATTGATGTTCAAATCGGCTCTGTGGGGGCTGAAGTGCGGATGGAGTCGCTCACTTCCTTATTAATTGGCGGCATTGCTTTTGAAACCTCGCCTGAGCAGGGACAAGGTTTGCCGATTAGCCCCTCTAATACAGTTTTTAAATTATATCCTGATCAAGCCAGTAGTCGTGAAAAGCAATATCAAGATCGCCTCTATTATACTGTCTATTTTAATGGCTCGTTACGGGGGCTAGCCGAGAATGCGCCTGTCGAATTTCAAGGTATTCGAGTCGGGCAAGTTGAGAAGATTAAACTGCATTTAGATTCCCAATCTTTGGATATTCGCATTCCTGTATTGATTTCTATTGAGCCGCAGCGTTTTTCTGAGGAGTTAAGCTTAGCGGAAGCACCGAAATTAATGGCTGACCTCGTGAAGCGTGGTATGCGAGCTAAATTAGAGAATGGCAATCTATTAACAGGGCAACGCTTTGTGGGCTTAAGTTTTGATGAAAAAGCTAAACCTGAGCTGATTACTAAGGGGCAGTTTTATGATGTTTTCCCTGCCTCACCCACGCCGGTTAAAGAGCTCTCGATAATGGCGACAGAGATTGCGGATGATTTAAAATCGAGTTTAGGCGAAGTCCGTGAATTTATGGAAACAGGGCAGCTAGATAAAACAGTTGGTCAGGTTAATAAGACACTCGTAAGCACTGAGGCTACGATGGCAGAGGCTAAAAAAGCCATTGCTGATATTCGCTTAGTGCTAGAACAATTGCAAAATAAAACCTTACCTAAGGCAAGCCAGAATTTGGATCAAGTCAGTGCGAGTTTAGTCAGTACCTTGGCGGAGGTCAGTACGCATATTGATCAACTGACAAGGCGCTTAGATGACTCATTAAAAACGGTGACTGCGGATTTTGGTCAAGTATCCAGTACTTTAAATACCTCTTTAACTAGCATGACGCAAACGGCTAAACAGGCGGGTACAGATTTTAAACGTAGCTCGATCGGGTTTGATCAAACCTTGCAACGTCTACAAAATTCATTGACCCATTTAGATCGTTTATTAGCCCAAAACTCACCTACTCAATATCAAATTACTGAAATGCTAGAGGAAGTCACGGCCATGTCGCGCTCAGTGCGTGCTTTAACAGAAACTCTGCAGCGCCAACCAGAAGCTTTAATTCGAGGGAAAAAAGCGTGGGAAGAACCTTAGTATTATTAGGTTTAATTAGCTTACTCAGTATGACAGCCTGTAGCAGTGTAAAACCCCAGTATTATACATTAGGGACGCCTGAACTAAGTTCAAGCGCGAGCCGCCAAGTTTCGATTAATAGTCTTGGTCTTGCACGGATTCGCTTACCCAGTTTATTAGACCGCAAAGGCATGGTTTTACGTCAAGATAAATTCAGTGTAGAAGTTTCTGAACAATATCAGTGGGCGGGTGCATTGCGGGAGGAATTCAGTGAAAGTCTAGTTTCTGGTTTGCAAGCAGCCTTACCACATACCCGCCTACAGGTCGCTCCTTGGTCCTTAGAACAAACGCCCAATTATTATTTGGTAGTCACTGTTTTAGAATTTGATGGTGCACCTCAGGCACAAGCTGGTTTGCGGGGCAGCTGGCAATTATTGCAAGGTTCATCGAATCGCTTGCTGAAAGCCGACACAATGGATTTTAAGCGAGCCGTTAAGGGTAAAGAAGTAAGGGATGTGGTGCAGATACAAAATGAATTAATGGGTGATTTAGTGCGCCAAATAATAGCGGCTTTGCCCTAGGCTTTAGCTAGTGATTACCCAGCTCTTCGGGGGTCATCATTTCTAGGCGCTGCTTAGCACGATCCCGTGAGGCTCGTACATGATAGCGCATTAATAATTCAGCCATTTCACCGTCACGCCGCTCTAAAGCTTGCACAATCAGTTCATGCTCTTGCATGGCAGTACTAGAAAAAGCAGGGCTTAAGCGCATACGATAAAAACGCACTAAATCATAGAGATCTTGGCAAAGCATTGTCAGCAGCCGCTGATTTTTACTACCTTGAATAATACAAAAATGAAAATCAAGATCCGCATCTTGGCTGTAATCATTTTTAGCAGGGCGTTCCGTATTAGCCATACTATCTTTATGCCGTGCTACGAGAGTCTTAAGATGAAGCAGTTCTTGCTCAGTCATATTTTTAGCAGCCAGTCGAGCGGCCATGCCTTCCATCGCTTCTCGAATCTGATAAATTTCCATCAGTTGATCAATCGAAAAGCTGACGATGCGTGCGCCAATATTAGGACGGCGAGTGACAAGATTACAGTTTTCGAGTTTACTAATCGCTTCACGTAAAGAACCACGGCTTACGCCATAAATGCTAGCCAGCTCTGGCTCGCTGATTTTTTTCCCTGCAGGCAATTCGCCTTCAAGGATGGCACGACGCAAATCCAAGAACAGACGATCAGCAATCGTGACAGGTTCGTATGAATGACAGGCAGGGTGAAATGGCATGCTAGCGGTCTCAGGTCGATTTATGTGTTCTGTATTTTTATGTTGACGATCATAGTGCAATAAGACTGTTTTTTAAAGAATATAGACAAGATTGTCGACAATTTTATCTTGATCAAAAATAGTAAATAACCACGAAAGCACAGGGCGCAAATGTGAATCTAGGCTTGGCGTTGTATAGTGCGGGTTTTATTTTTCCCAATAGCGCTGGATATGAGTGAAAATAATAGGGTAATTGTTGTCAGTGGTTTACAAAAGCAGGTCAGTGCACCGGCTGCAAATAAGGCGAGTGAAACTTTAAGTATTCTTACGGATATTAATTTGCAAGTTGCTGCGGGAACATCCGTGGCGATTACGGGAGCTTCTGGTTCGGGTAAAAGTACCTTATTGGGTTTATTAGCAGGTTTAGATTTACCGAGTGCAGGTAGTTTGCAGCTCTTTGGGCAGGAACTCACGCAGCTATCAGAGGATCAACGGGCAGCTTTACGCTTAGGTAAAGTGGGCTTTGTATTCCAGGCCTTTCATTTATTAACGCATTTAACGGCACTTGAGAATGTCTTATTGCCTTTAGAATTAGCGCAGGTCAAAGGTGATTTAAAGCAACAAGCCTTAGTCGCTTTAGAGCAAGTAGGGCTTGCGAATCGCGCTCAGTTGTTAGTCACGAAGCTATCCGGTGGCGAGCAGCAACGAGTGGCTTTAGCCCGCGCTTTCGTCACGCGCCCCGAGCTTTTATTTGCCGATGAGCCGACAGGTAATTTAGATCGTCATACGGGGCAAGAGGTTGCGGCCTTATTATTTCGCTTGCAAGCTGATTATCAAACTACCTTGATTTTGGTAACGCATGATGAGTCCTTAGCTGTGCAATGTGATGCTTGGTATCGACTTTCGGATGGGCGCTTGCAGCGACAGGAGAAAAATTAATGACCGTGTATTGGCAGCAGTGGTTAAGACGTTGGCGTTTGTCAGAAATGCGGCTGTTATTTTTAGCCCTTTGGATTTCTGCATTGGCGGTGGCTTCGGTTGGGTTTTTCACGGATCGGGTCGAGTTGGCGATGGAACGTCAGGCGAGTCAAGTGTTGGGAGGGGATTTAGTTTTAAGTTCTTCGCGACCTTTACCGGATGAATATCGGCAATTAGCCAAGCAACTCGGTGCTAAGTTGGCTGAGGTTGTGAGTTTCCGCAGTATGTTGTCTTTGGGCGAGACGACGCAATTAGTGCAAGTGAAGGCGGTGTCCACGCATTATCCCTTGATTGGGGAATTGCAAGGTGCAAGCAATTTAACGACAGCGGGAGTAAAAATACAGCTACCTACTAGTGGGGAGCTAGGCGCTGAAGCGCGGTTATTCCATAGCCTACAGACTGAAGTGGGTTCAACGGTCAGTTTAGGTCGTAGTCAATTTATTTTGCGGAGCGTGATCACTAAAGATCCGGCTCAAACGGTTAATTTTTTTCAGCTTGCGCCCCAAGTGATTATGCCCTTAGCGGATTTACCCGCAACAGGTTTATTATCGCCCGCAAGTCGTGCGGAGTTTTCTTTATTATTTACCGGTTCAGAGCGGGTCATGCGTGAATTAAAAGCACGTTTACAAGCCCAACTAGCTCCGACTGAGCGAATCCGTACCTTACAAGACGGTGCACAAAATGTTCAACAAGCTTTACAACGGGCGGGGCGCTTTTTAGGGTTGGCGGCGCTGTTGAGTGTGGTCTTAGCGGGGGCTGCGATTAGCCTCACTGCCGCAAGCTTAGTCCGGCATGAAACTGCTGCAGTGGCGGTGCTCAAGGCGTTTGGTTTGGCTCGTCGCCGTATCTTAGTCGATTATTTAGGTAATTTATGGCTTTTGGCCTTGGTAGCCGGTGTCTTGGGAGCTTTGGTTGGCTTCTTTTTGCAAGCTTTACTTGCCAATTGGTTAGTCCAAGTGGTAGCGATTGAATTGCCAGCTGCTAGTTGGACGTCGGCTTGGGTCAGTGTAGTCACCGCATTAGTGATGGTCACAGGATTTGCTTTACCTGCACTTTTGCGTTTATTGGACACCTCCCCGATGCAAATTTTGCAAGGTAGTTTGCAAGCTCCCACCGCTTTAAGCAGTTTGTTTATGCTGAGTATTTTGCCTGCGATCTTTTTATTGATGTGGGTACAAGCCCGTGAATTAAGCTTAGCAGTTTGGGTATTCTTAGGTTTACTGGCTGCAATTATCTTATTTTGGTATTTGGCTCAATTGATTTTGTATGGCATTGCGCGTTTAAGTATCCGCCAAGGCTGGCAGGGCTTGGCTTTAATGCGGCATAGTCGGCGCTCACTGCTCTTAGTCGTGGTGTTTGCCATCGGTTTATTTACCTTATTACTACTGACTGCCTTACGCACCGATTTAATCAGTCGTTGGCAGGCAAGTGTACCGGCGGATGCACCTAATTATTTCCTCATCAATATTCAAGCGACTGATCAGGCTCATTTAGAAAGTTTTCTTAAAGAACAGAAGATTCAAGCAAATTTATACCCCATGATTCGTGGGCGCTTAGTTGAAATTAATGGCCGCGCGGTTACAGCTGAAGATTACTCGAAACCCGAGGCTAAGCGTATGTTAGAGCGTGAGTTTAATTTATCCTCTTTTGCTGCTTTTCCAGAGAGTAATACTTTATTAGCTGGTCGCTGGTTTGATGTCAACACGCAAGGTTTCTCTATCGAACAGGGGATTGGTGAGACTTTAGGCTTTCACTTAGGTGATCGTTTAAGTTTTGATATTGCAGGGCAGCGTTTTACGGAAACGATTACCAGTGTACGTGAGGTGCGTTGGGATAGTATGCAGCCCAATTTCTTTGTAATTGCAGCACCGAATAGTTTATTGGATAAGCCTTATACTTTAATCACTAGTTTGCATGTCGCCCCTAATCAACCGGAGTTAATTCCGACTTTGATTCGACAATTTCCTAGTATTACTGCGATTGATACAAGTGCCGTCTTAGGGCAAATCCGCTCCTTAGTAGAACAAGCAACTTTAGCGGTGCAGGGTGTGTTTGCTTTTACTTTAGTCACCGGATTATTGGTACTGTGGTCAGCTTTGCAAGCACAAAAGCCAGAGCGTCAGCGTGAAATAGCGGTACTGAAATCATTAGGGGCTAGCTCAGACAGTCTACGCAAACGTATTTGGGTTGAGTTTTTATTATTAGGCGGCTTAGCGGGTGGTTTAGCGGGGTTATTGACGCTGCTTGCGGCTAATCTCCTTGGCTTTTATCTGTTTGATCTAGGGCTAAACTTTAACCCGTGGCTGGTGATTTTAGGCGCTTTGCTGGGAGCAAGCTTAGTAGCAACGGCTGCATGGTTGAACTTACGCAGTTTATTGCAGGTAGTGCCGATGGTGCTGCTAAAAACTTAGCAGCTCATCGGTTTGACCGCGTTTATCTGACAAAGATTAGCTATAATCGGGAGTCATTATAAAAATAAGCCCTAGATCTGAGAGAGGTAGTGATGGACACGATAGCAGAGCGTCAGGATATTTCGCGTTACACTATTCCTTTAAGTGAGTCGAAAGCTAAAGATTGGATCAATTCTTTATCTATCACTGATTTTGGCGATACCACTAAGCGTGTCTATCATGGTTTAGCGGATCTGAATCGCCGCTCTTTGTCACCGATTGTGCGGATTCGCATCGGTGAGTCCTTACGTCCTACATTTGATTTAATGCTAAAAAACCTAAGCCGTCATTTAAGTTGTCGAGCGTTTCCTTTATCTGAGCGGGGTCAGCGGATTTTCGATTTAAACCAGTCCTTGCTGTTGGAGTTTTCGGGGTTATATCAACTGGCTGCCTTAGATATGATCACCCGTGATGAAGTGAATAAGCGCGCTTTACAAGCGGCGATTTATCGGGTCTTAGACTATTTAGGTTTGTATCTGATCAGTACTTATACCGTCTATGTGCGGACTCGCGAGTCAATTTGGCATGATATTCATCATATGTATTTACTCGCGGTTGAGCGCGGTCTTGAAAAAATAAAAATTAGTCACGGACGTGAAGGCGCGAATAGTATTGAAGAACGTTATATTCAGATGAATGTACTTCCACTATTTAAACCTTATAGCTTACGTCAAGAGGAGGTCATCCGTATTGTTCGTTATGTGGAAGCAGTGACTCATACTATAAAAATTTCTAATGCTACTCTGCAAACAGATACTGCTCAGGATTTCGTACATGCCGCTATTTTAAATAATGATGAACCAGCTGTAATTATGCCTTATCGGGATTTACCCCATTCCCCAACCGTGAGAGTATTTAATTTATCTGCGGTTATTTTAGATTTAGATCGACAAATACAAGCACTTTCTCAAGAGCAAAATTCGGGTCTTGTTCTAAAAAATGGCATGAGTCGTAATTTACTGAAGCGCATGGTTTTCCATCTAACGACCATTCGTAATCGTCAATTTAATCGCTTTCCTAAAACAGAAAAGGTAGCGGTCGTTTCAGGTATGCAAAGTGTATTAGAGGCCGTAAGTTCTGCTTGCCAAGGTGGACATCCTGATCAAAAGCGTGAAGAGGATTTATTATTTGATAATATGCTCTATGGTGAGGCGGGCTTAGCTTCAGCTAGTAAAAAGAATCTGGTTGAAACTAATAGTAAAATGCAAATTTGGGATATGGTGAATAGCAGTATTGGTGGTTATGGTTTGCGTTGGACACATAAAGAAAGTTCAGCGGCGCGAGTAGGGGAGTTAGTCGGCCTGCGTGATATTGCCAATGAGCAAAATAGCTGGGTAGTCGGTGTTGTAAAATGGATGGAATCTATTAATAAACAAGGTCTATTCTGCGGTATTGAATTATTATCTGCTAAAGTACAGCCCTTAAGTGCTGATCAAGTATTAAATCGTGAAGTTACTCATAAATTCCCGCAGCAAGGCTTAATGTTACCTAGTATCGAAGGTTTAAGAGCGGAACCCGTCTTAATTTTACCGGCTTATGTTTTTCAGTCTGGCGATCAAATTGCTATTGATTTACAAGGGCGTCAGGAGCGAGTGCTATTATCGGCTTTAGATGAGTGTTTAGGGGCTTTTGCTTATTTCCGCTACAAGATTCTCACCGAAGATGAAAAACAAAAGACGGATGATGATTTTGACAGCTTATGGTCGGATCTATAGATAAAATTGATACCATAATCAGCCTGTCACGTTACTGGATACGATGGTCGGGAAAATCGGCCTTCTGACTTTTGCCAAGTCCATAACTTGGTATCTTGCACAGTATGAGTCAACATACTGTAGCTTGTGTCATCGTTCATCAGAACCCTGTGTTTAGCCAAATCTTGGAGACTGCTTTACGCAAAACGGGTTTTGAAGTTCAATTGAAGTATGCCAAGACTTGGGCTGAGCTAGAGGCGAGTTTAGCGACTGCACCGGCTTTAGTCTTTTGCCCAAGTGAATTCATGCAGCAACGCGAGGAGCGGGTTTTAGAGCTGATCCAACAGCGTTCCCCTGATTCAATTTGTGTCAAAGTTGCCCCTCGCCATTGGACACCTTTAAGCGTGCGCGTATTAGCGGTCGAGCTTTGTGAGATTTCGGTCAGCGATGCTGATTTATTGCATCAGCAAATGGATTATTTACTGAATTACAGCACTTTAAAAACTCGCTTCCGCCAGTGTAAGCATTTACTCAGTATTGCTGAGTTGCGTTGTCAATGGTTAGTAGACTATGCGCGGGAGTCAGTGGCTTTTGTGGCAGGTGGTAGGCATCTACATGCTAATGTAGCTTATCTTTCTTTATTTGGGTTTAGTTCAGAATCAGAGGCTCTAGCTACCCCTTTATTGAGTTTGGTTGCTAGCGATGAGCGTAAAGTGTTTAGTAGTTTATGTGCTAATGCAGAGCGTAGTGCTTGCCCTTCGAACCGCATCTTATTAACCCTTCAGCGCTTTGATAAAAAATCGTTTCGAGCTGAAATTCGTTTTATTCCTTCGGTTTTTCGTGGGCAACGTTGTGTGCAATTGCATGTACATGCCATCGTCGAGCCGACTACGCCGGCTTTAGCGAGTCCTTGGGATCAACCCGTTGCTCGTCATGCCAAACCGGCACGGCCACGGAATAAATTACAGGCTCATTTTCAAGAGACCTTAAATCTACAAGCGAATACTCAGCCCACTTTATTAGTTGCTGAACCTCGTTTATTGACTGCAACGGGGGGCAGTGTTGCTTATCGCAGTTTATTGGCCAATCTTAAGCAAAATGGACGTTTTCAATTGGATTGGTGGAGTTTGCGCAAAGCTTTATCCCATCCACTGTTACAGCGCGAGCATAACACTGATCATTTAATTTTGATTAGTGTGGATGACTGGCTTTTTAAGCAAACTGACCCGCTTAAAGCCTTAGTCAAATTACTCAATAGTCAACCGCGTCTAGCTAGTCAGTTAGTCTTAGCCATTCCTTTGGAAACTTGCCTGTCTTACTCCGTTTTAGCACGTCAAGTATTACCGACTTTAAGGCGTACTGGGGTGCGCTTGGCTTTGGATCAGGTCAATACCGTCAATGCCAGTTTATTAGCACAAATTAAGCGGCTAGACCTCGATTATATACGTTTAGCCCCTGAATTAGCTCAAGCAATCGTTGGGCAACAAGCCGTTTCGCAACATTTACAGATGCTAATTCAAACCTTTGCACAAGCAGATTTAGCAGTGATCGTCGATGGGGTGCGAGATATAAACTCTCTCAATTTATTATCAGTCACTCCAGCGACTTATCTGCAAGGTGAAATTTTTAATAAATTTAATGGTCAAGGCCGCTTATGACTCCTTATCAACTCAATATTGCTCTTATTGTTGAGGATATTCATTTACCTGCGTGGCAAGTCGCCATGCTTAGACGGTTAAGCGCTCAAACTTATATTCGAATTAAATTAATCTTATTGGCTGATCATTCAAAGGTTTGGTCTTTAAATCCAGTTAAATTTAAGTTTTTTAAAAAAATACGTGATTTAGAAACTAAATTTTTAGAGGCTACTGATCCGGCTGATCAAGCCGTCAATATTAGTGGTTTATTTGATAGTAGCGTTGTTAAATTAAATTCAGAATTTGCCAAAACAGAATATTTTAATCATGCCATTAATTTAGTCATTAATCTAAGCACAATAGATAAGCTACCTGATTATTTAATAAAAAATACAGGGTATGGAGTTTGGTATTATTTCTATAATAGTCATTTGGAGCGTTCGGCAGATTGGGCTGGGTTACAAGAGTTTAATCTAAACCAAGATGGGATTGTCAGTGGTGTATTAGTCAAGAGTGCTTATTTCAAGGAAGATCGTTATCTATGGATTTCTTATACCAGTAAACAATGCTTATTGAGCAAAACGCATGATAATTTACTATGGAAAATGCTTGAATTTATTCCAGTATTATGTCGTCAAGCAAGTAATTTTGAAAATGGTAAAAAATTTATTCAGGATCGACATTTAAAAACCTTGGTTGATAAGTTAATTTATATAGATAGTGTTTGTTATTGTAGTTTAGTTACAGAAAATTTCTTAGTGTTAATGCTGGGATTTCTATCGGCGCATCTAAAACGCTTAGTAAATAAGCTAAGTTTATATAAGCAATGGGTTTTATTAAAAACTGAACAAAGCTCTACTAATGGTTTTAGTAAAATAAATCAAGCTAAATTGCTGTATGCACCTAGTAAAGGCTTTGCTGCTGATCCTTGTTTAGTTGAAGAAAAAGGCGAGCAGTATGTGTTTTTTGAAGAATATCTAGAAGATAAAAAGCGTGGACGTATTGTTTGTGCAAGGCTTGCTGATTTAGAGCGTTTAGGTAATGAAACTAAGCTGATTCCTGTATTAGAAAAAGATTATCATCTCTCTTATCCTTTTGTGTTTAAAGAAGCTGATACTTGGTATCTAGTGCCAGAATCAGCAGAAAATGGAAGTTTAGATTTATATCGTTGTACTCAATTTCCTGATCATTGGGAGTTTGTAAAATCTTTGCTGACACATATTGATGCTTATGATGGGACTTTGCACCAATATGCAGGGCGTTGGTGGATTTTTGTGAATATACGCCCACATATTAGCAGTTCACCGAATGAGTTGCTTTATTTGTTTTCAGCAGACAGTTTATTCGCTGAGCAATGGCAGGCTCATCCTGCCAATCCGATTGTTAATCATGCCGATAAAGCTCGTCCAGCAGGGGCTTTATTTGAAAAAGATGGGGTGATCTACCGACCATCTCAAAATTGTGCAGGTTCTTACGGGCGTAGCTTGAATCTGAATGCCATTATCGAGTGGAATGAGCACACGTATAAAGAAATATCGGTAGCCCAGTGTATTCCTAAAGGCCAAACTTCGTTAGAGGGTATGCACTCCATTTCTTGTTTGGGTAATACGATTATTAGTGATGGCATCTACACTCGTAAACGTTGGCGGAAAGCATGATGACTAACAAAAAAATTGCCTTCGTCATTCACTCCTTAGGACGTGGTGGAGCTGAGAAGGTAGTTTCTGAGCTGTCCATTTATTGGCAGAAAAAAGGCTACGAACTGACTTTAATTGTTTTTGATAATGAACTTGGTTATCCAATTGGTGGTAAAATTATTAATCTAAATCTACCTTCTGGATATGGCTTAGTTGAGCGAGGGCTTATTTTACTTAAGCGAGCTTGGCAGTTAAAAAAAATTTATCAAAAAACTGAATTTGATCTGATTATTGCAGTAATGGAAACTGCAAGCTTTCCTTCTATTCTAGCAAATAAACAAACTATTGCTTCTAATCATTGTAATCCAGATTTATATTTTTCTAAAGCAGAATGGAAAATTGCAAATTATTTATTTCCCAAAGCGAAAAAAGTTGCTTGTGTTTCACAAGTTGCAATGCAGGCATTTAAAAATAAATTATCAAACTCCACATCGTTAGTAACTATTTATAACCCAATTAACTTTGAGCGTTTAAGTTTTTTTGCAAAACAACCTGCAATTATTAAATTAGAAGGAAAATATATTATTGCTGTTGGGCGTTTAGAGCAGCAAAAACGCTTAGATCGCCTAATTCAAGCCTATGCGGATAGTAAGTTAAAGTATGAAGCTAAATTATTAATTTTGGGTGAAGGCAGCTTGCGTACTCAATTACAAGAGCAAATTAAAAAATTAGGTTTATTCGATCGAGTCATTATGCCCGGTAATATTGAAAATCCTCATCCTAATATCGCAGCAGCCGAATTTTTAGCTCTTTCTAGTGATCATGAGGGGTTTCCTATGGTACTGATTGAGGCCTTAGCGATTGGTAAGCCAGTTATTTCCACCGATTGTGCTACAGGCCCTAATGAAATCATTCAGCATGGTCAGAATGGCTTGTTAGTGCCTGTAGAAAATACATTGGCTTTACGTGATGCTTTAGATGAACTTTATTTTAATAAAGCTTTACACCAATATTTAAGTATTAATGCAGTAGCTTCTGTTGCTCATTTATCAATTGATAATATCGCAGCAAATTGGGAGGCTTTAGCATGGAGGGAATAAGAAAACTAGCATTAATTTGCTTATTAATGTTAATTTTTGCCGTACCTACTGATGGTCTGTGGTCGATTGCTGGCTTAGCTTTAGTAAAAGTGGCTGGTTTATTATTATTTGGTATGGTGGCTTTACTCTTAATCAGTGGAGATGGGTTAAGAGGTTCGCCTTGGTTTTTTATTGCCGTAACAGCTTATATTTGTTGGATGTTATTTAGCTATTTATGGACTTGGATGCCTATTAATTATGAAACTAGTTTAGCAATTAATAGTCAGCAATCTATTAAAGGTCATCTCTATTTGTTTATGTTGGTATTGCTTGCTTTTCAAGTTATTCGCACGGAGCAGGATTTTAATTTGGCTTTAGCTGCTTATTTGCTCGGAGCAATGGGCTTAATTTATTTTCTTGTACGAGGTTATGACCCAACTAGTACCACTATTCGTCATGAAATCAAAGGTTTTGATGCAAATGAAACCTCATTGCAACTTGCTTTAGGCTTACCGATGGCTTGGTATTTATTACTTATTACTAAGTCATGGTTATTGCGTAGTTTAAGTCTGATTTATATACCTCTAGCCTTATATGGAATTTTTATTACCGGTTCAAGAACGGGATTTATTGCTGCTTTATTAGGTTTTGTAGGAGTAATTCCTTGGTTATGGCGAGCGCGTTTTGTTTGGAAATTACTAGTTCTTGGCTTTTTTATTATTGCTGTTATAGGAATAACTAGCCTAGTTCCAGAGAAAACTTTAGATCGTTTGTTCTCCTCAGGTACTGAATTGAGTCAAGGAACTTTAAGCTCACGTAGTATTACTTGGTCAAGAGCATGGTTAGAAATTAATGAAGCTCCAATTTTTGGTAATGGACTTAGTTCATTTAGACGAGTAATTAATAAATATAATATTGATTATACTGCTCATAATAGTTATATCTCGATTATGGTGGAGCAGGGGATTATCGGGCTATTATTTTATTTAGCAGTCATTTTAGCCGTTCTATTACAGGGTTGGCGTGTCCCTGCTGAGCAGCGCTTGTTAATAATTTCTTTACTACTAATTGCAGTAGCAGGTCAATTTACTTTGACCTTGAATGAAAAAATGTTTATTTGGTTTGCTTATTTATTCGTAGTTTTGAAAGCTAATCTATTGGAAGCACCATCAACAAATTTAATGACTGCTTATCAATGGAGGTCTGCATGAAAAAGATTGCGATTGTGATTGGCGATTTAGGTATGCCAGGTGGGGCAGAAAAGGTTGCTGCCGATTTAGCGACG
>JBJOOT010000020.1:0-28687 GCA_046051185.1 Pseudomonadota bacterium | reverse complement strand
GCTTAATGACGGGTGATGTTTGCCCCAACGACGGCAAAAGTCCATCACATTCCCACTTTTCTTTTTGGTGCGATGCTTGCGGCGGCGATAATGTATGCGCTCAGTCGAGCCTAAGTCACGGCAGAGGGCAGCCCAAGCCGACTCTTCACGCAGCCAATTACTGGCATCATCTGAATCAGATAGAATATAAAATTCAAAATGGGCTAATTGTCCGGTCTGTTCTAAGGATTGATAAATACTTTTTAGACCGGCATAAACATAAGCGATGTCTTCATTGTAAATGGGTAAGAGGATCGCGGTCGTTTGTTTGGTCGTTAATTGCGGTCGCGCGGTATTAGGTGGGGGCATAATTCGATAAGGATCACCGCCTACCATCACCCAAAGCCCCGTTACTGCGGTCATAAAGCCGAGCGTCAGCCAGAAAAACAAGATACCAAACGGTACGATGACTAAAGCTTGCCAAACCCAAGGCAGGCTCGGCGGGAGATGTGCCCCCAAGCCGTAGCTGGCTAAGAGGCTGAGGCTGATAATCACCATGAAAAAGAAACTACGCCGCCCAATAGCGGCGCTACGCCAAGTATTTGGCTGAGGATGTTGATTCATTCCAGCAGGACTAAGCACGACCAACAGCCGCTTGTCTTGCTGTCAAGCGCAGCGAAATCGCTTGCAAGGGAGCCACCTTAATACTGCTTCGCTCAAGCCGAGGTCCTGTAGTACGCGCCGTCCAATAGGCAACTCGAGCCTCATTCGGGGTTAATTGTGCGATTTTTTGGGCAGTTTGTAGAAATACTTGAATTTGCTCCGCTTCTGTTTTAGGCGGCTGGCTCGGTAATTGTTGGGTGGTTTGCTGTAAAATTTGCTCACAAGTCATTTCCGAGAAGCGTTGCAAGCTTAAGTAACTATGTACTCGCCGCCGTGCTAAAGCCCAAGGATCTTTAGTAGACAATGTTTGGGAATTCGCTCGTTTATTTGAGAAACTCATTGGTTTTCCTTCGTCTTTTGTTCTGTTGTTACGGGACTACAATGATTAATGCATGTTTAGTTTGGCAAGTTTCATGCCATTATTTCTAATTAACGCTGGACTGTGCAGTGCACAAATCGCTAGGAATGGGATATGACCATCTTTCTGTTAGAGGGTTGCGTCCGTCCGTCAACTGCAGGCTAAAAAAAATCGGGCGCTCGCAGGTTTTGGGGAAAATCTGCGAAATCACTCGCCAACCTTGAATATGTGGATTAGCCTGAATGACCACCGGCTTAGTATCAGCAGCGCCATCAACTCCAACCATGACTTTAGGCAAACCCTTGAATGTAGGCAGTTGATTAAAATCAACAATAAAGCGAATCCGGCCTTGATGGGCTGGTAAACCATCCACCGCACGATTGGTCGCACGAGTAGCGACGACTTTACCTAAACTATGTTGAATGGGGTCGTTTGAGCGCCAAGATAGTCGATACTTTAAATGCTGTGGGACATTACCCTTTGGCACAGTCCAATAGGCCACTACATTATCAATGATGTCAGAGCGGGTATGCAGACGTAATAAGCGGATCGCACCAGCGCCCCAATCATTTAAAGGCTCAACCCAAACACTCGGACGTTGATGATAATGAGCTTCTAAATCTTGATAATGCTCAAATGCTCGATCACGTTGCATTAAGCCAAAGCCAGACAATTGTGCAACGGGGGTAGTTTGTAGATTGAAATAAGGGACTTCGCTTAAAGCCTGCCACTGCCAATCATTACCTTGTTGAATGAGTAAGCCATCTGAGTCATGGACTTCAGGGCGATAATCGCCATAATGTTGCGTCGAGTTTTCGCCGTGAAAAAACATACTCGTCAAGGGTGCAACCCCAATTTCAATAGAGCTATTACTGCCTAGCCGTGGATAGATTTGAGTTTCGACTTCAAGTTCGGTGGCTTGGTCGGGTGTTAACACAAAACGGCTAGCCGCTGTTAATGAAGCACTTTCTAATAAAGCGCAAAATACTAATTGCTGAGCCTGAGTAGTGGGTTTTTCAATCCAAAATTGAGTGTAATCAGGAAACTCTTCTTGACCCTCCAATGAGGTATTAATGGCTAAACCACGTGCCGACAAACCATAGTATTGATCTTGGCCTAAACCTCGGAAATAGCTAGCCCCTTGAAACACCAAAGTTTCATTCATGGGGCTATTTTTACCAGTACGCCCGAGTTTCGAGAGAATACGAAATCCTGTAAAGCCCATACGAGCTTCATCTTGTTCAATATTCAGTGATTTAACGGCGCTGTAATCAAAATACTGACCCGAAAACTGAATCGGCAAAGCTTGCCCTTGTTCCCAACTATACAACTGTACAGGGCGAATGAAATGCATGCCGGGGTGCATAAATTCTAACTGGAAGGGTAAGTTTTCTTTACGCCAATAACTGTGTTCACTACGAAACCGAATGCGTTGATAGTGGTCATAGCTGATCCGTCCGGTATCGACTTGCAGCATGGGGGTTGGGGTATAAGCGGTTTGGGCTTTTTGTTGAGCAAGCTTGTTTACAAATGCATAACAACCTTCCTCAGCAAATACCGGCTCTATGAGCAATAAGCTAAGAATAATGCAGGCTTGAGCGACAAACCACTGATTCGAAAAAGTTTTCATCATTTATTGGCAGTTTGAAGTGGCGATGACCCGTTAATGGATACCCCTAAAATCAGGCGAGTGGATTGTAAAGGACTTGTAAATCCTATACAACAGATACTTTTGTGCAGTGCATCATTTACGGCTATAATGAGCTTTCCCAAGGCCAAGCCGTTTGATGAGTTTGCTAATTAGGTCTAATAATTTTACTAGCTATGAACCGTGATTATTCTTTAGATATTTTGCGTGGCATCATGCTACTCATTATGGCTGCCGATCATTTTGGTGAGCCGGTTTTTCAGCATTTATATGAGTTTGCAGGTTATCTCAGTGCGGCTGAAGGCTTTGTTTTTTTATCCGGTATGCTGGTTGCTTTGGTCTATAGCCGTTATCAAACACAAGGAGGCTGGTTACTTGAGCAAAAAGTTTGGCAACGTGCGGCAGTGATCTATGGCTATCATTTAGCCGTTGTTGGGGCAGTTTTTGTTTTTACCCTACTGAGCGTGTTGGTGGGTGCAAGTTGGCAAAGCTTTGCGACCGAAATGGAGCTTGAACCTCTTGCGGCGTTGTTATCGGCGCTGGTATTGGTGTATCAGCCCCCGATGTTGGATATTCTGCCGATGTATGTATTATTAATGCTAGGCGCACCGCTTGCTTTAAGACTCATGCTGAGGTTTAAACGTCTCGGCGTGGCTAGTGTATTAGCGGGCAGCATTTTACTTTGGGTTTTTGCCCATCAAGGTGCTTGGCATTGGCTTTTACAAGCTTTACCTCCAATGCTTTTAGTACGAGTGGGGGCTTTTGATTATCTGGCTTGGCAGCTGATTTTTGTTTTAGGCATGGTAGCGGGGTTTTTACGCTTCACTCAACAAAGGAAGCTAGGAACAATAAATAAGCCGCTATTTTTGATGGCGCTAAGTGTAATTATTTTCTTATTTTTATTGCGGCATGGCTATTTGAAGCCGATGAGTTTCTTGGGTGGCGTATGGTTAGTGGAGTATCCACATATTGCTCGCGATAATATTGGCTGGTTGCGCTTAGTTAATTTTCTAGCCTTTGTTTATGTGATCGCAGGTTTCATTCACTTACATCACCAGTATAAAATCTTTCAGCCCTTATCATTATTGGGGCGATGGTTAGGCTTTTTAGGTCAACATTCCTTGCAAGTCTTTGCCTTCCATTTAGTGGTTTTGTATTGCTATATCCCGTTCCGTTGGGGGGATTGGGCTTTAACGGATAATCAAAAATGGATAGGGCTGGCTATTTTCCTAGCTAGCTTGGCTTTACCTGCGAATTTACATGCGCGTTATCAACGGCAAAAACGCCAAACGCTGGTTCGTTCTCCCATGCCCACTACTCAATTATCCGCTACTATTCAGTTGGTGCATTGATGTATAGGGGTTAAAAAAAGTGAAATCAAAAAATAAACATAAAACAAACCAAGGTTTGATTTAGATAATACCAAGTAAAAGCTTCAGGTTGAAATGACTTTGCTTTAAGGGATTATCAAAACGCCTGAAAAATATTATCCTCACTACTAATTAAAATACTCCGGTCAGGGGCAAAGTTAGTGTAAAACGGTAAGAATGCACCGCCTAAAGCACGGGCATCATTGCCAATCGTGCCTGCCGAGAGTTTGGGTAGAATTAAGCCTTCGATGTCTAGTTTTTCCATTTCAGTTTGCACAGTATCCGTAAGATGTTTAGTCAGCCGTGGTGGTAATAAGCCATCAATAATCACGCCTTCAAAATCAATTAAACTGGCTGAGGCCACAACAGCATAAGCAATCGCTGCGGCTGCTTGTTGCGCCCAGGCTTGAAAAATATCACGACTTAAAGAATTATTCGCAGCCTCATCCTCAGCGAGTAATTCCACTTCTAAATTAGGATCCAGTTGATGAGCTTCAAAGGTATTGTTTAATAAATAGCGCGATGCACAATTGATGAGCTGTACGGTTGAGCCATTGGCTTCAGTATGGGCATAGCTACTCGGTAAAGGCATCGAGCCAATTGCCCCTGCATTATTAAAGCTCCCCAAATACAAAGTACGGTTCATAATAATGCCACCACCAATAAAAGTGCCGACAAAAATATGCAAATAATTATTGAAGCGTTCTGGATTACCAAACTCCAGTGAAGCAATACAAGCAGCGGTGGCATCATTGACGAGCCAAACCGGATAGGGCTGATGAGCTTGAACAGCTTCTTTGATGTCTAAACTATTCCAATGCTCAGTGATTGAACTTGGAATATCAGCCTCTTGTTGCCAACCACCTAGACCATAGGGGGCAGCGATTCCAATGCCTAATAGACGTCGATGCTGTACAGGGCTAAGGGTGGCAATTAAATCGCTAATCCCTTGTTTAATCGTGGGAAAAATAAAATCAGGATCAGGGTAGTCATAGATGTGATTAATGCGTTGCAAAATCACGCCCGTGAAATTAATCAGCACTAAGTCTACTCCCCGCCGCCCAATTTTAACCCCAATCGAATAAGCACCCTCTGGATTCAAGGCTATGGGGATCGCAGGTTGACCGACTTTGCCGATCTCATAACGCCGTTCTTGTTTATATAATAATTCATCATCTAACAGTCGATTGATAATGACAGAGGCCGTTTGTGCGCTGAGTTGAGTAAGGCGGGAAATTTCGGCTTTAGTAAGGCTGCCAGAGCGACGAATGAGTTGCAGAATTAAGCGTTCATTGTACTGCGCAATACCAGATAAATTGCTGCCTCCACTGGTTTGTTTCAGTTTCACAAGTTTCTCCTCTAACAGTAGCTCTGACTTTTTAGAAAAATGCTGATTATAAGCTGTACAACGCCGCATGCAGTACTAAGAGTAGTCTGCATCTATTAATAAATCAAATTGAATTATTTATTGACAGGCGTTTCAGAGCGGATTAAGCTTTTTACCAAGCAGCATGAGTAACAGCAGAGGTGAAAATGCCGCTACTAATGAACCAGTCTGGTTATTTGAAACATTTGGAGGAGATGTACCATGTTTAAGAAAACTTCTATTGCTATCGCTTTATCTTTAAGCCTGTTAGTACCTGCAGTCAGCCATGCAGAGGGTGTAATTGTTGGTTTAATTACCAAAACCAATACCAATCCCTTCTTCGTAAAAATGAAAGAGGGTGCTGAAGCAAAAGCTAAAGAATTAGGCATGACCTTACAAAGCTTCGCAGGCAAGGTTGATGGCGATAACGATACTCAAGTTCAAGCCATTGAAAACCTAATTGCAGCGGGCGCTAAAGGGATTCTGATTACCCCAAGTGATTCTAAAGCGATTGTGCCAGCGGTAGAAAAGGCTCGCAAAGCAGGTATTTTAGTCATTGCTTTAGATACCCCCCTAGATCCAGCCAATGCAGCCGATGCGACCTTTGCGACTGACAACTTCAAAGCCGGTGAGCTGATTGGTCAATGGACGGCGGCTACTTTAGGTGATAAAGCCAAGGATGCAAAAATCGCTCTGTTGGATCTGAATGTTAATCAAATCTCGGTTGACGTTGCCCGTGATCAAGGTTTCTTGAAAGGTTTTGGCATTGATCTGAAAGATCCAAAGAAAATGGGTGATGAAGATGATAAGCGTATCGTCGGCAATGATGTGACCCAAGGTTCTGAAGAAGGTGGCCGTAAGGCAATGGAAAACCTGATGCAGAAAGATGCGGGCGTGAATGTGGTTTATACCATCAATGAACCTGCTGCTGCCGGTGCTTATGAAGCTTTGAAAGCCGTGGGTAAAGAAAAGGATGTCTTAATCGTTTCCGTGGATGGTGGCTGCCCCGGCGTGAAAAACGTAAAAGATGGCGTGATTGGTGCGACTTCTATGCAGTTCCCATTATTAATGGCTTCTAAAGGCATTGAAGCGGTTGCTGAGTTTGCTAAATCGGGTGCTAAACCACAAAACAGTGAAGGCCTAGACTTCATGAATACTGGGGTTGAATTGATTACTGATAAACCTGCCAATGGCGTTACCTCAATCACCTCAGAAGAGGGTTTGAAAAAGTGCTGGGGCTAAGCTGAATAACAGTAAGCCTTTATCAATGATCTAAGGAGGGTCAGGGATGGCAACAGATGATTTTGAAGCAGTTGCTGCCAAAGCAGGCGGCACAGTTGCCTCATTTGAGGTTGACAAGCTAAGTTTAGGTGAGCGTTTACAGCGCTTCCTACATAACTATCCGACAGCAGCACCGATGTTTGTTCTACTGTTGGCGATCCTAGCCTTCTATGTGATTGTGGGCGAGAAATTTCTCGCTCCTTTCAACTTGTCGCTAGTACTACAGCAGGTCACGATTATTGGGATCATTGGGGTTGCACAAACCCTCGTGATTCTAACGGCAGGGATTGATCTGTCGGTCGGCGCGGTAATGGTCTTATGTTCCGTGGTGATGGGGCGTACTGCCATTGAGATGGGCTTGCCTTCTGGCATTGCCATTATGCTTGGTTTTATTGTTGGGGCTTTATGCGGTGCTATCAATGGCTTCTTGATAACCCGCTTGCGTTTACCCCCCTTCATTACAACTTTAGGTACTTGGAGTATCTTTTTTGCCATTAACCTCTGGTATTCGCAAAGTGAAACCATTCGCTCACAGGATATTGCTGAGCAAGCTTCGCTCTTACAGTTTATGGGGATTTCCTTTGAAGTATGGGGAGGAGCGCGTTTTACCATCGGTACGATTACTTTGCTGCTCTTGTTTATAGGCATGTGGTTTGCATTGAATCACACACCTTGGGGGCGACATGTCTACGCCACGGGTGATGATCCGCAAGCTGCACAGTTAGCGGGGATTGATACTAACAAAGTCTTACTGTCGGTCTATATCGTTGCAGGGGTGATTTGTGCCTTAGCCGCTTGGACTTTGATTGGACGGGTCGGTTCGATTAGCCCACAAGCAGGGCAGACGGCTAATCTGGATAGTATTACGGCAGTCGTTATCGGTGGGACGAGTTTGTTTGGTGGGCGAGGTGCAATTTTTGGAACTTTGATTGGCGCCTTAGTGGTCGGTATTTTCCAAAATGGTTTAGCCCTTGCGGGAGTGGATGTCCTTTGGCAACAGTTTGCTATCGGTCTGTTAATTATCTTAGCAGTAGCCACTGACCAGTGGATTCGGAGGGTATAAACATGGCTGAGGCAAAAAAACTTGAACCCATCTTAATGGGGCGGAATTTAGTTAAGCGCTATGGTCGGGTTACTGCCTTGGATCATTCCGACTTTGATTTATATCCGGGTGAGGTCTTAGCGGTCATCGGCGATAATGGTGCAGGTAAATCCTCACTGATTAAAGCCTTGACAGGAGCAGCACCACCGGATAGCGGTCAGGTTTTCCTTGATGGGCAACTGACAAGCTTTAAAAACCCAATGGATGGGCGCTCGGCAGGGATTGAAACCGTCTACCAAAACTTAGCCGTTTCACCTTCGTTGAATATTGCAGATAATTTGTTTTTGGGCAGAGAACTACGTAAGCCGGGGTTTTTAGGCAAGTGGTTACATATGCTTGATCACAAAGAAATGCAGCGCATTGCTCGGGATAAATTGTCTGAACTGGGTTTATTAACCATTCAGACGATTAATCAACCGGTAGAAACGCTATCAGGCGGGCAGCGTCAAGCAGTGGCAGTCGCTCGTGCAGCAGCCTTTGGGAGTAAAGTCGTGATCATGGATGAACCAACGGCTGCCTTAGGTGTAAAAGAATCGCGGCGGGTCTTAGATTTGATTAAAGATGTGCGTGACCGTGGAATGCCCGTGGTATTGATTAGCCATAATATGCCGCATGTGTGGGAAGTCTCGGATCGTATTCATGTGCACCGTTTAGGCAAACGCCATGCTGTGATTAAGCCAGATACACATACTATGTCTGAAGGTGTTGCGATTATGACCGGAGCCATGGATCCAAACGACCATCCAGCCGGTGCTTACGCACAGCCGAAGGGCGCTTAATCCGTTTTTCTCTATCAATTTCTCTCTCTCAAATGTGTGTGTTTTCCTCCTGCTCTGACAAGTTGTCAGGGCGGAGGCTTCTCGGCAGTTTAGTCAGTCGCTTAGCGTTTTTGATCTACCGATAAAAAAATAATATTTACTAACTCCATCCATAAGCAACTTGGGTCAATAGACCTTAAAAAATAGACTTAAAAATCAAAATACTGCGCGTTTAACTTGAATTAAACTTGAAAAATAGCGCCCGCATCTATTATGCTACAGGGGCTGTTTGTGTTGAATAATGATCAGTTCCCCTTCTATCTGAAAATACTGTTTAATTAAATAGCATGGTGTTAAACTACTTCAGATGCATACTAAACTAGTAATAATAAAAATAGTTAGCTGTATTAGTTAAGCCATGATCTTGGCTTGGCTTGATTCTTTGGTGATTAAGCAAAAAAAGAGCACAATTGATATGCAAACCCCAGATACTCTTGCTCCAGAAGCTGCGCCTGAAATAGTTGCGTCCCCTGAGTTATTAGTGAACGCTATGCGTCGCGATACCGTGCCCGATAAAAATCTCGATATGATTCGTAATATTTTATTTGGTGAACAACTCCGTGATTTAGAGCGTAAAAATGCTAGTTTAGAGCGTTTTGTTCGTGTTTCCATTAATGCTTTAGCGGAAGACACTCAAAGAAAGTTAGACGCATTGCAAAATGATCTTAGATTAGTCAAGGATTTACTCATTGAAGAGGCTAAAGCGCGTCGTGAAGAACACCAAGGCGCTCGTCATCGTCTAGAAAAAAATGAGCGTTTCTTAGATGAACTTGCTAAGCGTATGACAACAGAGGTCACTAAATTAGATCAGCAGCTAGAAGCCTCACATAAGGATTTAATTAGGCAACTCCATGAAACAGCTGAACAATTACGCCATGAAAAAGCGGATCGTAAAGCGGTTGCGGCTATTCTCAATGGGATGGCCAAGCAATTATTTGATGTAGAAAAGGTTGAGGCTCTATAAGTATCAGCGCGATATTCTCAGCAGAGGAGCTGAGTAATGAGCCAGCTCCTCAGCAAGCAAAACCCCCTAGCCTAGCTCAACAAGCATCAGAGTCGTTAGAGTCTCTCGATGCTTTAGAGCAGTTACGTGTTTTATTATTAGGTGCAGATTATCAAATTTTCTGTGATCTACGCCAACAGCTCTTAAACCGTGAACGCTACAGCCTCCATGTGGCTGATATTATTTCCGAAGCCTTAACCTTACGCGCTCAGCAGGATGACTCCTTGACAGATGCACTTTCAACCACGATTGAATCTGCAGTGAGTCAATCGGTTGAAATTAATCCAAATCGTTTAGCCAATGCACTTTATCCAGTGATGGGGCCTGCGATTCGCAAATCCATTCAAGAGGTACTGCATCAAGCGCTCGATACCTTTAATTATCTATTAGAGCAAAGCCTTTCGGTGCGCTCCTTAGCTTGGCGCTTTGATGCTTGGCGTACCGGACGTAGTTATTCAGAAGTCGTCTTATTAAAAACACTGGTCTATCAGGTAGAACAGGTGTTTTTGATCCATCGAGAGACAGGCTTATTGTTGCAGCATGTGGTATCCCCCCAAGCCATTACTAAAGATCCTGAACTCATCTCAAGTATGATGACAGCGATTCAAGACTTTATTAAAGATTCGTTTAATGTTACCAGTGATACTTCTTTAAAAACCCTACAACTGGATGAATTAACAGTACTTTTCAATCAAGGCCCTTATGCTATCGTTGCGGCCGTTGTGCGTGGCAATCCACCAGCAGAGTTAAATAGACTGTTAGGCGAAGTGAATGAACAAATTCATCGTCAATTTCTTTATTTGCTCAAAAACTTTCAGGGCGATGCTCAAGCGTTTAAGAATACACAGCCAGCATTAGAGCGCTGCTTAAAAACTCAATTACGCCTTAAAAAACGCTTTCCTTGGTTGGCTATTTTAGCCTTACTAACCTTTGTTGGAGCAGGTGCTTGGTGGTTTTATCAATATTATCAACAGCAAGGTCTTGCACAACAAGCTTTAACTGCTCTAAGTTCTGAGCCGGGGCTGGTGGTAGTGGGATTTGAGCGAGTACAGGATGGCTATCAGTTTGAGGTCTTGAAAGATCCACAAGCACGAGATCCTTTAACAGTGATTCAGCCCTTACAGTCTTTAGATTCATCCTTGAAAGTAACGACGAAGCCTTATCTTGCAATGGATCCTGAGTTTGTTTTGGGGCGGGCTAAGCAAATTTTACAGCCTCCCCCTGAAGTACAGATGACTTTAAATGCAACTACCTTAAAACTTATTGGTCACAGTGATTTGCCTTGGCAACAAAAATTGCAGCAGTCATGGCCTTTAATTGCAGGGATTAATGCGGTCGATCTTAGTGAGTTTACTGTAGAGGATACCCGTGCCGCCCAATTGGATCAGCAGTTACGTACATTAATTACAAAAATAGAGGCACTCCGCTTTTATTTTAATTCAGGTAGCAGTGTGGTGAATGAAGCAGAAGCCCATAGTCAGCAACTGCTACCACTCATTTTAAAGCTACTTGAAACTGCCCGCTTGGCTGGAAAAATGCCACAAGTTTCTATCAGTGGATCGACTGATGAAACCGGCACTGAAATGACCAATGGCCGTTTGGCCAAAGAGCGAGCTTTAGCGATGCGTGATTATTTGCTTGAGCAAGGTGTGCCAGCAGCCGTTATCGCGGTTACTAAGCCAGATACAGGGCTTAGAGATGAGCGTAGCATCCGTTACCAAGTCGATTTATTTTAAAAAAAGAACCATAGCAAATAGGTGTCATGGTGTTACAGAAAAAAATATGTTTGTTGGGGGCATTTTCGGTTGGAAAAACCAGTTTAATTCAACGCTATGTGAATCAACTATTCAGTGAAAAATACCTCACGACGGTTGGGGTGAAAATTGATAAAAAACAAGTCACTGTGAATAATACACTGCTCTCTTTGATGGTTTGGGATCTAGCAGGGGAGGATGACTTTACCCAGATTCGTTCAGCGCATCTGCGCGGTTTGTCGGGTTATATTGTCGTCATTGACGGAACTCGGCAAAACTCTTTTACGGTTGCTCTTGCCTTACATGAGCGGATAAAAACCGAGCTAGGTGAAGTACCTGCCGTATTTGCTTTAAATAAAAGCGATTTGAAGGATCAATGGCTGATTGGTCATGAGCATATCCGTATACTAGCGCAACTAGGTTATCCAGTGATTGAGACGAGTGCAAAATTAGATCAGGGCGTAGAAGAAGTGTTCATGGGGCTTGCACGTCAATTAGTTCCAGCAAAATCTGAGGCTTAACAGATGGACAATTTTTTATCTAACATTTATAAAAATATTAATCTTATTGTCTTTGTCCGTGAGCAGAGTGGTTATTTTAAACCCTGCTCCCCGATGCCGGATTGGCTAGTTTTTTTCCTAATCAAGCAATCTGATTCCGGCAGTTATAATCTTGTTGAAGCTTTTCCTTATTTAAGTTGTTTTATAGAAGATGCCGAACAGCATTGGCAGTCTAAGTCATCTAAACCTTTATCTTCCGGCGTATGGATTGAAATTGATGAATTAGAACATGAGCTTCCCTTAGAAGCTTGTGTCATGTGGTTAGACGGGCAGGCGATTTTGTTACTACAACAATTGGGAGAGAAATATACTCAAGATCTCTCACGCCTCCAACAAGTTCGTAACAGCTTGCTAACTCAAGAAATGCTGGAATCTGAGGTGAAACGCCGTACTTTAGAAATCCGTAAGCGTGAAGAGGAAATTGCGATTAAATTAGTGAGCCTGACTAGTTTACGTGATGAAGAAACGGGGGCGCATGTACGCCGTATTGGTTTATATGCGGCGGTGATGGCTAAAGCTTTGGGTTGGAATGCAGAGGACATTGATACGATTCGAGTGGCTGCACCGATGCATGATATTGGTAAAATCGGTATTCCTGATCGGATTTTGCGTAAAAGTGGTGTGTTGAATGATGAAGAATTTAATGTAATGAAAAAGCACACTGAAATCGGGGCGGCTATGTTACGCGGGACTAAAATTCCGATCTTGAATATGGCAGCTGATATTGCTTTAAATCATCATGAACGCTGGGATGGTACAGGTTATCCACGCGGTTTAGTGGGAGAAGCGATTCCTATCAGTGCACGGATCACAACCATTGTGGATATTTATGATGCTTTGGTGCATGAGCGGGTGTATAAAAAAGCTATGCCGGAAGAAGAGGCACTCAGTTTAATGCGAGAAATGGGGGGGCGGCATCTTGATCCTCATTTACTGAAAATATTTGTGAGTTTATTACCTGCAATGCGGCGCATTCGCTTAGAAGTGCAGGAAGAGAATGAAACAACTCAGGAAACTGAGCTTGTAGAGGCTGTTTGTGCTTAAGGATCAAACTGCTCTTATTGAGGCGCTAGCGACCCAAGCTTGGGTCGTTATCCCTGAATTTTTAAATCCTGAACAAGTTTTGCAGCTACGAACACAGGCTTTAAATCAGTATGTGGCAGGCAATTTTAAGCCAGCGGCGGTCGGGCAGGGTAGTAATAAAATTGTACAGACTGAGATTCGGCGTGATGCAGTTTTGTGGTTAGAGGATCACGAAACGGGGGCGGTGGGAGAGTTTTTAAACTGGCTAACCGAGCTGCGTCTAGCGCTTAATCAAACGCTCTTTCTCAGTTTAGTGGAAGCCGAATTACATTTTACCCTTTATCCAGCAGGTGGCTTTTATCGTAAGCATATTGATAATTTTCGTGGTGGCTCGGCGCGCCTGATTACGGTGATTTTATATTTGAATCAAGCGTGGCAGCCTGCAGATGGGGGTGAGCTGCGACTTTATTTGGATGATCAAACGCTTGATATTGCGCCCGAGCCGGGCAAATTAGTTTTATTCTTAAGTGAGCGTTTTGAGCATGAGGTTTTGCCCACTCAACACGAGCGTCTTAGCTTAACTGGCTGGCTAAGACGACGTTCTTAAACAACCATTGTGCAGGCTTAGCCGAATTTTAGGCCTACGGCAAAACCCGCCACTGCACTAACCCCTTTACTGGTAATTTGTGATAGGCGATCCATTAAAAAGCCGCCTGATTGTTGCGCCAGTCCGGTTGCAGCATCGGCAGCCGATTGCAATTGCAGATCAGAAACTTTGGCCAAGCCGTAATATTCGCTAATAAATAACAGCACAATCGTCCCACCCGCTAAAAACAAAGCAATTTTTAGAACCTTTTTTGCAAAAAAGCCTACGGCTAAGCCAATAACAAAGGGAGCGCCCACATTACCGATTAAAAAGGGCGCTGATAACATATCGGTTGGCGGCAGTTGTTCTTGCAAGGCGGCAACTGTTCCATTATTGAGCGTATAATCCCATGTTTGTACTGGCTGGGATTCAGGTGTGTAGTAGTTAGCCATTCATTTATTATCCTTATCCGAACCTCGTTATTCTTATGTTTACTAGCCTAACCTAGGCTTAAAGCTATGCAAAACGCTCTTTAAAAGCGTGTCAATGCTCGAAACTTAGGTGTTTCTGAGCTGGGTTGGGTAATGTATTCCTTAATACCCCAGCAACCATAAAATGCATTCGCTCGTGGTGAGGAAAAGGCCATAAACAATTTCCCTCCCGCTTTACGGAAGCCATCGAGCAATTCAATATAAGCCGTTTCCATGCGTGGATCGCGGTTGGCTTCAATCAGAATGGGATTAGGATGATCTTTCTTGGATTTAGTTCCATAGTGCACTAAATGCTGACCACCTTCATAAGCACCTAAACTCACGCCATAAGGTTCAAGTAGCATCATGTGTTGATCAATCAAGCGCAAGGTTTGTTTAACGGAATAAGTTTGATTGCCATTGACCAGTGAAAAAATATCATCCACGCTATTAGCTTGCATGAGTGAGTTTTGATCGGCATAGAAATAAGGGGCGATAGCAAACAAGTCCGTTGATTTATAGACATCTGCGGCTTTTAAAATCACTGGAGTCGTGGCTGGATTACCTGCCCAACCACCCAAGACACGAACTAAACGCTGGCGATTCCCAAACACTTGTTCCCAAATTGCAAAGATTTCCTTACTGCGTTGGCTATAATATTTGAGTCCGGCATTCAAGGGGACAGAATCTAAACGAGCTTGTTGCCCCATCTTGATCACATATTGCGCTTGAGAGAAGACGCTATTCCAAGCTTCATTGGTGTATTCCACATAAGCCTTTAGATTAGGACGGAGATTGCTACTAACATATTGGGCATATTGGCGAACAAAATCATCATCTGCCCGATGCGGTAAATTAAACCAAGCATTGGCATTTAAGGTATTCGCAAGCTGTACCATGACTTCTAACGGTACACCCCGTTCGCCCTCACGTCCGCCCCAAGTGGCTTCTTGCAGATGAGGACGACGCGCCCAAGCCTGTAATTCATTGCGGGTGATGCCTGACATATTCATAAAGCGAATCGTGCGGAATTGCTTCATGAAATTTAGATAATCAGGGTTAAACAACACTTTAGAGCCTGCCTCTGCAAACGCGATATATTGACCGCCACCACATTGACCACCCGCATTGACGCGCTGATAAGGATTATTTTCACAAATCCCACCAGGCATCGTGATTCGAATATTACGAATCGGGTTTTTAGGATCGCTCTGTTCAATCACTAAGCCTGCTGAAATTTCACCGTCAGCATTGGGTTTGAGGCTAATAATATCTCGCCCGGGTGCTTGAGAAACGGGTGTAGCACTTTCACGATAGCTGATTTTGCCGCTACCTTCATAACTCACAGTGTAATTACCTTGTGGCAAAGCAGCAGCCGGTATCCAACGTAAAAACCAAGTCCCCGCTTGCCCGCCATTAAGGTTACTTACCCAGCCATTTGCGTCATAACTGATATTGCCTTTAGTGAATTCTTTATTCTCACGGAAAGGCTCAGCAGTACGAAACACATCCGCGAAAGGCAGGCTTGCGTCAAAATGTACCGCTTCATTGGTATTAATCCCCACATAAGGCGTCATCGCGGCAGCGGGCAGACTGAGGCTGAATAAACACAGGGCAGACAATAGATGTTTGAATTTCAACATGAGCTTAAAATTTGATAACCGAGGATGGATGCCGATTATGGCAAACAACAAGAGGCTCGTGCATTAACAAATCGGCAAAAAATCTTGATACCGTATTAGCTGGCTTTGGTTTTAGGCCATTATGATGGTTTAGATTGGTGTTTGTACTCATAATCCTTGAGGATAAGCGCTTGTGAGGTTTAAGTTAGTTGCTGTATATTTATCGATCATCTGTATTGTTAAAGTGTGGATGTATTGTCTATGCTAATCCCAGACTATATAAAGTCTCGCCAAAAAGCAGGGGCGGCTTCGTTTTTTAGATTATGCGGAATTTTTGACGAACCAAATAGCTAGCGTGTGTTCACCGATTGAGCATAGGCAGCTTATTCTGATATTTCGGAATGTCACCTAATAAACTGTTATACCATTAATCCATGACCACGAACAAAAATCCATATCGCAGCAAAAAAAGGGATGAACCTAGGATTCTTTATCCCCAAAGAGATATATTTGAAGAAAAGAAGGAAAAACCTCCTGAATCTGAAGCTGGTCAACTATCATATCGTACAGCAGGATCAAAATTTTCAGAAATATTTAATGGCTCTTTAATTAAAAGCAATAAATTTATAGAGTCGAAATTTGAAACAGAAATAAAAAGAATATCAGAATGCTTTGATCTTCAATATGAGCTAGCTTCGCATTATTTATGGTTGGTTTATTGTTCTATTGGGGCACAGATAAGTCCAGTCAATGATATTGTCATGCCATGCTTTCATAAATCAATGATAAGTCTTGCTTCCGCATTTCACCTAACCAGACATGGCCTATGGGGTTCAGCTAGGCCATTAATCCGAAATGTCTTTGAATCATTAATTATTGCCAAATTTTGCTCCGTTGACAATACTTCAGAAGTATTTGATAAATGGATCAATGGTATTGACCTCTATTTATCTAATGCTGTATTTAAAAAATCGAATCGCCAAGCATTGATGAATTTAAACATTTTTGGGGAATGATGTCAGATTGTACTCATTCATCAGTATATTCATCTCAGCCTACTTTAGAAATTGATTCACATATAGAAGATGTTAGTGTCAATTTTGTTTTTATTGAAATGATGTTAGAGTGCAAATATCATTTACTAATTTCACATATGATTACCCCTCAAATGCGATACTACCAAGATGCATATAAAGATAAAACTAGAGCGAGTGAATTAAGAAAATTATTAAGTAAAAATTACTCTATAGGCAAAAAGTCTATGGGAGCAGGAACTAGGGCTCTTATCAAAGATTATCGAAGTACATGGAAAATAGAAGTACATGGAAAATAAAAGTATAACGATTACATCGACGACGGACGCGGTGACAGCCCGCGACTTCGCAAAATCTATTCCCCGCCGCGTCCATCATGTTAGACGTTAGCAACAAAAAGGAAATCACACATTGCCAATATTTGAAATTAAAGAAAACAAACTATTACCAATAGAACAAAAGAATTTCGCATTAGAAAAAGAGCTTCAAAAGTTAATAGAAAACAATCTCCAAACAGTATTTAATTGTAGATTTGTAGCTTCAGAATTTTCTACTGGTACTCAACATGCCGGAAGAATTGATTCACTTGCATTATCAGAAGAAGATAATCCTGTGATTATAGAATATAAAAAAGTTGAGTCATCAGAACTGATTAATCAAAGTTTGTTTTATCTACATTGGATACAAGACCACAAAGGTGATTTTGAGATAGCTGTACAGAAATCATTAGGTAACAAAATAAATGTAGATTGGTCAGATGTAAGAGTCATATGCATTGCTCCAAATTATAAAAAATATGATTTACATGCCGTTCAAGTAATGGGTGCAAATATTGAACTATGGAAATACCGCTTATTCTCTAATAATAATTTTTATCTTGAAGAGGTTTTTCACAATACAAAGTCAATCCCATCTATAACCAAAGAAAATAATAAAAATCCAGTTATGGTTGAAGCGGGAAAAAAAGCAGCCTTAGTAAGGGCTACAACCACATACACATTTGAAGAACGCTTAAACGGAAAATCAAAAAAGATTCAAGAATTAATTCATATTATAAGAGAATATGTTACAGGCTTAGATTTAGCTATAGAAGAAGTTCCAAAAAAGTTTTACATAGCATATAAAGCGTCACAAAATATTATTTGCGTTGAAGCAAAAAATAAGAATATCAAGATTTTTATAAAATTGAGGCCATCAGATATAGAGAGTCCTCCCAATTCATTTAGAGATGTGAGCAATATTGGGCATTACGGTACGGGAGACGTTGAATTTACTATATCATCAGAAGAAGAATTTGATGAGATAAAAAAATACAT
The DNA here is from genome assembly GCA_046051185.1 of Pseudomonadota bacterium. Taxonomy (GTDB): domain Bacteria; phylum Pseudomonadota; class Gammaproteobacteria; order Thiotrichales; family Thiotrichaceae; genus Thiolinea. The sequence continues at coordinate 10,734 of JBJOOT010000020.1, read as the reverse complement.
ATTACTCGCATATAACAAAATAGGAGGATAAAGTTGCTAACAAGCACATCGACGGCGGACGCGGTAAAGTCTTCAGGGTTCGCTTCAAGAGCTTGAAGTCGTGAACGGTTCCCGCTGCATAGGCCGTACTCAGGATTTGACCGGTGCAATAGTGAACGACTATCTGGGCTTTGAGCGTATGCGCTTTGTGTTTGCCACTGTAGTAACGGCGCTGTTTTTTTGGGGGCGTTCGATTTCAATGTCCGTGGCATCCACGATCACGACCTCCCAGTCCACGCCTTGACCTTGCGGGAGCTTCTTAGGTAACCTGAGTTCGGGATAATTTCTCCAGTATATCAAATGAGTACCAGTGCTGATGTTTTCAAATGCAGTGCTGGTTTCTTGTCTTGATAAGAATAAGCCACTAATCCAGCAACGATATTCATCATGTAGTTCGTGAGAGAGCGGTGGCGTGTGTGCTCAATCTGCGAAATGTTCTTCAACTGGTCATGAATGGTTTCGATAATGCTGCGTTTACGCAACATCAGGGCATCAAACGTGTCACGCGCAATGGGTTTCATGTTTTTCTTCTGCGAAGTAATCCATTCAACCCCTTGTTCTGCCAATGATTCAGTCAGTGCTTTAGAAATATATCCTCGATCACCAAAGACTTTGCCGACGATACGTTTCAATAAAGTTGGCACAGGCTTGCGGTCATCTGTATTGCCGGAAGTAATCGCAAAGGACAGAATGTTTCCCATGTCATCCACCACCCGATGGAGTTTGAAACCATAAAACCACCCTGTTGATGATTTACCTCGTCCAGCTTCTTGACGAAACGTGCGATGACGGGGAATGCGCAAACTCTCACAGACTCTTAAGGGCGTAGAATCGATGAAAGCGATCCCACGTCCCTGCTGACAACGCTGGTGCATAAAGAGGGTAAGAGGCATGAGAACACGCGGCATTAACTCGATAAAGCGTTGATAACTAGGCAGTTGTGGGAAGTGGGACTTCAGGTTAACCGCCACATAACGTTGATAGAACCACTTGAAAGTACGATACCCTACCTGATGATAATGCACGAGAATCGTCATGATTTCACTTGCACTCAGACCACACCGACGACGGCGATGCCCGTGTTTTAGGGGTACGAAGGGGGAATTCTGTTGAGTGGGGAGGCTCTGACAAAAATCGTCAATCGTACAAAACAATCGTGTTAGCATGGTGTAGCAGCCTTTGGTGTGGTTAATGTGGTGTGTGGTTACTCACATTCTCCCATAAAAGGCTGCTTCCTTTCCTTATCCCGAACTCAGGTTAATTAATAATGCAAAATAGGCTTTTTGAATTCAGCAGGGTTCAAGTAGGATGACACTTTTACTTCAATCATGGAGTGGTCATGAAAATCACCGTAGTCAGTTTATTTCTCGCCTTAGCCCTAAATGCTTGCAATACGCCAACACCCAACACGCCCGAACCAAGTCCCCCCCAAGCCGCTGCAAATAGTGAAATTTGGAGTATTGGCCGTCAATACCAAGATTGCGTTGGTGTAGGGCCAATGAAATGTCTGCAAGTCACCAAACCCAATGGCAACTCTGAACTGTTTTATAGCTCCATCGAGGGCTTCAATTATCAAGAAGGCTTTGATTATCAAATCGAAGTCAGCAGTACACCCATCGCGAACCCACCGGCTGATGGCTCAAGTATTAAGTACACGTTGGTGAAAATTATCAGCCAGAAACCAGCTCAATAAACTACCCTGTTCATTTAGGTCAAGCAAAGTTAAAACAGCCTACTTTGCTTGGTCTACCATTTTTGTAAATCCTAAACAATCCAAGCAAACTAAACCAATCGCCCAAACCCGAGTCCAACTAATAAGCATTCAGTGAGGATCAGCGATTGATGAGACGTATTAACCTAAGCTTATTCGCTTTCAGTTTACTGTTTTTAGCAAGCACTAGCTCAGCCGAGCATTGGATTGCAAAGACCATTCCACCCTATCTAGACGGTTGGCAAGAAGAAGGTGGCACTTGTCTTGCAAATTGTGATTATAGCCTTGGTGTGCTTATCAAAGGCTCGCAGCGTTTATTTTATTTAGGCAAAAAATCCGCTCAATCGACGGACAGTGACCCACGTTGGCAGGTATTGGATACCATGCCCTATCCTGAACTGCCTACAGGGTATGAGCTTATCTACTCAGCCTGTGAGTATCAAGGCACACCTGACCCTAGCCTAATCGCGGTTGTGAAAACCGCCGATGCAGAATGGTTAGATCAAGTACGCTTTGTGTATAAGGCGAATATTGCCAAAGGCAGTTTTGAAACGATGTCTACTACAGGGGTTCGTTGCCAAAACATCGCTTGGGGACTCTAAATGCAAGGTAGTTCTACCAAGCATTGACCTAAATGCCGCAGTACAACTGCCTCACGACGCTTATTCGCAATAAAAGAAAAGCTCTTCGGCTTGAAGTGGTAGTTTCGCCAAACTTGGCGTTGTACGATTAGCTTCTAGGCCAAAAATAGAGCGAAATGATGAAAATTATAGGAATTGATTTAGGCACAACGAATAGTGCAGCGGCCATTTGGCAACAGGGTCAAGTGGAGCTGATTCCCAATCGGCTTAACGAATATCTGACTCCATCGGTAGTGCATTTGAGTCAAGATGGAAAAGTTTTAGTCGGCAAAGCAGCACAAGAGCGCTTACTAACCCATCCCCATTCCACGGCGGCGGTATTTAAGCGCTATATGGGGACTGACCGCAAATTAACCCTTGCCAAAAAAACCTATTCCGCACCTGAACTATCCGCATTTATCTTAAAAAGCTTAAAAGAAGATGCTGAAAATTATTTAGGCGAAGCCATCACCGAAGCGGTCATCAGCGTACCGGCTTATTTCAATAATACCCAACGCCAAGCAACGATTTTAGCGGGTGAATTAGCCGGTTTAAAAGTCGAGCGCTTGGTAAATGAACCTACCGCCGCAGCGATTGCTTATGGTCTACATGAAAAGCCTGAACACACGCAGTTTATGGTCGTCGATTTAGGGGGAGGAACTTTTGATGTGTCGATTATGGAGTATTTTGAAGGTGTGCTCGAAGTGCATGCTTCTGCCGGTGATAATTTTTTAGGGGGTGAGGATTTCACCGAAATTCTCGTTAACAAATTTCTCAGCTTAATTAATACGCATAAAAACAGCCTCAGTCCTCATGAATTGCAATTAGTGCGAGCACAAATGGAGCAGGCCAAACGCCAACTCAATCAAGCTGATATTGTGCAGCTTGAACCCTTACTTAAAGCGCAAAAGCAAGCCGTCCATTTATCTAAAGAAGAATTTCTAAAACTCAGCGAGCCGCTTTGGCAACGCCTACAGCGCCCGATTGAAACTGCGCTGCGTGATGCAAAATTAAAACCTTCCGACTTAGATGAGGTTATTTTGGTCGGAGGGGCAACGCGTATGCACTATTTCCGCTCGTTGATTGCAAAGATGTTCCGACGGATGCCTTCGGCCAATCTTGACCCTGATTTAGTCGTCGCAATGGGCGCTGCAATTCAGGCGGGCTTAAAAGCACGCGATGCCGCTTTAGAGGATTTGGTGCTCACCGATGTCTGCCCCTATTCACTGGGGGTGGGTACACATAATGAAAATGATCATTTAGGTACACAAGGACATTTGTTTAGCCCGATTATTGAGCGTAATACCGTCATTCCTTGCAGCCGTGTGAGTGCTTATTACACCATCAGCGATTATCAAACCCAGATGCTGCTAGAGTTTTACCAAGGTGAGCATCGCTTAGTTAAAAATAATATTAACCTTGGCAAACTCGAGCTACGTTTGCCTAAAGCCCGTAAAGGCGAGGAAGGAGTGACCGTGCGTTTGAGCTATGACATTAATGGCGTACTCGAAGTTGATGTCGAAGTCATTTCCACTGGTGAAAAACACTACAAAATGATTTTAAATTCCCCCACGCAAGTGAGCGCCCAAGAAATCGCGGCCAGTAAAGCCAAGCTGAGTGCTTTAAAATTTCATCCGCGTGACCAAGAATTGAATATGACTTTACTGGTGCGGGCTGAGCGTTTATATGAAGGACGTTTAGGTCATGAACGAGAAGAAATTCTGCAAGCTTTGCGTTGGTTTGAAAGCGTACTCGAACAACAAAATGCGAGTGAAATAGCGGAGGCACAAAGCCGCTTTACCGCGTTTCTTGATCAAATCGAACAAGATCGGTTGTTTTGAACATGTGGTGGGAAATTTTAGAATTAACGGCCGATGCGGATCAAAAAGCGATCAAACAGGCCTATGCTCGCAAGCTTAAACAAACCCGCCCTGATGATGATCCAGAAGGCTTTAAAGTCCTCCATGACGCTTATAAACAAGCCTTAGCGTGGTCTAGCTATCAGGAATTTATTGATCATGATGAGGATGAGGATGAGCAATCAACAGAACAAGCGCTACAACCCTCTGAAAATCTCACTGAACATATCATAGAACCTAAAACAGCACTCGAACTGACTCGCTCAGTACCCCCTACTCTTTCTTTAGAAACAGAGCCAACACCTTACCAACCCCTTGTACTGCAAACCGCTGAACAAGAAGCTATGCCTGTCATAACGCAAGCTAACACAAGCGAGCCAGATGCAACGCCTAGCTTAATCCTGCACCCATTAGAGCCTCCCGAACAGCAAGCGCAACTCGCTCCGGTTTGGAATCAGGAAGTCTCTGCCTTTGAAGTCGATTGGCAACATTTCCAACAGCAGTTTTCCATCAATATTCACAATGAAACTGCTAGAAAAAATCCAAAAGACTGGGTATTCCTAGAGCAACTCCCCTCTTTTATTGATTTAGAGTTTCGTGAACGCTTGAGCCATGAACTGTTTGGCTTTATTTCCGAGTCCAACCTCAAAGCAGGTGAACAAAAAACTTTATTTATTAAGCCGCCCGTCCTGCAGTATCTGAATCAATTATTTGCATGGGATCAGCAATGGCGCTATTTCACTACAGCATTTGGTGAACAACAAGCCGATGCGATTTTGCTGCATCTTGACACAAACCCACGCACTCAAACCAAGCTGCGCGTGCAACCTGAAGAGCTCTATTATTACTCTCGTTTTATGGCTTTTTTAATTGATTTAGCGCTTGTTTTTGTACTGGTGGATTTACCAAGCCTAGCTTTTATGCAATTTACTAAGGATGAGATTAAACTCGATCAGCTGTTTTTTGTAGGCCTATTAGTTTGGCTACTCGCCTATCCGCTTGTAGAAGCGAGTCCGTGGCAAGCTAGTGTTGGTAAAAGGCTCATGAAACTGCGAGTCGTGAACAAACAAGGCCAAACCTTAGGCCTAGCTCATGCTTATCTGCGACATTTGGTTACCAATGCTTGTATCCTCGGCTTTAAAATTGTGGTTTGGATCAATCTGTTGTTGGCTTACAAGCGCAATATGCTCTTACAAGACTGGCTGACCCATTCTTATGTGGTGAAAAGAACTTAAGCTTTAGTTTTTAAGCAAGGATTGCGGCATTCTGCTAGTGACTCCTTGCTGAGTCCTTTATAATGCGCAGGTTTTAACAAACCTATTGTTCTATTATGCAAATGAGTAATCTAGCGATGCGCTTAATCGGGCTTGCTTTTCTGAACGATCAAGGCTTGGTCACTTGCAAACGATGGTTTAGGTCAAGCTGCCGCCCCTAAGCAACCATTCGACAGATAGAATTAAGGCATTAGGACATAAATCATCTACAATTTGACTTTATTTGAATAAATTAATGAAAAACTCCATGAGCCTACAACGCAAGGGCATTATATTAGCAGGTGGTAGTGGCACCCGTTTGTATCCATTGACGCAAGCGGTCAGTAAACAGCTAATGCCCATCTATGATAAGCCGATGATTTATTATCCACTGACGGTACTGATGTTATCAGGGATTCGGGATATTTTAATCATCACCACCCCACAAGATTCTAAGCAATTCCAAACCCTGTTAGGGGATGGTTCACAATGGGGTTTAAACCTGCAATATGCCATCCAAGCCAAACCCGAAGGCTTAGCACAAGCCTTTTTGATAGGGGCTGAATTTTTAGGTCATGCGCCTTGTACACTGATCTTAGGCGATAATATTTATTACGGCGAAGGCCTGTCGCATCGTCTACAAATCGCTCATGATCAAACGCAAGGGGCTACCGTTTTTGCCTATTATGTGCGTGATCCAGAGCGCTACGGAGTGGTCGATTTTGATGCCAACGGTAAAGCACTGAGTATTGAAGAAAAACCGCTTAAGCCACGTTCCAATTATGCGGTCACCGGTTTGTATTTCTATGATAATCAAGTGGTTGATATAGCCAAAATGGTTCAACCCTCAGAGCGTGGCGAATTAGAAATTACCACCGTCAATCAAATGTATTTGGAACAAGGCCAATTACAAGTCGAGATTCTTAAGCGTGGCACCGCATGGCTAGATACGGGTACTCATGCCTCTTTATTGGATGCCTCCAACTACATTCGAGTCATTGAAGAACGCCAAGGTTTGAAGATTGCTTGCCCTGAAGAGGTCGCTTGGCGGATGCATTATATTGATACTGAACAATTATTGCGTTTAGCAGAGCCTTTGAAGAAAAGTGGCTACGGTCATTATCTGATTGGAGTCGCTAAATGAACATTATTCCAACCCCTATTCCTGATGTACTGATCATCGAACCTAAAGTCTTTGGTGATGAGCGTGGCTTCTTTATGGAGACTTGGAATCAGCAGACCTTTGCCAAAGCGGGCTTAGATTTCAATTTTGTCCAAGATAATCACAGCCGCTCACGCCAAGGTATCTTGCGAGGTCTTCATTATCAAATTCAAAACCCACAAGGTAAATTAGTACGTGTCACTCAAGGCTGTGTTTATGATGTGGCCGTTGATCTACGCCGCTCTTCGCCAAGCTTTGGCCAATGGACGGCAGTGGAACTATCAGCGGAAAATCATCGTTTATTCTGGGTGCCCCCTGGTTTTGCACATGGCTTTTATGTGATGAGCGAATTTGCGGATTTCCAATATAAATGCACCCAGTTATATGCCCCTGAATATGAACGCTGTGTTCGTTGGAATGATCCAGACTTAAATATTCCTTGGCCTTTGGTACAAGGTGAACGCCCGCAATTGTCCGCCAAAGATGCGATTGGTGCTAGCTTAACAGAGGCAGAGGTTTTTGCATGAGCTTTAAAAGGGTTTTAATTACCGGTGCTAAAGGTCAGCTTGGCTATGAGCTACAACGTAGTTATCCACTGGGTACAGAGCTGATTGCGAGCGATCGTATTAGTTTAGATATTACCGATCCGATACAAATTCAAACAGCCTTAGAACGCTATCAGCCAGATCTGGTCATTAATGCTGCTGCTTATACCGCCGTCGATAAAGCCGAAAGCGATCAAGACCATGCACAGCGCTTAAATGGCGATGCGGCTGGTTTTTTAGCCCAAAGTATTGCAGCCCAAAATGCCGCAATCCAATTAATCCATATCTCGACTGATTTTGTATTTGACGGTACCCAGTCTTTACCGTATGCACCGGATGCAGCGACTCATCCGCTAGGTGTTTATGGGGCTACTAAACTCAGTGGTGAACAACAAGTTCAGCAATATTTACCAAACGCTTTGATTCTGCGTACCTCTTGGCTTTACTCGGCACATGGGCATAATTTCGTTAAAACGATGCTACGTTTTATGCAAGAAAGAGAGCAATTAGGAATCGTTTATGATCAAGTAGGTACGCCGACTTGGGCTAGAACCCTCGCCCATACCATTTGGGCTTTAGCTGCCAAAAATGCCTCGGGTATTCTGCATTGCTCTGACAATGGCGTAGCAAGTTGGTATGATTTCGCCCGTGCCATCCAAGAGGAAGGCTATCGCTTAGGTTTGCTAACCCGACGTATTCCCATTCATCCGATTCGCAGTAGTGCTTACCCAACCCCTGCACAACGGCCTGCTTTCAGTGTAATGGATAAAAGTTTGACTGAAGACTACCTAGGTTATCGTTTACCTTATTGGCGCGACAGCTTGCAAACCATGCTCGCAGAACTCAACCAAACTACTCACCATTCATGATTATGACTTATCAACCCAAAAATCTGCTAGTCACCGGCGGGGCGGGCTTTATCGGCACCAACTTTGTCCATTATTGGCTACAAACTTATCCTGACACCCATATCACGGTACTAGATGCTCTCACCTATGCAGGTCGTTATAGCAATTTAGCCAGCCTCGAGGGTCAGGCGAATTTTCGCTTTGTCAAAGGCGATATTCTGGATCAGCCTTTAGTCGAGCGCTTACTACGCGAAGCCCAGATTGAAACCATTGTACATTTTGCGGCTGAATCCCATGTAGATCGTTCGATTTATGGACCCGATGCCTTCTTGCGTACTAATATTGATGGCACACATAGCTTATTGAAAGCGGCAAAAACCGTTTGGCTTGATGAAAATAAAGGGTGTGAACATCGTTTTCATCATGTCTCAACGGATGAGGTTTATGGTACCTTATCAGCGACGGACCCCGCCTTTACCGAAACCACGCCGTATGCACCAAACTCACCCTATGCGGCCAGTAAAGCCGCCTCGGATCATATTGTGCGTGCCTATCAGCATACCTATGGCCTGAATACCACGACGAGTAATTGCTCGAATAATTACGGCCCTTATCAATATCCAGAAAAGCTGATTCCTTTAGCCATTTCAAATTTATTGCGTGGTAAAGCAGTACCGATTTATGGCGATGGACAGCAAATTCGAGATTGGCTGTATGTAGATGATCACAATCGTGGTATTGACTTGATCATTCGTACCGGTCGGATCGGTGAGACTTACAATATTGGCGGCAATAATGAGCAGACCAACTTAAATCTGATTCATACGCTATGTGCCTTATTGGATGAACGCTTCCCTGATTCCCCACAGGTTCCACATCAGCAACTGATCACTTATGTAACGGATCGTCCCGGACATGACCGACGCTATGCCATTGATAATCGCAAAATTTGTCAGGAGCTAGGCTATCATCCGGCAGAAACCTTTCAATCGGGCTTAGCGAAGACGCTGGATTGGTATTTAAGCCATACTAACTTCTGGCAGGCTGATGATATTCAATTGTTTGGCAGTCATGCAGCGGCTAAGGAGCCAGCTTAATGCAGTGTCGGATTTGTGGTAGTCAAGGCGAACATAGCGTATATACAGTTAAAGAAATGATGCTCGGCCTACGGGATGAGCATCGTTATTTTCAATGTGTAGATTGTGGTTGCTTACAGATTGAAGTGATTCCAGACAATCTCGCCGCCTATTATCCTAGCAATTATTACTCTTATTCTGCTCCAAGCACTGCCAGCAAACTGAAACAACAGTTACTCCGGCAACGGGATTATTATGCAGTGACGGGTAAGTCTTTGCTTGGACACGCTTTAAGCCTAGTTTCACCAAATACTAAACTCAGTACTCTGCGCCCGATTCAACTGAAACAAGATTCACGAATTTTAGATGTCGGTTGCGGGGCTGGTTTACTTTTAAATTCTTTACGTGAAGCAGGCTTTACTCAAGTTTTAGGCATTGATCCATTTAATGCAGCTACGATTCATTATCCCAATGGTTTAGTGATTGAAAAGCGTGATATTTTTAGCGAAACGGGTGAGTGGGATTTAATTATGTTCCATCACTCTTTTGAACATTTAGTTGAACAACAGCAAACTTTAGAGCAAGCCCATCAGCTACTCGCTAAGCATGGAAGCGTATTATTAAGAGTGCCCACCGTCTCTTCATATGCCTGGCAGCATTATGGCGTGAACTGGTCACAGCTTGATGCACCCCGTCATTTATTTCTGCACTCGATTGATAGTATTAAGAAACTCGCGGAGCAAACGGGCTTTACTGTCAGTCGAATTCAATATGACTCTAATGCTTTTCAGTTTTGGGGCAGCGAGCAATACGAACAAGATATTGCTTTACGCTCAGAACGTTCTTGGGCAGAAAATCCCGCCAACTCTCCATTCACCGCTGAGCAAATTAAGCAATTTGAACACCGTGCTCGTGAGTTAAATGCCTTGAATAAAGGCGATCAAGCAGCCTTTTATTTACGCAAAGCCTCATGAGCCATCAGAAAAGCAAAGTATTTGCCATCTCCTCACCCGGAGGACATTGGATTCAACTGACTCGTTTATGCGCGGGTTTAGAAGCAAATCACCAGATTGTGTATGCTTTGCCGGATAAGCTGTTTAAACCTAAAAAGTCACAAAAAATCTATTCTATCGTCGATGTGAGTGCGGATGATAAGTGGAAGTTAATTCCTTGTGCTTTCCAAGTCGGCTACATTCTTTTGAAAGAGCGCCCCCAAGTGATTTTATCCACAGGTGCCGCTCCAGGAGTGGTCGCTATTATGCTTGGTAAATTGCTCCGTATTCGTACCATTTGGGTCGATAGTATTGCCAATGTACAAAAAATCTCTCGCTCTGGTGAATTGGTTAAAACCAAAGCTGATGTATTCCTCACTCAATGGGAGCATCTAAGTGACCAGCAACAGATCTTATTTAAAGGCTCGGTGCTATGATTTTTGTTGCCGTAGGTACTCAATTTCCTTTTGATCGACTGATTCGATGCGTCGATATTTGGGCAGCAGCGCAAGGCATTGAAGTATTAGCACAAATTGCGACCGGAGATTATCTACCAACGCATGCTCGTTATGAGCGTTTTATGACAACTGAGGCTTTTAATACCGCCCTACAAAACGCGAGTTTGATTA
>JBJOOT010000019.1:0-29218 GCA_046051185.1 Pseudomonadota bacterium | reverse complement strand
ATTCGTTTAGGGGATAATGACACTTTAGGTGCATTAGTCGCCAATTTAGTTGAGGCAGAGTTATTAGTTATTTTGACTGATCAGCAAGGTTTGTATGACAAAGATCCGCGCAAATTTGCGGATGCTCAGCTGATTAGTTCAGGACGCGCCAATGACGAAAATTTCTTAGAATATGCTGGTGGTGCAGGCACTGCGATCGGGAGCGGTGGGATGCGTACCAAAGTCTTGGCAGCTAGACGAGCAGCGACTTCTGGCTGTGCGACGGTGATTGCTTCTGGGCGTGAGGCGAAGGTCTTGGAGCGCTTATATGCAGGTGAAAATTTAGGTTCATTATTACTGCCTGATCAAGCTCCCTTAGCAGCGCGTAAGCAATGGATTGCCAGTCAATTACAGTCCCGTGGGCAATTGTGGCTTGATGCAGGTGCTGCTCAAGCGATTCAAAGAACTGGGGGTAGTTTGCTGCCGGTAGGGGTTGTGAAAGTCGAAGGCGAATTTGGGCGCGGTGAAGTTGTGAGTTGCATTAGCCCAGAAGGTAAATTATTAGCTAAGGGGTTAGTCAATTACAATAGTGAAGAGGCTGAACGTATTAAGCGTAAACCTTCTCGTGAAATTGAAAGCATCCTTGGGTATATTGATGCACCAGAGCTGATCCATCGGGATAATCTGGTTTTGTTGTAATTTCATGATAAGCTTTTTTTGCAATAATCCCCTTAAATTAATACGGTAGTGCGTGCATGAGTGGTCAAGAGGCTTACGATATTCAAGTTTCAGTTGAGGCTAAATACCTAGAAGCGGAGTCGGATCCTGAGCATGATCGCTATGTATTTGCTTACACGATTACGATTGTTAATCATGGCAGTATTGCCGCTCGCTTGTTAACACGGCATTGGATTATTACGGATTCCAATGCGATGACACAGGAAGTAAAGGGTGATGGTGTCGTGGGGGAGCAGCCTTATTTGTCGCCCGGAGAGGGTTTCCGTTATACCAGTGGGGCTGTTTTGGATACACCGGTGGGTTCGATGCAGGGTAGTTACCATTTACGCGCCGATGATGGGCATGAGTTTGATGCACCGATTAAAGCCTTTAGTTTATCTAATCCCCGCTTGTTACATTGATAAGCTATCTTCAATAGCCTAGCAACCAACAGAAAATAAACAAACGCCCTAACGAAAATAAAAAAAGCCTGTGTAGTTTTACACAGGCTTTCCTGTTGCAGTTTCACTTTCCTTGTGAAGACCACGAACTTATTCCATCGGCCATTTAAGGCTAGTTTACCGAATCCACGACAAATTCTAGCGATTGGTTAGGGCTTAAGGCTGCTTAAACTAAGATAGGCGGTAGTAAACTGCTTACCAATTTAAAATTTATTTGCCATCTGTCTGTTAGGCAGTGACAAAATAGAAAAAACTTATAAGAATAGCGACTACAAACAATGATACTACATGGCTCAAACCCCTGCGCCCTTGTTACTTGTTAATCACAATAACTAAGTTTGGACAACCAGAAGTATAATAAAATGAGTGCAATCCAATTTAAGTGCGACGTAGTGTGGAAGTGTGTTCTGCCACTGGTGTTAGCGACTGGCTTTAGTCAGGCAGTTTCTGCCGATATTTATATGTATACCGATAAAGATGGTACTCGTTGGTTAACCAATGGATCAGTCGCTGGCAAAAATGCGAAGCTCATCGCTCGAACTCCAAAATCTAAAACCAAAAAGTATGCCTCCAATAACTCCTTAGAGGGGATTGAACCCTTGCGAGTGAGTGGCCGAGCAGGGAGTTGTACACGTCTGAGTCATGATCAAGTCGAGCAACGGACTGCGCCCCATATTAATACGATTCGCAAATACGCGGAGTATTATGGTGTTGAAGAAAATCTAATTCGGGCAGTGATACGCCAAGAATCCTGCTTTAATGAAGGTGCACGCTCGCATGTTGGCGCGACTGGTTTGATGCAGCTCATGCCTGGTACCGCTGATTTAATGGGGGTCGCGAATATTCATGATCCACGTCAAAACATTAAGGGTGGAGCTAAGTATTTAGCGCAAATGCTGAAGCGTTTTAATGGTAATAAGCAATTGGCTTTAGCGGCTTATAATGCAGGCCCTGGTGCGGTGGATAAGCATGGGGGTGTACCGCCTTATCGAGAAACCCGTGAATATGTTGTGAAAGTGCTCTCAGAGTATAAGCGCTTAGAACATCATCAGCAGCAAGGTCAATTTATTCAAACGAATTATTATGCTGAGCCGTCTTCACCACGGCGGAATGCCTCACAATCACAGCGTCCACGTAATACGTATTCACGAAGCGGTTATCAGTTGACGAGCTTTTCGCGTAATCAAGGTCAGGACTTTTCGGTATTTACAGGTCGTAATCCTGATCAGTATTAGATTAGACAGCGGTATTTTCACTGTTCTTGGCCTTATCTATCCATTGATGAGGCCTCTTTTTTTATGCAGCGCTGGCATGGTTTTCAGGCGACATGTTATTCTCTTCTGCTAATTTCATTATTTAACTACAGGAGTGGCTTGCAATGTCAATGGCAGATCGTGATGGCGTAATTTGGCTTGACGGTGAAATGGTACCGTGGCGCGAAGCTAAAACCCACGTCCTGACCCATACGTTGCATTATGGTATGGGTGTATTTGAAGGCGTGCGGGCGTATAAAGCTGAGCAGGGTACTTCGATTTTTCGTTTAAAAGAACACACAGACCGTTTATTTAATTCCGCAAAAATTATGCGGATGGCAATACCTTATAGCAAAGAGGTTTTGAATGAAGCACAGCGTCAGGTGGTGCGGGAAAATAAGCTAGAAACGGCCTATTTACGTCCTATGTGCTTTTATGGTTCTGAAGGGATGGGCTTACGGGCGGATAATTTAAAGACGCATGTGATGATCGCGGCTTGGACTTGGGGGGCGTATTTGGGTAATGAAGCGATGGAGAAGGGGATTCGGATTAAAACCTCGTCCTATACCCGTCATCATGTCAATATTGCGATGTGTAAGGCCAAGGCCAATGGTAACTATATCAATTCGATGCTAGCGCTGCGTGAGGCCTTGGATGATGGCTATGATGAAGCTTTATTGCTCGATGTTGAAGGCTTTGTTGCAGAAGGTAGCGGCGAAAACTTCTTTGTGATTAAAGATGGAGTGATCTATACCCCTGATTTAACCGCAGCCTTAGATGGCATTACCCGTCGTACTTTATTAGCGATGGCGAAAGATTTAGGCATTGAAGTACGCGAAAAGCGGATTACGCGTGATGAAGTCTATATCGCCGATGAAGCGTTCTTCACAGGTACAGCGGCTGAAGTAACGCCGATTCGTGAATTAGATCGTCGTCCGATTGGCGAAGGGGTGCGCGGTCCAATTACTACGCAGTTACAAAGCTTATTCTTTGATATTGTACACGGTCGCAATCCAGCGTATTTAGACTGGTTAACTCCGGTGGCAGAATGAAAGCGCCTGAATTAAAGGACTGTAAAGGCTTGAATGAAACTCGAGAAGTCGTCATCAGTTCGAAGGACTTACCCTTGCATTGCCCTGTGAGTGATCAGGCTTTATGGTGTGCACATCCGCGAGTTTTCTTACCGATTGATAGCTCACCGGATAAAGTCTATCGCTGCCCTTATTGTGGGACTTTATATCGTCTCTTAAATTGATTAATTGATTAGTATCCAACCCAGCCGCTCAAGCCGTTTGAACTTGAGCGCTTAGGTTCTTGATCGTTAAAACATACTCTGATTGATCAGCATATGTGCGCCAATGCTGCCGAAATAGCCTAGTGCAATGACAGGCGTCCATTTCAAATGACTCATGAAGGTGTAGTGTCCGCGAGCTTGCCCCATTAAAGCTACTCCCGCTGCCGAACCGATGGATAAGAGGCTACCGCCGACTCCAGCAGTTAAAGTTACCAATAACCACTGTCCTACCGGCATATCAGGATTCATTGTTAATACGGCAAACATCACTGGAATATTATCAACCACCGAGGATAACAGACCAATTGCAATATTGGCGTAAGTCGCACCGAGCTGACCATAGAGTAGGTGAGAGGCTAACTCTAAATAACCAATAAAACCTAGTCCACCCACGCACATAACCACACCATAGAAAAATAATAAGGTGTCCCATTCAGAGCGCGCAATTTTATCGAAAATATCAAAGCCCTGCCGAGCCGTGGGTTGTACATGTGCCATATTCGATTCAAAGGGGTCGAAATAGCCTTGAATCCGTGCGCGATGATAGGTCTTCTTTAAGTAATAGCCATAAATTTGTAGCAAGGCTAAGCCAGTAAACATGCCGAGCACAGGCGGTAAATGCAAAGAGTTATGGAAGGTAACCGCCAAAGCAATCGTGAAAATAAAGAGGCCTAAGATCGCAAAAGCTCCACGTTTTACAGGTACAGGGCGCGAGTCAATGACTTGGGGTGCGGTTTGGGGAACGGTAAAGCTCATGATTAAAGCTGGAATAAACCAGTTCAAAACGGAGGGGATGAAGAGTGTAAAAAACTCCCAAAATTCTACGACACCTTTTTGCCAAACCATTAGCGTTGTTATATCACCAAATGGGCTAAAAGCCCCTCCTGCATTGGCAGCGATCACAATATTGATACAAGATACGGCAATAAACGCATGATGATCGCGCCCGACGGCTAGGATCACCGCACACATCAGTAGAGCGGTGGTCATATTGTCTGCAACGGGGGAAATAAAAAAAGCCATCACCCCAGTCAACCAAAAGATTTGCCTTAAATTAAAACCCTTGTGCAGCAACCATGAACGTAAAGCATCAAAAATGCGCCGCTCTTCCAGAGCATTCACATAAGTCATGGCAACGAGTAAAAATAAAAATAATTCAGCATACTCTAATAAATTATGGCGTGCTGCTTGAGCGGGTAAATCATTGCCCCCGCCATACGCCCATGCGATACCAACCCAAATCAACCCCGCTGCTAAAATCACTGGTTTAGATTTGCGTAAATGCGTGTATTCCTCTAGGACAACTAAGACATAAGCGCAGATAAAAATTAATAGAGCAAAATAGCCGGCGGTATGCTGAGTTAGATCAAGGCGTGCTTCAGAACCTGTACTTGCAGCCCAGCTAAGCTCAGGCAGGCCTAAAAAAAGAATGAGTAACCAGCTTAAAGAAAAACCTGTCATAAGCGGATCCTAACAAAGTGGTGCTAAAATAAGTGTTTAATTTTCTTTCAGATAATAGCAGGGTGGGAGGTCATTTTGAAATCTCGCATGCTTCAGGAAACATGTCTAGCATTTTTTAACAACTATCCATTTAGATGGATTATTTTGCTCATACAAGCTAGCAATGATATATAGATCGAGATTATTTGAAGAGGGATATGCAATGCAAAGGTTAGTGGTTTTAGCTGTGGTGAGCTTATTAGTGGCTTGTGGCGGTAAGGAAGAACCCAAGGCTAGCAAGGCCAATGAAGTCAATACTTCCACTGTTGTAGCACCACCTGATAAAGCAGCCTTAGCCGAAGAGGCCAAAACGGCAATTAAAATGTATGGCGGGCAGTTAAAGACAGAATTACAAACGGCTATGCAGGCAGGGGGGCCAATTAATGCATTGACTGCCTGTCAAATAAAAGCACCTGAGGTGGCTAAGTCGGTGTCTGCCAGCCAACAATTACAAATTTCTAGAGTGAGTTTACGCAATCGCAATCCAGTCATGGGTATGCCTAGTGAATGGCAAGCTCAAGTATTAAATGATTTTGAAGCGCGAAAAGTAAAAGGCGAAGCGCTAGAATCCTTGGTATATTCAGAGTTAGTTGAGAGTAATGGCAAACAGGAGTATCGCTTTATGAAAGCGATACCTACTGAAGCGATGTGTCTCACTTGTCATGGTAGTGACATCAGCCCAGCAATTATGACCCGCTTAACGGAACTTTATCCGCAGGATAAGGCCACCGGTTTTAAGGAAGGGGATTTACGCGGGGCTTTTGTAGTGGTAAAAAATTTACCTTAAACCCCACAGGGTAGGCCTATTAAGTTTGAAAAGCATGTTATCCAATGCCTTGGAGCTTTATATCACGGCAGCTCATGAATGCCCTTACCTTGAAGAACGTAAGGCGACCAATCTGCTGGTAGATCCTGCTTTTGCGATGGATAATCGCACGTATAGCCATCTGTTAAATAAAGGTTTTCGGCGCAGCGGTAGCGATGTTTATCGACCCTGTTGCTATCGTTGCCAAGCCTGTGTTTCGACGCGCATTCTTGTTGATCGTTTCCAAGCTTCGCGCAGCCAAAAGCGTACTTGGAATTTAAATCAAGATTTAACGGTGCGGGTCAATGAGGAGGGCTATCGTGAAATCTATACTGAGCTTTATCTAAACTATGTTCGCTCAAGACATGCAGGTGGCGGGATGGATGAGGATACGCCTAATACCTTTGCAAACTTTATTCTAACGCACTGGTGTCATACTGTATTACTTGAGTTTTGGAAGGGTGAGACTTTATTAGCCGTTGCAGCAACGGATTGGCTCAAGCAGGGCTTGTCTTCGGTTTATACCTTTTTTGATCCGCAACAGGGCAGTGAGCGCGGTTTAGGTACTTTTGCACTTATGTGGCAAATTCATTGGGCAAAAGAATTAGGCTTGCCTTATGTGTATCCGGGGTATTGGATTAAAGAATCACCCAAAATGAATTACAAAGTGCGCTTTCAGCCCATTGAAGGCTTTGTGAATAATCAATGGGTACTGCTTGATAAACCTGCACTCGTTTAAGTATTGGCAAGAAAGAGGGGCAAGATGGATTTAACTGATGAGCAATTGTTGCGTTACAGTCGTCAAATTCTGCTACCCCAATTTGATTTAGCTGGGCAAGAGCGTTTATTGCAAGCGACGGTGGTTATTATTGGTTTAGGTGGATTAGGCTCACCCGCTGCTTTGTATTTAGCAGCCAGTGGGGTGGGGCGCTTAATCTTGATTGATCCTGATACTGTTGATTTAAGTAATTTGCAGCGGCAAATTGTGCATAGCCAAGCTAGTATTGGGGTTGCTAAAGTCCACTCCGCCGAGCAACGTCTACAACAAATTAATCCTAGTATTCAAATTGAAACCTATCAGCAGGCGTTCACTATGGAGACTTTATCCGCTCCCATTCAAAGTGCTGATTTGGTCTTGGATTGCACGGATAATTTAGCAACCCGCTTAGCGATTAATGCCGCCTGTGTGCAAGCCAATAAACCTTTGGTATCGGCAGCTGCTATTCGTTTTGAGGGGCAGTTAGGGGTATTTCATGCCTCAGCAACAACGCCCTGTTATCAATGCTTCTATGGCAAACTAACTGAATTACCACAAACTTGCAGTACCAATGGTGTCTTGGGGCCGGTATTAGGAGTCTTAGGCAGTATGCAGGCCATTGAAGCGATCAAGCTCTTGACCCAGTTAGGAGAGGCTCTCATCGGGCGGGTTTTATTATTTGATGCGCTTAGTATGGAATGGACAGCGTTTCGTGTGCCTAAGCGTGCGGATTGCCCAGTGTGTTCTGGTGTACTAAGGTAATGCATTCTCACGGCGGTTTGCCTTGTTATCCTCCGCCTTTGCGATAATACAGATCAAATTGATCTAAAAACTGTTTAGTTTCGACCACAGTTAGATCAATAAACTGGATAGTCATCGGTAGATAGGGGAGTGCTAATAAAGCAATGCGCCGAACTTGTTCAGCCGCTAATTGAATAGTCACCCAGCCAGTCGCTACTTGAATCGTGATGAGATCCGCTTCGATTTGATAAGGGTAGTGACGTAAAGCCGAAGGCAGAATTTGCATGAATTCTGCCCGCGTAAACCCCATCTCACGATATAAACTGTGCAGCCTAACCTCCAGCCACTGGCGGCCAAATCGCCACTACATCTTGCGGTTTTAAAGCAAAGGGCTGATCACGATCCCTATCACCAACAAACACCCCATTGACTAATACTAGATGAGCCATTGGGCGTGGAATCTGAAAGCGGTCGATTAACTCATTTAAGCTAATCGACTCGGGTACTTCGATCTCAGCTTTATTTTGCTTAGAAGCTGCGGGGAGCAGATCGCCTAAATGGGCATAAAGCTTTAAAGTGATCTGCATGCTTAAGCTACACGTTGTTGCAAATAAGCCTCCATAAAGCGGCTTGGGTTATCCATCAAATGGGCTTTCCACTGACCTAAATGCGTGCGATTTTGGATCAGGCCGTGCAAAGCACCAATATGTTGGGTCATGCCTAAGGTATTCGCTCCGACTAGACGATCACCTTTAAATTGCAGGTTAATATAACGATAGTTATCTGGATCATTTAAGGTAGCAGAGTCACCATTCTCAACCCCTTGCCATAAGCCAAAGGAAGCTGAGATTAAGCCCATCGTATCCAGCACATTCATATTCACGCTGCCTTGATGTAGATAATTTCCACCAGACATATTCGTGGCAGCAATAAAACCATGCTCAACGGCTGTAGGTTGAATCGCCTGCACGCTGTAATCACCAGTAGAAAAATCACGGCCTTCGGCAACATCACCCGCTGCAAAAATATCAGGATGGCTGGTTTGCAAACGTCGATTCACTAAAATCCCATGTGCAGTTTGTAGCCAGCCTTTAGCTAGCTCAATATTGGGTTTAACCCCTGTGGCACAAATTAATAAATCGACTTTCATGGCAGGCTGACTGTCTAATTCAACCGCCAATTGCTCTCCAGCCTGACTGACCGCTTTCACACGGGTTGAGGTGAGTACACGGACACCTTGTTGCTCACACCAGCGTTTAAGCAGCCCTCCCGATTGCTCATCCATCATTCGTGGAACCATGCGGTTTTCCATTTCCACCACGGTCAAATTCACGCCACGCTTAGCGAGTGCTTCAAGAATGATACAGCCGATAAAACCAGCCCCCATTAAGATGACATCATCCCCTTGATTGGTTTGAGCAATGATGCGACGAGCATCTGCTAAGGTCCAACAATTAGTTACCCCTAGTAAATCCATGCCTGCAATCGGGGGGCGCACTGCTCGCGAGCCAGTGGCAATAAGCAACTTATCAAAGCCTAACTGTTCGCCATTCGCAAGCTGAAGCTGGTGAGCATCACCTTGGATTTGAGTGACCTGCTGTTCAATCCGTTGAATGCGCTCACGCTCAAAATGAGCAGACGCTTTACGTAGATAAGTACCTGCTTCGCTAATATCTCCGATCAAATGATAGGGAATCGCCATCCGCGAATAAGGTGGCTCTGGTTCCTCACCGATCAAAGTAATCGCTGCTAAAGGCTCACGTTGTCGCAAAGTTTCAGCTGCCACGACACCGGCAGGGCCGGTGCCAATGATCACATAGTTCATAAGGCGATTAATCCTTAATTAGCTGGGTAAGCCATAACGCTGCCGAGTCTCAGGCGTTAATTGGCCATCCATTGTCCAACCCCGTAGTTCATAGTATTTCGGTAGCATAGCTGCAAGATCACAAACCTTGCCTTCTGCAGGGCCGACATTGGCTGCATCCTTTAATAAACGCTTAGGTAAGGTGTCATCAGCACCGGTTAAACCTGCACGCATATTAAAATCACGCTCTAATTGCCAAATCCGTGCTCCGACTTCTGCACATTTCTCAACTGACCAATCACCCTCACAGGCGGCATCAATTTGTGGTGCAATATTATCGAGTGACCATGCAAAAGTCGTGAAGATACAAAGGCCAGAAGAATCTACGGCAGCGGTCGCATCTTGGAATGCAATGACGAGTTCAGGTTTGCCATCCGTGACTAAGGGGTCGGTTTTAACCGGAATACCCAAGACTTCAGAGGACACCGTATAACTCCGTAAATGGCAAGCGCCCCGATTTGAAGTCGCATAGGTCAAGCCCATGCCCTGAATACCCCGTGGATCATAGGCAGGGAATTCTTGGCCTTTAACCGTCATCGACAGTTCAGGGCGACCGTATTTTTCGCACAAGCGCTTAGAGCCTAAACCAATTTCCTTACCAAAGCCTTCGCCCCGTGCAGTGAGTTCTGCGATTTGAACCAGTGCTTCCGCTGAGCCGAATTTTAGCTCAATACCGCCAGTATCTGCGGTGGTAATCACACCATCTTCAAATAGCTCCATGGCTGCAGCAACGGTAGCACCAAAGGAGATCGGATCAAGACCATCTTCATTGCAGAGGAAGTTGACATAGGTCAGTGCATCTAAGTCATCGATGCCAGTATCTGGCCCTAGTGCCCAAGCTGCTTCATATTCTAAACCGCCTGAATTACCCCAGTATTGTGGCTTATCTTTAACACTGAAGTGAGTACGATCAACGGTTGAAATCCGTCCACAAGCTATTGTGCAACCAAAGCAACCGCCATTACGCGTGAGGTTTTTCTTACCATCGGAGGTACGAGGTTCATGCATCGCTTCACCCGAAACACTATGCGCTCCCTCAAAGCGGACTTCCTGCATATTCCGAGTGGGTAAAGCCCCAAGCTCATTGATGACATTCATCAATACTTGTGTACCGTAAGTGGGCAAGCCTGCACCCGTCACAGCATTGGCAGCGAGCACTTGTTTATTTTCAAAGGTCGCATTCATAAAGCGCATTGGATCTTTGAGATTCCCGACCCCGCGAGTACCCCGTAAAGCTACGGCTTTCACATTTTTAGAAGCTAAGACTGTACCTACGCCAGATCGTCCTGCCGCCCGATGCAGATCATTGACAACAGCAGCAAATAAGTTACCGCTTTCAGCCGCACGGCCGATACAGGCCACTCGAATTTGTGGGTCTTGATGCTTTTTGTGAATTTCTTCATCCGTTGCCCAAACTGATTTACCCCAAAGATCATCGGCCGGAATCAAGCGAGCCTCGTTATCTTCGACATATAAATACACAGGCGTTGGTGATTTACCTTCAAGGATAATCATATCCCAACCAGCATTTTTCATTTCTGCGCCAAAAAAGCCACCTGAGTTGGAGCAAGCAATTGCACCTGTTAGCGGACTTTTGGTAATGCATGAATAGCGCCCACCGGTAGAAGCCATTGTGCCGGTCAAAGGGCCTGTTGCCATGATAAATTTATTTTCAGGGCTTAAAGCGTCAACTTGTGGATCCACTTCTTCCACTAAATAACGGGTGGCTAAGCCACGTTGCCCTAAATACTGTTGCGCCCACTCCATATTGAGTGGTTCAGCTTGAATGACGCCATCGGTTAGGTTGACGCGCAGAATTTTTTTAGTCCATGCCATCGTATACTCCTCCTTAGGCGTGTGTTGACGTTTGGGTGTCAGTTTTGGCTGCCCACATGCGCATCCGCTCTAAACCTGTCGCATTGGCATCAATGTAGGTAATTGCACTAGTGGGGCAAGCTTCAGCACATTTTGGATCACCCCCACAAAGGTCACATTTAATGACTTTACCGGTTGCTGTATTGTAGTTAACCGTACCAAAGGGGCAGGCAATCGTGCAAACCTTACAGCCGACACAACGGTCATTCAGAATATCTTTAGCACCTGTGACAAAGTTCAACACAATCGCATCGACGGGGCAGGCTTGTAAACACCAAGCTTCATCGCATTGAGTACAAGTATAAGGTACGAAGCGTCCTTCCTCATGAAAGGTAAATACTTTAATCCGTGATTTAGAAGGATTGAATACTCCTTCATTCTCATAGGAGCAGGCCATTTCACATTGCAGGCAGCCGGTACATTTTTCCGGGTCGATATGTAATGATTTTTGCATCGATTATCCTCCGTTAATCGTGACGAGACAGCATTCTTGTAAATAGCTTATTGGCTGTTATCCATCATTAAAGCTGAAGGTTGGTTTAAGGTTGGTGTTTTATAAGGATTTTGCCTTAAATTGTTGTCTAAGTGCTGCAAAATTGACAGCACTTAGGTTTTAAGTATAGGCGAGAATTTAACGGAAGTTATCGGCTTTGTAACGGGTTGACATAAAGTCCTGCAGATTGGAGACGACTTCAAAGGCATCTTTTAAATGACGACGCTCTAAAGCTGATAATTCTTCAGGGGGCACATAATTGTTCGGTTTTTGACCCTGCTCTATCTGCTTGGCTTGATGTTGTAAACGCACCATGCTGATAAATTCGAAAGCATCTTTGAGATCATCAATGTTCATTTGGCTAATACCATTGCTAGCGGCAATCGCATCTAAGCGCTCCCAGGTATTCACCGCATGTAAACCACCAGCTAAAGCATAAACGCGGGCTAGGTCGATGACCGGTACCACACCCCGCTTTTTCATATCCATGCCTTTTTCGTCACTATCCACGCTTTCTTTATCCAGCACAAAACTACGGAAGAATCCCAGCGGTGGGCGATGACTGAGTGCATTTGCAGCCATAAATGCTTGGAATAAGGTTTGTGCTTTTGTTTTGGCTAAAAAGTCGGTTTGTAAAGTTTCAAGGAGGCTGCAGTCACCATACAAACAGCGTAAATCAAAGAAAATACTAGCATTTAATAAGGCCTGACCATTGGGGGTCGTGATCCATTGATTAAAATAACTGCGCCATACAGCTAAAGGTTGCCGCCATTGGTCATTTGTAGCCATGATATTACCTGGGCAATACACATAGCCGCATTCGTTCATACCATCGCTGACAAATTTAGCAATATCACGGAAGTATTGGCCATGTTCGGCTTCATTATAGGTATCCGACAAAATCATGCCATTATCTTGGTCGGTATGGGCGGTTTGTTCGCGCCGTGCCATCGAGCCTGCCACAATGAAAGCATACGGAATCGGCGGTTTACCAAACTGTTGCTCCGCCATTGCAATTAAGCGGCGCACAATCGCCTGCCCAATCGAAGTAATCGCATGGCCAATATCATAAGCAGGTAAACTTTGTTTGACTAAGCCGACTAAAACTTTAGGTAAGCTTTTACTGAGTTCACTCAAACGCGCTACCGTTTGCGCACAATAAATATCAGCCACTAAATAAATAGCGCTATGTGTTTGCCCACGTAACAGATCGGTCGCAGAAATCACACCTACAATTTGCCCTTTATCAATAACAGGAACATGACGAATATTCCGTCGAGCCATTAAGAGTAAGGCTTCAGAGGCTTGATTATTCGGGGCTAAAGTCAGCGGTTCAGTGGTCATAATTTCAGTGACGGGCTGATGAATGTCTAAACCGTGGGCAACAATCGAGCGGAAATCGGCATCCGTTACAATACCTGCTAAATGCTGTGCATCATCCACAACAAGCGCTGTGCGCGAGCTATGCTCATTCATTTGTTGGGCAACGGCTTGGATGGTTGTCGTATTGGCAACGAGCATCGCTTGCTTCATTAAATCACTGACATGTAAGGTGATCATGGCGTGATTGTCGGTATTGCGTAGCTCCTGTAGGGCATTACGCACACGATCTGCCTTATGCTCAGAAAAATAGCTGGCAAAGCGTTGATAACTTTCAAACAACTGCATGAATAGAGAGCCGTGAAGGGTATAGAATAAAGAGTCCTCTAAGGCGCGTACCGTTAGATTCACCTCGCCCCCGCGCATCACTGAGCGATAGCCAAACCAATCGCCTGCTCCAAACCGGCCATGCAAAATCCCATCTTCACGGATTAATTCGACCGCTCCATACCGAATTAAAAAGACATGATCATTAGTTTTACCAATGCGCATAATGGTTTCACCTTGGTCGGCACTGATTTCTTCAACAGCAGCGGCCAATTCATCAAGCGTAGTCAATGGCAGTGCTTTTAAGGGCATGCTTTGTGCCATGTAGTCGCGAATTTCGAGGGTTTTTTTGTCCATGAGCGAGTCCCAAGCTAAATTTTAAATTTTATGATGCGCAAGCTAATTGTTGCACTGCAATAAATGACAGTGTATAGCTTTTAGCTTGCTGTGAACTTGATCTGCAGCAAAAATTATGTGAACGAATAGTTGAACAGCACAAGAATTATCGGCTTTAAAATTGAAAATAAAGCGAGGTAAAGCATGCAGAACAAGGCTGCATGCTAAGTGGATGGGTTAACCAGCAATATAACGTTGAAGCTCAGCAATCATAAAGCGCTGCTCTTCCATAATGACCTTCATGACATCACCGATAGAAATAATACCAATCATTTCACCGTCTGAATTAAGAATAGGCAGGTGTCGAATCCGGCGTTCAGTCATAATCTCCATACAATCATTGACGGTTTTATCCGGCTCAATCGTTACTACCTTAGCGGTCATGATCTCGCTGACAGCCGTTTCGCGAGAGCGTTTGCCTTGTAAGATGACTTTTCTTGCATAATCACGCTCTGAAATAATGCCAATGAGCGTTTTATTTTTTACCACAGGCAAGGCAGTTAAATTACGCTCTGCCATGACAGTCAAGGCTTGATAGACCGTATCATCGGGTGAAACGGTGGCTAGTGTTTGATTCGCACTGTTTAAAAACTCCCTGATGGTTCTCATAATACTCTCCTTTCCCTCGTAGATCTTCGTTGAAAGCGGTAAACTAATTTGAGCGATGCTGCAGTGCACTAAACATAGGGCTGTTAAGGTATTCTTGAAGAGTGCCACAGTTTATTCAATGGGTAAACTATCCCTATGTAAAGATTTGCGCATCTAATCGGCTATTTCTTTTTGACAACACAGAGTTATAATAGAAAGTTTTCCAAAACTTCCTGTAAGGA
Organism: Pseudomonadota bacterium; assembly: GCA_046051185.1. Taxonomy (GTDB): domain Bacteria; phylum Pseudomonadota; class Gammaproteobacteria; order Thiotrichales; family Thiotrichaceae; genus Thiolinea. The sequence goes on along the minus strand of JBJOOT010000019.1, from coordinate 14,606 downwards.
ATATTGAAGATGGCACGTGTTACCGTTGAAGATTGTCTACCGTATGTAGAGAACAATTTTGAGTTAGTACTGAAAGCCGCTAAACGCGCGCGCGATATTTCACATGGTGCTCAACCTTTGATCGACGAAGAAGGTGATAAACCAACGGTTATCGCTTTGCGTGAGATTGCAGCGGGCTTATTAAACAAAAAACGTTCGCAGGATTATGACGTGGACTAGGAAGCTAGAAGGAAGAGATATTATGCTGAGGGGCTTAATAATGACAGATGCACAACCTCCGACTGACCTGTTTCGTGCTAACGATTTAACGCGGACAGTGGAGCGTTATATGACACCGGAGGAAAGCTCGCGGGTCTATGATGCCTTTTTATTAGCAGCCCAGGCCCATGAGGGGGTAAAGCGTAAGTCCGGTGAACCCTATATCACGCATCCTTTAGAGGTTGCGCGGATTTTAGCGGATATGCATTTGGATGCTGATGCTGTCTGTGCGGCTTTATTGCATGATGTTATCGAAGACACCGATTATACCTATGCCGATATTGAGCGCCAATTTGGTACAGTCGTGGCTAATTTGGTGGAGGGTGTCACTAAATTAGAATCCACGCCTTTTTTGGATAAAGCAGCGGCCTCCAAAGCCAGTTTCCAAAAATTTATGCAGGCGATGTCGGATGATTTTCGGGTCGTCATTATTAAGCTCGCTGATCGTTTACATAATCTCCGCACTTTAAGTCATCAAAAACCTGCCTCCCGTCGTCGTATTTGTAAAGAAACTTTAGATATTTATATCCCGCTTGCGCATCGAATGGGGATGAATTCTTTGCGCCGCGAGCTGCAAGCTTTAGTTTTTGAGCATTTATATCCGTGGCGATATTGTGTTTTAAAGGCGGAATTAGATCGTTATTTAGCCTCTGTTAAGACCTTAGCGGAAGAGGTCGTGGATACAGTGACTAAGAGTTTAAGTGCTACCTTGGCGAATCCTTTAGTCTTTATTCCTGATAAGAATCTCTATCGTATTTACGACAGTATGAAAAACGGCGAATCCTTTGATGAGGATAAAGAGCTGATTGAATTACGGGTATTGATGGGGACTGTGGATGAATGTTATCGAGCCTTAGGGATTTTACATGCTACTTATCGCCCTCGTCCGGGTAAATTCCAAGATTTTATTGCCACGCCTAAATCCTATGGCTATCAAGCCCTACAAACGGTTGTTGTTCCTTCTGGTCAACGTCAAGTCGCCGTTAAAATTCAAACTCGCCCCATGTATCAAACCGCTTTATTCGGTATTACTGCGCAATGGCGTTATCCGGGGCAAAATTCAGGGCAACGCTCCTTATTCACTCAAGAAGCTCTAAAGCGCTGGCAAGAGCAAGTGCGTGATTTAGGCTCGAAGGCTGGGAATGCGGCAGAGTTTTATGATGATATTCAAGCGGATTTATATCGCACCGAGATTTATGCCTTTACGCCTAAAGGGGATATGAAAGAGTTTCCACGTGGGGCTACCCCCATTGATTTTGCTTTTGCAATTCATACCGAGGTTGGTCTACATTGTACGGGGGCAAAAATTGATGGCAAGGAAGTTCCGTTGCGTACCCGTATTCCTGATACTGCGACGGTTGAAATTTTAACAGATGATAAAGCAGTCCCACAGCCATCTTGGTTAAATTATGCAGTGACAGGGCGGGCGCGAGCGACTATCCGTAATTGGTTGCGTCAACAAACCAAAGCGGATCAATTAGATTTAGGAAAGCGTCTATTAGACAAGGCCTTACATGACCGACATTCTAGCTTAGCGAAGATTAGCCCTGCAGCGATGGGTGAGTTTTTGAGTGTATCCAATTATCAAAATAGTGACGATTTATACCTAGCCATTGTGCAAAATGATCAGTGTTCGCGCCTAACTGCACAACGCCTGATTAGCATGGAAGGGAATTCAGCCAATAGCTTTTTAGTGGCTGGGGATAGTGATATACCGCTGGTGATTAAAGGCACTTCAGGCTTAGCGATTCATTTTCAAACCTGCTGTTATCCGCTGCCACAGGAAGCTATTTTAGCAACTTTGAATGCCAAAAATGGTTTAGAAGTCCATCGGGATGGTTGTTCGGTTTTACATACGCATGTTGATCCAGCTGATATTTTGTCAGTGACTTGGGCTGAACAGCAGTCGGACGAAAAATGTTTCCTTGCAGGGATTCAAACCCATGCCCATAATGTGGTCGGCGTTTTGCACCACATTACTCAATTAATGCACGAATTAGATGTCAATATTGAGGCCGTCAATACCAGTGGAGATCGTCGAGTTAAAGAAACCAATTGGGTGCTTTGGGTCAGGGATTTAGCTCACTTGGAAGAAATTATTCATCAAGTGGAGCGAGTACCTTCTATTCTTAAAGTCAAGCGCTTAGACGCTGCTGATAAAAACAAACCAAACAGCCTCTACGACTAGCCCGTAAGGCTGCTGAGATCAGCCAAGCGGGAGAAAAATCGTCATGTCGAGTTTGATGGCGAACGAGCAGCGGATTGCTGCCGTTGATTTGGGATCAAATAGTTTTCATATGATCGTGGTCAGCGTAGATTCTTTAGGGAATGTACGTGTCTTGGATCGCCTACGTGAACCTGTGCGTTTGGGAGCAGGTTTAGATGAATTTGGCAATTTATCGCTGGAAGCGAAATTACGTGCTTTGGCTTGTTTAGAGCGCTTTGGGGAGCGTTTACGCGATTTTTCTTCAACAGAAGTCGCTGCCGTTGGTACGAATACCTTACGCATGGCGCGGAATGCACGGTCTTTTTTAGATTTAGCAGAAGATACCTTAGGCCACTCGATTTCAGTGATTAGTGGGCGTGAAGAGGCACGTCTCATTTATTTAGGGGTTTCGCATTCTTTAAGTGCCACGGAGGATAAAGAAGCTCGTCGCTTCGTGATTGATATTGGGGGAGGAAGTACAGAGCTAATTATCGGTCAGGGCTATGAGGCTTTACACACCGAAAGTTTGCGGATGGGCTGTGTGAGTAGTTCGCGGCGTTTTTTCCCGAATGGCAGTTTAGAGCGTACCGCTTGGAAGGAAGCACTGACTGCTGCACATTTAGAGTTAATGCCGATTCAGAAAACCTATCGAGATATTGGCTGGGAAGCTGCTAATGGTGCATCGGGTACGATTAAAACCGTTGAAAAGGTCATTCAACAAGCAGGCTTAGCCAATTTCGGCATTACTTTAGAACATATGTATGAAATTCAAGCCCGCATGATAGCCGCCCGTTCAATTGATAAATTGCAACTAGCCGGTTTGAGTGAGGAACGTAAGCCGATCTTTGCGGGTGGTTTAGCGATTTTGATCAGCACCTTTGAAGCCTTGCAGATTAAGCGGATGCTGGTTTCAGAGGGAGCTTTACGCGAGGGCTTGGTCTATGAGCGGATTAATCGTCTGCATCAAGAGGATCTGCGTGGTAAAGCCGTCTTAAACTTGCAAAGTCGTTTCCAAGTCGATGTAGCACATGCTCAAGCTGTTCGTAAAACAGCCTTAGAATTGTTTGATGCTTGCCAGCGAGCTTGGCGATTATCCCCCGATTTACGCGAAGTTTTAGCATGGGCGGCAGATTTACATGAAATTGGTTTGGCTGTTTCGCACAGTGGTTATCATAAACATGGTGGTTATTTGCTAGACCACTTTGATTTAATAGGTTTTTCTACTCGAGAGCAGCATTGGTTGAGCTTATTAGTGCGCACCCATCGGCGCAAAATCTTCCCTCAATTATTCGAAGGCCTAGAGGCGAAGCGTTCTCAACAAGCAGTTTATTTAAGTGTTATTTTAAGATTGGCGGTCTTATTGCATCGTGATCGCAGTGGGCAGGCGGCCTTGAGTATTGAAAGCTTAGAGGCAACGGAGCAGGCTTTGGATTTGATTTTTGCCGAAAATGAGCGTGAGCGGCCTTTATTATTTGCTGATTTAGACGAAGAGAAGAAGTTTTTAAAAGGAATCAATTTTCGCTTGAAATACTCGATTTAGCTCGATTTATCAGTAGCTCACGGCAATTTATGGCCTCTAACGCCCTTTGGTTTTAGGGGCAGTCGGTGCGTAAGCCTGTTCAGCTTGACTCACCATGGTATTGACAAAGCGTAGAATATTCGGGATTTGCGTTTCAAGTGTACTCTCAAGGCGAGCACGGGCTGTGTCAGGGAGGGTAATCCCTAACTGATCCAATGTTGCTAGGATTTCTACAGCATACAGTAAACGATATTCTGCATACATATTATGCTGTAGGGCGATTTGCCAAGCTTGTAGCGTGCGCGTAAGGGGCAAATCAGGATAGCGCTGTATATAGTTTTTAACCAGCTGAATTTGTTGCAGAATATGGGCGCGTTGATTACTGAGCATAGTCAGCGCTTCTCGCAGTGAGTCTGAGCCATTTTTATCTAACCACGCCATAATCCGCTGTCGGTTATCCAGTTTATACGAGGTGATCCCTAATTGGGCGGCGGGTAGTTTATTGGATTTGAGTAGGGCTTCAGCCGCACGCATCGCTTCAATTAGGTATTGTTCTTGTTTGGCTTGATTATCTAAATTATCGCCGCGTGTTTGTTGGATGGTTTTACTCAAGCGATTGGCGATCGGCTGAAATTTTTGCAGAGCATCTTCGCTATTACCCGTCGTGTAGTGTACCCAAAAATTTCGCAGTTGCTGACTGACTTCTAGATAGCGTTGGGAGTATTGCTGATGGGTATTTTGACGAAGTTGGTAGATACGATTGAGTAGCGGTATTTGCTTCGGCACTAACGGGGCTAGTTTTTTGATTTTAATAAAAAATGCATCCAAGTCTTGGATGTCACGGTAGAGGGCAATCCGATTATTATATAGCTCAGGGAAATTCTCCCGCTCAAAGAGGGCTAGTTTTTGCTCTTCACTTAAGTTCTCTGCGGGTTGATTGAGCATATCTTCAGCCAATAATGAACCATTATTACTGGGGGGAGCGCTAGATATAGGGGTGGCCTGACGCCAATGATTTAGTTTAAATGCATAGCTCAACCAAACTAGCCCAAGCAAGCTAACAATGGCTAGGGTGATTAAGCGATGTTTTTCTGGTGCGACTTCCCAAGTACTGATATAGCCTAAGAGCCATTGCCAAAGCAAAACTAGGCCTAAAGCACCAAGAATCAGGTAAAAGATAAAAATAATATCAGCAAAGCCCAAACGACTCTCTCCGACGAGTTATGCACAGGATGATTTTAAGGATTTTGGCAGAGTTAGCCTAGTAAAGCCTAAGGTCTGAGCGAGAAGCCAGACCACTCTGCTATTTAAGAATAGCAGAGGAGTTGTCTGCAAGGGCGGGTGTTTTAGTTAGTCGCTTGCCATTGACCATTCGGGCCACGGCAAGCATTCATTTGAATGTTTTGCTGTTGGCCGTTGATATAACCGACGACAGTGACTGGACGACAGGCAGTTTGATAACCTTGGTAATTAGAGTTATAGATATTGCCCGGAGTCGCAGTATAACTGTAACCGGTATTAGGGTTTTGCCAAGTAGCTGGGCGGCCTGAATAAATGGCACTACCGACTTGTTGGCGGTCGTAGTTATCCATTTGTGCGCCTAACTGCCCACCAATATAACTACCGATCATCGTACCTGCGATAGTAGCTGCAATTTTACCATCACCTTTACCAAACTGATTACCTGCAACACCACCTAACACAGCACCCATCATAGCACCGCCTTGGGTATTATTAGGTGGGTTACAGCCCGCTAAAGCGAAGCTAGTAGCCAGTAAAGCTGCAGCTACTTTAGTCGTTGTATTAAACATTCAAAAACTCCTTTATCATTAGCTATTGGTTTAACTTTGTTCTTGTTAGATTAGCCCGATGTGAACCATCTGCTCTCTTAGACTAGAGGCTAATCATCAAGTTCTAAAAAAAACCGCATTATTTGTCTGTAAAGTTAAAACGGTAATTAATCACAGAATCTTGGCTGACTTTTAGCCGCGTCTCTAGGCTGCTCTTGTCCAAGATAGCTTTGATTCGATATTCACCGACGGCTAAGCGAGTTTTAATAGACTCTTGCAAGACATGCCGTGAAATGAACTCACCCTTTGCGGTGTATAAAGCATAGTTCACAGCAACCGCTTGTTGGTTTTTATTGAAAGCGCTTACCGCTATTTCTCCAGTAGGGCCGATATTAAAGGTCAATGGTGTAGCCTTACCTGAATGAATACGTACATTTTCAGATTTTTCTATATTCTGCCAAATCGCCTTAATCCGATACTCACCTGGGGGGAGATACTCGGTGACTTGTGTGCGTGCTGAAAAATTCACGACATTCGTCCCATCAGGGTGATAAATCGAATAGTTAGCACGTAAAGGTTCAGGATTGCCTTCTGCTAAGATATTCAGCTCTACACTGCCGGGTTGCGATTTTTTGTCGATCAAGGTACGAGTAGGTTTTGCAGCTTCAGTAATCGTTACGGCTTTAGCTTGTACACCCGCTAAGAGCGTTTTTAAGCGTTCTGTATCCGTGGCTACTACAAATGCACCATGTCCATTTTCGGCAATACATTCTAGTTGAGCTTCTTTGTCAGCACGAAAACCAACCACATCAATCTGTAAATTAGGATTGGCAGCAACTAATTCCTTAGCGGTGGCACAAGGATCGCCCTTGCAGCTTTCTAGGCCATCACTCACTAACAGAATATGCGCATTTTCAGCGGGTAAGTATTTAGCGGCTTCTTTTAAGGAGGCAGCAATCGGTGAGCGTCCTTTGGGCTTTAGTTTATAGACTTCTTTAAGTACCTTCACCAGATCATAGTTTTCGGGTTTGACTGCTAAATTAAAGTCTGCACAACCTGTTTGCTTGCGTTCAGAGCCATAAGTTAGGAGGCCAAATTCAATATTACCCTCCGCACTTTCGAGTAAAGTACGAATACTTTCCCGAGCGGTGACGATTTTGTTCACACCATTCAACTGTCCCCACATGCTATTAGAACCATCTAGAATAAGTACCGTCGTTTGACGGGGGGGATTAGTAACTAAACTCGGGCTGCTAGAGGCTTGGGGTGTGGTCTCATTAGCTAGCAAAGCTGGAGTGAATGCAACAGTAAACGCTGCCCCGATTAAAATACGCAACATAAAAAGTTTCTTCATTATGAATGGGGTATTCTGAATAATGCTGCCAAGAGTAGCACTATCTAAATAAAAATGTAGACCAAGACCGCATCAAGTGTAGAAAATTCAGGAACAACGACGAAATCCAGTGATCGTGGGATGGCTCAGTGGCTCACTTGCGTTTTTTAGGTAAAATCTTTAAGGTTCAGTTGTTTGCGAACTAGCGGAATCTAAATTTATGTCGTTATCTAAGCCTGTTGAGCGTGAGTTAGCTCATACGCGCACCATTATTTGCCAAGGTTATGAGCGTAAAGATGGTCTTTGGGATATTGAGGCGCAGATCGTGGATACTAAGCCTTATTCTTTTCCTAATAAAGATCGTGGAGGGCAGATTGCTGCCGACGAAGCCTTGCATGATATGAAAATACGTTTGACGGTTGATGCGACTTTGTTGATTCATGGTGCGGAGGCGGTGACGGATGCAGCGCCTTTTAATTACTGTACAGCTATTCATCCTGTCTATAGTAATTTGGTGGGTTTACGCATTGCACCGGGTTGGAATCAGAAGCTAAAAGAATGCTTTGGTGGCATTCAAGGCTGTACGCATATCACTGAATTATTAGCTACTATGGCAACTGCCGCTTTTCAAACCGTGGGTGGCTCAATCATGCGCCGTAATCAATTTACTGATCCTGATCCAACTGCGATTCCCAAGCATTTACACACTTGTCATGCTTTAGCTTTTACTAGCCCAGTCGTGTTAGCTCATTGGCCACATGCTTATCAACCGCCTCAAACGGTTTCAACTGAGGAGGCATCTTCAGAGGGTTTGAAACAGTAAACTTGAAACTTTGACAATCTTAATCTAACCTATCCAAAATGGATAGGTTAATCACCATCAGCGAAACAGCAAAACGTTTGGGTATCAGCCCGACGACGCTACGGCGTTGGGAGGAATCCGGCAAACTGGTACCGGAACGGACACAAGGCAACCAACGCCGTTACCGCCTATCGCAGATAGAACCCGCCACGCATCTGCGTAAACAAGATAAAAAGACCCTCACCTACGCCCGTGTGTCCAGCCATGACCAAAAAGATGACCTAGAACATCAGAAACAAGTACTGGAACTGTACTGCGCCCAATAGGGTTGGACACTCGAGCTAATAACCGACCTTGGTTCTGGAATGAATTACTACAAAAAAGGGCTGAAACAGCTGCTCAATGAAATCATTGGCGGCAACGTCGGGCGGTTGGTCATCACCCACAAAGACCGCCTGCTACGGTTTGGGGCGGAACTGGTGTTTTCCCTCTGCGAAGCCAAACAAGTGGAGGTCGTGATCGTGAATAAAGGCGAAGACACGACCTTTGAAGAGGATTTGGCAACCGATGTGTTGGAAATCATCACGGTATTTTCAGCCCGTTTGTATGGCTCACACTCCCACAAGAACAAAAAACTGTTGGATGGGGTGAGGCAAGCCGTGGAAGACTCCCGTACATGATCATCAGCCACAAAATCCGCCTTGTCCCCAATAATAAGCAAGCTACCTACTTTGCCAAGGCTGCAGGGACAGCGCGATTTGCCTACAACTGGGCATTGGCGGAATGGCAAACCCAATACGCGGTATGGAAAGACGACCACCGCCAGCCCAAACCCAATCAGATGAGTTTGCGCCGCCAGTTAAACGCGATTAAGCGCGAACAATTCCCGTGGATGCTCGAAGTCACCAAAAACGCTCCGCAAATGGCGATTATCCAACTAGGAAGTGCGTTCAACAACTTCTTTGCCAGACGGGCGAAATACCCGCAATTCAAAAAGAAAGGCAAAAGTACGGATAGCTTCACCCTCACCAACGACCAATTTAGCATCGACACTTGCCGCATCCGCATTCCCAACCTTGGGCTAGTACGGATGCGGGAAACGTTACGCTTTTCCGGTAAAATCCTCTCTGCGACGATTTCCCGCACCGCTGACCAGTGGTTCGCCAGCATCACCGTGGATACCGATTCAAACCACCTCCTACCCGCTGAAAACCAAGGCGTGGTGGGGGTGGATTTGGGCGTGTCCGCACTGGCAACCCTATCAACAGGGGAAAAAGTGGCAGGGGCAAAGCCGCACAAAGCCTTGCTTTCCCGTTTAAAACGGCTCTCGCGCAGCTTGTCCCGCAAGACTAAAGGCAGTGCCAACCGCCATAAAGCCAAAGCGAAACTGGCAAAGCTCCATGCCCGTATGGCCAACATCCGCAAGGATACCCTTCACCAACTGACCACCGACCTGACGCGCCGTTTCCACACCCTCGGTATTGAAGACTTGAACGTGTCCGGTATGGTGAAGAATCGCCATTTGTCCCGTGCCATCAGTGACAGGGGATTCTTCGAGTTCCGGCGGCAACTGGAATACAAAACCGCGATGCGTGGCAGTATTGTAGTGGTTGCTGACAGGTTCTTTGTTTCAAGCAAGACCTGTTCGGCGTGTGGCACAAAGACAGAAAAGCTTCCGCTGTCCGTCCGACGGTGGGATTGCCCCCTCTGTGGTGTAAGCCATCATCGTGATGTGAATGCGGCTATTAACTTAGCCTACTACGCCGTGAGTTCCACGGTGTCTGCCTGTGGAGGGGAAGGCTCTGGTCTTGGGCGTAAGCTGAAGACGAAACCAGTCCCGAAGAAGCAGGAATTTAACCGCAAACTTGACCTTGGTTAGGTTTGTATAAGTTTAAAGGAACGGTATCTCCATTTAGCTATATTGCTAATGACTTCGTATGCACGCTATAACCCCGTTTTGTAAAATTTCTAGCTGCTGTTTTAACCCATCATGAGAGGAGTGTGCGCGATGCCAGAGTTATTTTCAGCCGATTGGATGAATGAATTAAAAGATCAATGGAATAACGAACCTGAGGTGAGCGCTAAGCTGGCTGAGATTGCATTTAGCTCGATTATTACCTGTGGTTTTAAGGATGAAGACAAGCCACGGGGCGTTTTTGTGGTGGAAAAAGGCATTTGTATTCGTGCCGGTGCTTATAATGGTGAGAAGCCGGATTGGGATATGCGGGCTGATCGGAAAGATTGGATGAAATGGGTGGAAAAGGGGCTAGGGTTGACAGGGATGGGGCTGGCTTATACCACAGGGAAATTGAAGTTTAAAACGGGTGATTATGGCGCGATGATTAAAAATCCTAAAATGGCTGGCCCTTTCGTGAAGTCTTTTGGTTTAATGCAAAAGATTAAAACTCAATAAATTGAGCAAGCGGTGCAATACTCTGCATGGGTTTGCACGGGCTAAGGTTCCCTATTAAGTGATTTTTTATGACTGCTGTCCGGTTCTTTAGGACAGAGCTTCACTGATTAGGCTAAGCTTAAATTTTCATTGAAAATTTAGGTGACAATAATGAGTGTACAAGATGCTTATGCGCCCCCACGTTCTGTCGTGCGCGATGTCAGTAGTGGTAGCGGTGTTCTGTCGGAGCGTGTGCTGGTCTCTTTGCGTAAGACGCGCCCGTGGGTATTGTTTATTGCGGTATTAGGTTTTATTAGTGCTGCTTTTATGCTCATCTTAAGTCTACCGATGTTTCTCGGGGGCGGTATGATGGGGATGAGCGGCTTGGAAGGCGTCGATGCGAGTGCAGGATTGGCCGGTACAGGCCTGATGGTCGGTATGGGCGTTATGTATATCTTATTGGCCGTTATTTATTTTATTGCCTCTTTATATTTGCTGCGTTATGCCAGTGCGATCAAGCGTGCCACTACGGGTTTAAGTCTGAGTGATATGGAAGCTGCCTTAGAGGCACAGGCGAGTTTTTGGAAATTAGTTGGGATTTTATCCGTTGTCTCTATTGTCGTGATGATTGTATTCATGGTGATAGGGATTGGTAGTGTAGCGATGCTTGGTAATAGTTTACCTAACTAATACTTGCCTTATCGTCAGTTCTAGAGAGAAACTACTTGCATGTTTCTCTCTAATAAATAAAAATTATCAAAATTACCCAGTGATTTGGATAAAAATTAAGTCACACAAGGGTTTCTTGCTGGCTCTGTTATTAAAATACTAACAATCAATAAGAATTATCTATGCTAGCTTCTGCTATTAAACCACGTTCTACACCCTTGCCTGTGCCGTTTGGTGAGCGTTTAATCCAGCTTGGCAAAATTAAGCCTGCTGATCTTGAACGCGCTCTCCGAGCGCAAGCCGAGATTCATCAACCCTTAGGTAGTGTCTTAGTCCGTTTAGGTTTGCTAACCGAGCAAGAGGTGGCCGTTGTTCTTTCGCGTCATCTTGGAGTCGCTTTAGCTTTGACGCGAGATTATCCCACTGAACCCTTGCAGGATTTAGGGATCTCCGTAAATTACATGCGCTCTGCAGAAATAGTGCCTTTATTTGAACATGAAGGAGTCTTAACAGTTGCTATGTCAGATCCGGGGGATCAGTTTGCATGCCAAGCCTTGCAGATGGCAGCCGGTAAGTCGATAAAGCCCTTGCTAGGTTTACCCTCGGAGATTCGTGCTAATATCGAGCGTTTGTACAGTGCGAGTGTAAAAAAAGACGAAGAAGAGTTTGAAATCACCAGCCGCGATGATGGTATGGCGGATATTGAGCACTTAAAAGATATGGCGAGTGAAGCGCCAGTCATTAAAATTGTGAATCAAATTATGACTGAAGCGATGGCAAGGCGTGCTTCAGATATTCATCTCGAACCGTTTGAAACCCATTTAAAAGTGCGCTATCGGATTGATGGTGTGATTCATGAGGTAGACTCCCCTCCCGCTGCGATGACCGCTGCGGTTTTGTCGCGGGTTAAGCTGATGGCACGCTTGAATATTGCGGAGCGTCGCCTCCCTCAAGATGGGCGGATTCAACTCAAGGCGCAAGGCAAAGAAATTGATATGCGGGTTTCCACAGTGCCAACCATGCACGGTGAAAGTGTGGTCATGCGCCTCTTAGATAAAAATAGTGTGAAGTTAGAGTTAAGCAGTTTAGGTTTCTCTGAAGAAAACTTCGCACGTTTGCAGCGTGAGTTGAGTCAACCGCATGGGGTTGTTTTGGTGACAGGGCCTACTGGCTCAGGGAAAACAACCACCCTCTATGCCGCTTTGACACAAATGAATACCACTGAGAATAAAATTCTGACTGTAGAAGATCCGGTTGAATATGAGCTAGAGGGTATTAACCAGATTCAGGCCAATCCTAAAATTGGTTTAACTTTCTCCGATGCTTTGCGCTCTATTGTCCGTCAAGACCCCGATATTATTATGATTGGGGAAATGCGGGATGTGGAAACCGCACGGATTGCGATTCAATCAGCCCTTACAGGGCATTTAGTGCTGTCTACTATTCATACTAATGATGCAGCAAGTGGTGTCACGCGCTTATTGGATATGGGGATCGAAGATTATCTGATTACTTCCACCGTGAACTGTATTTTGGCACAGCGCTTGGTGCGGCGTTTATGTCCACAATGTCGTGAGCCTTATCGTGTACTCACTGAAATCGAGCAGGAATTGGGTTTAAGGCAGTATCAAGCTGAGGGGGAGCTACGCTTATGGCATGCTAAAGGTTGTCGAGCTTGTGGCTTTACCGGTTATAAGGGGCGTAGTGCGATTCATGAAGTGTTGGTGATGGATGATTCGATTCGGCGCTTGGTATTAAAGCATGAAGATGCAGGAGTCATTCAAGAGCAAGCCCGTAAAGCGGGGATGCGTACGATGTATGAAGATGGTTTGTTGAAGGCTTTGAAAGGTGTGACCACCCTAGAAGAAGTCTTACGTGTTGCGGAGGAAACTCCAAATGCCAGTGTTTGAATACCAAGCCTTATCAGCAGCGGGGGCGAGCCAATCTGGCACGATGGAAGCTAGCAACGAAGCGCAAGTCCTTGAGCGGATTCATACTCAAGGTTTGCTGCCTTTACAGGTGAAGTTGGCTAGTGTAGCGAGTGTCAGTACCGAATCGGGGGCTAAGAAAAAGCAAGGCTGGTTTAGCAGTAAGAAAGTAGGGCAGGCCGATATTATTGCTTTCACACAGCAATTGTCGTCAATGTTGAATGCTGGCTTACCGTTAGATCGAGCCTTAAGTATCCAGCTGGAGCTTATTGAACAGCCGAGTATGAGTAAGCTTGTGCACTCATTACAAGAACAGGTAAGGAGTGGCGTCGATTTCGCAGATGCTTTGGAGGAGTCTAAACAGTTTTCACGTTTTTATGTGAATATGGTGAGAGCAGGTGAAGCCAGTGGCTCGGTTGATGATGCCTTAAGTCGCTTAGTGGATTATATGCTTCGCGCTAAAGAGCTACGGGGTACGGTCGTTTCTGCCTTAATTTATCCGAGTATTTTGTTTGTCGTGGCGATTGTGTCGATTATTGCATTGCTGCTTTTTGTTGTGCCGCAATTCTCGCAAATGTTTGAAGAAATGGGGGCTGAGCTGCCGCTAATTACGCAATTAGTCATGGCGGCGGGTGAGGCGCTAAAAGTTTATTGGTGGGCGGTATTAGGTGGATTTTTATTCATCTTAGTTCTTTTGCAATATCTATTCACTAATGAGCAAGCGCGTCTGTGGTTAGATCGTGCCATGCTAGCTTGGCCTATTGTGGGCGATTTAGTGAGTAAAGTAGAAATGGCACGGTTTTCTCGTAGCTTAGGTACTTTATTACACAATGGTGTGCCTTTGTTGGGTTCTTTGCAGATTGTGAAAAACACCATGAGTAATCGAGTGATGGCAAACTCCATTGGTGAGGCTGCTGATAGTCTCAAGCAAGGTGAAAGCCTCACGCGCACTTTAATGAGCAAACGGGTGTTTCCTGCGTATGCTTTACACATGTTGCGCGTGGGTGAAGAAACGGGGCAGATGGAGCAATTACTGCATGAGGTCGCCAATATTTATGATGCTGAAGTACGCAATGCGGTACGCCAAATGTTGGCTTTATTAGAGCCGATTTTAATTTTAATCATGGCTGTGGCGATCTTGGTGATTATCGGTGCAGTACTGATTCCAATGATTAGTATGGCCGACTTAGTTCAATAAGAGTTTACCGCCCCTATCAATAAACAAATTAGATAATTAATAATAAAAAAGGAGTTGGTTAGCATGTTGCAATCCTCTAACACGAATAAATATCGAATGATCAGCCTAAACCAGCGGGGATTTAGCTTAATCGAATTAATGATAGTCTTGGTTATTTTAGGCTTAATCGCAGGTATCGTTGGCCCACAAGCCATGAAATATTTGGGTAAGGGCAAAAGCCAATCGGCGAAAGTGCAAATTGAAAATATAAGTGCAGCTTTAGATATGTATCGTCTTGAGGTTGGTAATTATCCAACGACCTCTGAGGGTTTAAAAGCCTTAGTTGAGGCACCCTCTGGAGCGCGTGGTTGGAATGGCCCTTATTTGAAAAAAGGTGTCCCACAAGATCCTTGGAATAATGAATACCAATACAAGCGCCCTGGTAGTAATAACCAAGCGTATGATCTTTTATCCTTAGGTGGTGATGGGGCAGCGGGTGGTGAGGGCGATGATGCTGAGATCAATTTATGGG
>JBJOOT010000018.1:0-29643 GCA_046051185.1 Pseudomonadota bacterium | reverse complement strand
ACTTTTTGCTTATTACACCACAGGTCATATTTCAGGGAGCTTTGCAGGCAACAAGCTCCGTAGGTTTCGACCCGTTTAATGCACTACCCAGAGGCAATTTAGAGCGAGCCGTTAGTACTCTGCTAGTAGGATTTGGATAGGTGTTGGAAAATTCGCTCTAAGCGGTCAATAAGCTAGGATAGGCATACTCAGGGGGGTAAAAATCAATGGGAGCTGACCGATAAACGGTCTAGGTGATGGGGTAATTGCAACCCCATCACAGATTAAAAAAACTGCAGATTTAAAGCACCTCTAGTAATTTAGTTTTAAGATTTTCAGCGTCCTTTTTACCTTGTTTGGTTCCCAGAATTGCCTTCAACCAATCATCATAGACTTCGCGTAAGGCTTCATGAGTCTCGCAGCGCTCAATGCGATTGATCAAGGCACTAGCTCCAAACGTGCCTACAAACGCATTTAATGTGTTGGCCATAAAATTCTTGGCCATTTTCAATTGTGCTGCATCATAGCGTTCAGGCAAGGGGCGGAAATTGCCATTGCGTGCAGGGGGGATAAAAGCGGGCACTCCATTAGTATTAACTTGATTGCTTAAAAGTGGGTTAGCTGATGGAATGCTGGCTTGATCATTTTTGAGAGCAGGTTCTGGGGATATAAGTTGGATATAGCCTGCTTGCTCTAAATTTTGAATGATATGCTCAACATCATTAATTTTCGGTAGGGCTTGGACTTCACGGAGAGTCCGCTTGCCATCTAAAAAAATCAGTACACGGCGAGTGAGTAAGGATAACCCGCCTGCCTTTGATTCAATTTCCTCGCGTCCCTTAGGGGTCTTAATAAACACGGCGTTCATTGTTATGTTCATGACTAATCCTCGACTTGGATGTAGTAGGGGGCATCAGTGGGGTTGGTCTATGCACTAGTTTTTTCCAGCGGTTTAGATCCTGATGTAATTTTATTGTTTTGATTAAATGGTAACAGGTATGCAGGCGATTATCAGTGATTCAAATGAAAAAAAATACTAAACCAGCTAAGTGGTATTGCTTGAATAATCCAGTAGATAAGCTCGGTTTTGCCTATAAAATATGCATTTCTTAACTAAAACCTGCATTTCAGTAGTGGTAGTTTGCCAGTCTCTGCTGTAGATGGATCAGGTTTCTCGAATGTACGCAGCAATATTTGCTGCATCTGCACGAATGACTACGTATAAAAATTCTTTTTATCCACTATATCAGAAAAAATAACAGAAAAAAATTCTGAGTTTTAAATAAATAACAATAAAATATTTTGATGAAATTAACATAGAATATACCCACTACTAAGGCGGATAGGCCATCGAAGGAGTGAGCTAAAACCATGCATGCCATTGTGATTGGAAGTGGAGTTATTGGGACGACCACTGCTTATTATTTGAATCGTTTAGGTTACCAAGTAACCGTCTTGGATCGGCAACCGCGTTCAGGGCTAGAAACCAGCTTCGCGAATGCAGGGCAAGTTTCACCGGGCTATTCTGCGCCTTGGGCGGGACCGGGGATTCCTATGAAAGCGATTAAATGGATGTTGAGTGAACATTCCCCCTTAGTGATTCGCCCAAGCCGTATGGATGCAGCCATGTTCCGTTTTATGGTGATGATGCTGCGCAATTGTACTACTGCACGTTATCAGGTGAATAAAGCTCGTATGTTGCGGGTTGCAGAGTATAGCCGCCAAGCCTTGGATGAATTACGTACCGAAACAGGGCTTCATTATGATGAACGTACTCGTGGTACTTTGCAGGTATTTCGTACCGATGCTCAGGTACAGAGTGCAAAAAAAGACACCGATATTCTGGATGAATGCCAAATCCCGTATGAAGTTTTAGATCTAGAAGGTTGTTTAGCTGCTGAGCCTGCATTAAAACATGTGCGTGAGAAAATTCGCGGCGGCTTACGTTTGCCGCTCGATGAGACCGGCGATTGCTTGATGTTCACCCAAAATCTAGCCGCTATTTGTATCGCTAATGGGGTGCAGTTTCATTATGGCACTAAGATGGAAGAGCTGCTGACCACTAAAGGTAAGATCAGTGGGGTCAAGACCGATCAAGGCGTATTCACCGCTGATCAATATGTAATGGCCTTAGGCAGTTATTCACCACAATTACTCAAGCCGGTGGGGATTGATATTCCGGTCTACCCTGTGAAGGGCTATTCGATTACGGTACCGATTGTTGATCCAGAAGCAGCTCCTGTATCTACAGTCATGGATGAAACCTATAAAGTGGCGATTACTCGTTTGGGTGATCGGGTACGTGTTGCGGGTACGGCAGAGTTAACCGGATATGATTTAAGTTTGCATGAAGAGCGCCGCCAAACCGTTCGTTTTGTTGTTTCGGATCTATTCCCCAAAGCAGCCAATCTGCAAGAGGATAATTTCTGGACGGGGTTGCGTCCGATGACACCGGATGGTACTCCGGTGCTAGGAGGGACACCCTATGCCAATTTATTCTTAAATACGGGGCATGGTACTTTAGGTTGGACGATGGCTTGTGGTTCAGGACGTTTATTAGCTGATATGATGGCAGGGCAAAAGCCAAGTGTTGATTTAGAAGGCTTAAGTATGCAGCGTTATAGCTTTGCGAATCGAGTCAGTAATCAAGCTTGAGCTTTAGCGCAATAGGCAATTTATAAACGAAACAAGGATTTACAAGGGTTTTACCATGACTGATAAAGCGATTATTAAAACGACCTCAGCGCCTGCTGCTATTGGCCCTTATTCACAAGCCGTGCGTGCTGGCAATACGGTGTATTGCTCTGGGCAGATTCCTTTGAACCCCGAAACAATGAAAGTAGAGGCGACAGATTTTGCAGGGCAAGCCGAGCAGGTTTTTAAAAATCTCCAAGCCGTTGCAGTCGCTGCAGGTGGTTCATGTCAGGATTTTGTAAAATTAAATATTTATCTGACCGATTTAAGTCATTTTGCTACGGTTAATGAGGTCATGAAGCGTTATTTTTCTGAGCCTTTTCCGGCGCGTGCAGCTATTGGTGTGGCCTCTTTACCGTTAGGTGTGATGGTAGAGGTTGAAGGCGTATTGGTATTGGGTGCTTAATGGCGCGTCCTGCTTTAGCTGTGATTGATTTAGATGCAATCCGGCATAATTATCGCTTAGCCAAACAATTGGCTACCCCTGCTCGAGCCTTTGCGATTATTAAAGCAAATGCTTATGGACATGG
Organism: Pseudomonadota bacterium; assembly: GCA_046051185.1. Classification (GTDB taxonomy): domain Bacteria; phylum Pseudomonadota; class Gammaproteobacteria; order Thiotrichales; family Thiotrichaceae; genus Thiolinea. Next base: position 26,440 of record JBJOOT010000018.1, on the reverse strand, counting down.
GGCAGTTAAAGTCGCTCAAGCCTTGGAGTTAGAGGCGGATGGTTTTGGTGTCGCTTGTATTGAGGAGGCGCTGGAGTTACGTCACTCAGGGATTAAAGCGCCGATCTTATTGCTTGAAGGTGTGTTTACTCCTGATGAATTAAGTATCGCTGATCGGGAGTCCTTATCGTTGGTGGTGCATCACTTGCAACAACTTGAGGATTTGCTAGTTGCCAAACCCAAAAATAAGTTTAAAATCTTTTTAAAAATTGATACTGGCATGCATCGTCTAGGCTTTGCCCCTACTGAGGTCAAAGCGCTTTGGCTTAGACTGCAAGCTTGCAAGCATATTGAATCGATTACTTTAATGACGCATTTCGCAAGAGCGGATGAATTAACGAGTGATTATACCTTGCAGCAATTGCAAAGCTTTAAGGCGGCTGTTTCTGGTTTAACAGCGGCTTATTGTTTGGCAAATTCGCCTGCAATTTTAGCTTGGCCAGCAACACATTATGATTATGTGAGGCCGGGATTGATGTTGTATGGCGCTTCACCTTTTACAGAGCCAGTTGAGACTGCCTTGCAACTCAAACCAGTGATGCGTTTAGAGTCAGCCTTAATTGCGATTCGGGAGTTAGCCGCAGGTGAGTCCATTGGTTATGGTGGGCGTTTCCGCTGTGAGCAAGCAACCACTGTGGGGGTCGTGGCAATGGGGTATGCAGATGGTTATCCGCGTCATGCCCAAAATGGTACACCGATTGCGGTAAATGGTGTACGTACTCGATTAATCGGGCGTGTTTCAATGGATATGTTGACTCTCGATTTGACAGGGCTGCATTGCCAAATTGGGGATCGGGTAGAGTGTTGGGGAGAGACAGTTTTAGCGACTGAAGTGGCAGCCGCTAGCCAAACGATTCCTTATACCCTATTCACGGGCGTCACACGTCGAGTACCCTTAACTTATATTGGCTAAACGTCAGTATTAATCAATATACAATTGGGAGGATTCATACACGGTTTCCATCGCAACGAGAGTCCGTGAGTCACGGATGCCGGGGAGGGTATGCAAAATATCTCCAAGCAGTGTGCGATAGGAGGCCATGTTTTTGATGCGTATTTTTAATAGGTAATCAAAATCACCAGCAACTAGATGGCATTCAAGGATTTGAGGCCATTGTCGGACGGCATCGCGAAATTGTTCGAAAATATCACCTGAGGTGTAACTCAAACTAATTTCGACAAAAACCAGTAAGTTTGCATCCATTTGGGTGGGGCAAAGTAAAGCGGTATAACCTTTGATAAAACCTGCGCGTTCTAAACGACGCACACGTTCAAGACAAGGTGAGGTGCTTAAACCGACTTTTTCAGCGAGATCGACAAAAGAAATTCGGCCATCGTTTTGTAATTCGCGCAGAATTTTTTTATCAATCCGATCAAGTTTGGTTTTGTTTTCTAGGGTGGTAGGCATCAGTAGACTCTCAATAAAACTAGGATAATACAATGTGATTCAAGTGCGGGAAAAGACAAGTGATTTCTGGTATGAATAAGTCATTTATTCAATATTTTCTTGTCGATTCTATGCACTTTATTTTTATATGTTTATGTTTGTATTGAAGTTTATTTTTTTTGACTCTTAAAGTATTGGTTGTATTTTTTTGTGTATTAGGATAGGTTTAAGTCATCGACTTTAAGTCAGTACTTAAGGTTCGGTTTAACTAGCGTTGTTGCATAACAACATTTGAGAGAAGAGGAGAATCCATGAAATCTGCAAAAACATTGGCAGTTGCGGGCTTATTGTCTGCCACCTTTGCGATGCCAGCCGCACAGGCGGGTGCTACTTTAGATGCGGTTAAGAAAAATGATGCGGTGAAATGCGGTATCAATACACCGTTTCCGGGCTTTGCGAACCAAGATGAAAAAGGTAACTGGTCAGGTTTAGATATTGATGTTTGTCGTGCAGTCGCGGCGGCTATTTTCGGTGATCCTAATAAAATTAAATTCACCTCTTTAACGGCCAAAGAGCGCTTCACTGCGTTACAGTCCGGTGAAGTAGATGTTTTATCTCGTAACTCTACAGGTACTTTAAGCCGTGATACTGGCTTAGGTTTGACCTTTGTTGCTACCAACTATTATGACGGTCAAGGGTTCTTGGTTAAAAAATCCTTGAATGTAAAAAGTGCTAAAGAATTAGATGGTGCTTCTGTTTGTATTCAATCAGGTACTACCACTGAATTAAACTTGGCTGATTATTTCCGTGCGAATAACATGAAATTCGAGCCAATTACCTATGAAAAATTGGATGAAGTTACCAAAGCCTTTGATGAAGGACGTTGTGACGTTTTAACGTCTGACCAATCTCAACTGTATTCCAATCGTATTACTTTGAAAGATCCAGAAGGCGCTGTGGTTTTACCTGAGGTTATTTCTAAAGAGCCTTTAGGACCTTTCGTGCGTCAAGGTGATGATGAATGGATGAAAATCGTGCGTTGGTCTTATTATGCGATGGTTGAAGCAGAAGATTTAGGTCTGACTTCGGCCAATGTGGATGAAATGACTAAAAGTACAGATCCTAGTATTAAGCGTTTCTTAGGCATGGAAGAGGGTGGCGATGCTAATTTACCCTTGGATAAGAAATGGGCTTATAACATTGTCAAAATGGTCGGCAACTATGGCGAATCTTTTGAGCGTAGTGTCGGCCAAGGCTCACCTTTGAAAATCAATCGGGGCTTAAATGCACTGTGGAAAAACGGCGGTTTGCAATATTCTCCACCTTTCCGTTAAGCCGAAAGCTTCGTGCTTAAAATAGCTATCTAGGCTATTAGATAGCTCTTGTTCCTAGGCAGTTGGTAGTTTTCCTATCAACTGTCCACCACCTTAGCAAACTCGATAGAAAGGCTGGCTTATGGCAGATTCAAACCTCTCTGCAACACCACCACAAACTATCTCTACCCTGCCTAGCAAACCCTCTTTTTGGAACGATCCACAAAAGCGTGCGCTCGTTTTTCAAATTTTGTTAGTGATCGGTATTGGTCTTTTATTGTGGTTTATATTTAGTAATACCTTACACAACCTTGATAAGCGCGGTATTAAAACAGGTTTCGACTTTTTAGATCGTCCCGCCGGTTTTGGTATTACTCAATCTTTAATTCCCTATACTGAGGCGAGTACCTTTGGACGTACTTTCTTAGTTGGCTTATTGAATACTTTATTGGTAGCAGGTTTAGGGATTATCTTTGCTACTATTTTAGGTTTTACGGTAGGTGTGGCACGCTTATCTAAAAACTGGTTGATTTCACGTATTGCCTTAGTTTTTATTGAAACTATTCGTAATATCCCACCCTTGTTACAAATTTTATTCTGGTATCGTGCGATACTACCTTTATTGCCAGGTCCTAAGGATAGTATCTCACTAGCAGAATTATTTTATTTACATAAGCGTGGTTTTACGGTTCCTTCCCCTTTATTTGAGCCTGCATTTATTTGGACGTTTTGGGCTTTTATTGCTGCATTGATCTTAGCCTTTATTATGGGGCGTTGGGCAAAAGCTCGTCGTGAAAAAACAGGTGAACAATTTCCAGTATTCTGGACTGCGCTAGGAGTTATTATTGGTTTACCCTTAATCACTTTCTTTTTCACGGGCAGCCCGTTAAATTGGGATATTCCAGCACTTAGTGGATTTAACTTCCGTGGTGGTTTAACGGTTATTCCAGAGTTAACTGCGCTTTTATTAGCCTTATCTATTTATACGGCGGCTTTTATTGCTGAGATTGTACGTTCAGGCATTCAGTCGGTAAGCAAAGGTCAGTCGGAAGCCGCTGCTTCATTAGGTTTGCGTCCTAATCGTACTTTACAGTTGGTCATTGTTCCGCAAGCGATGCGTGTCATTATTCCACAGCTCACAAGTCAGTATTTGAATCTGACAAAAAATACGTCTTTGGGGGTGGCGATTGGTTATCCAGACTTAGTTAACGTATTTGCAGGGACAACCTTGAATCAAACAGGGCAGGCAGTAGAAATTATCTTCATGACCATGTTAGTTTATTTGGTGATTAGCTTAATAATTTCAATGTTTATGAACTGGTATAATAAACGTATGGCCTTGGTGGAGCGCTAATATGCAAGCTTTTATTACTCGTGAAACTTTACCTAGTTTACCTCCACCGAGCACTCTAAAAGGCCCGATCGCTTGGATGCGGCAGAATTTATTTTCCAGTGTTGGCAATAGTATTGTCACGGTGGTCTTAGTTCTCGCTATTTTAGCCGCTTTGATTCCTTTCATTAATTGGGCTTTTATTAAAGCCGATTGGATAGGTACCAGCCGTGATGATTGCACCAGTGGTGGCGCTTGTTGGGTGTTCATTTATGTACACTTAAAGTTATTTATGGTTGGGCTATATCCTGAGGAAGAAACTTGGCGGGTTTTGCTGGTGGGAACTATTTTAGTTGTCACTTTAGCCGGTTTAATGATTAAGGGTGTGCCTTTTAAAAAGTATATTCAAATCTTTGCCTTAATTGCTTTCCCTATTATTGCTTTTATGTTGCTTTCAGGTGGCGCGTTTGGTTTGCCGCATGTAGAAACTAATTTCTGGGGTGGCTTATTATTGACTTTAGTGATTGCGATTGTCGGTATTGTCGCAGCCTTTCCATTGGGTATTTTGTTGGCTTTAGGGCGGCGTTCTTCCATGCCGATTGTCAAGGCGATTTGCGTGGTCTTTATTGAGGTATGGCGCGGTGTGCCTTTAATTACTGTGCTATTTATGTCTTCAGTCATGTTGCCATTGTTTTTACCTGAAGGGATGGAGATTGATAAACTCTTACGTGCTTTGGTGGGGATTACCTTATTCCAATCAGCGTATTTAGCGGAAGTTGTCCGTAGCGGTTTGCAAGCTATTCCTAAAGGTCAATATGAGGCCGCGAATGCCTTAGGGTTAACTTATTGGCAAGGTATGTATAAAGTCATTCTACCTCAGGCCTTAAAGATCGTTATTCCGGGGATTGTGAACTCGTTCATCGCCTTATTTAAAGATACCTCGTTAGTATTAATTATCGGTTTGTTTGATTTGCTGGCGACTATTCAAGGTGCATTTGCTAATCCGAAATGGTTGGGTTATGCGATTGAAGGTTATTTATTTGCCGCTTTGGTTTATTGGATCTTCTGCTTTGGTATGTCACGTTACAGCCAACGAGTAGAAAATAGCCTAAAAACCACTCATTAAACAGCCTAGACAAGATTGAGGATTTGTATGGAAACTGCTACCCAAACTAAACCTGAAATTGCGGTCAGCCTTCGTGATGTCAATAAATGGTATGGTGAATTTCACGTATTAAAAAATGTAAACTTGGATGTTGAGCGTGGCCAACGGATTGTTATTTGCGGCCCCTCCGGTTCGGGTAAATCCACCATGATTCGTTGCATTAATCGCTTGGAGGAACATCAAGCGGGGCAGATTATTGTGGATGGGATTGAGTTAAATAATGACTTAAAGAATATCGACCAAATTCGGCGCGAAGTTGGTATGGTCTTCCAGCATTTTAACTTATTTCCACATTTAACGGTGTTGGAAAACTGCTGCTTAGCGCCTATGTGGGTGCGTAAAATCCCGCGTAAAGAAGCGGAAGCGACCGCAATGGAATATTTAGAGCGTGTCAAAATTCCGCATCAAGCCAAGAAGTTTCCGGGGCAGCTCTCTGGCGGACAACAGCAGCGGGTCGCTATTGCTCGTAGTTTGTGCATGAAACCACGCATTATGTTATTCGATGAGCCAACGTCGGCACTTGATCCTGAAATGATCAAGGAAGTATTGGATACCATGATTGAGTTGGCGGAAAGTGGTATGACCATGCTTTGCGTCACGCACGAAATGGGGTTTGCTAAGACGGTTGCCGATTCGGTCATTTTCATGGATGCAGGGCAAATTATTGAGATGAACACGCCGGATGAGTTCTTTAATCATCCACAGCATGAACGCTCAAAATTGTTCTTGAGTCAAATTTTGGGGCATTAATTCAAGTTAACCAAGTTAACGGACTCAAAGTAAAGCTCCAAGGAAAAGGCCGCTGCTTCAAATCAGTGGCCTTTTCTATTTAAGGCTGTTCGTCTTTTTTCATCAGACCTTTTAAACTACAGAAAATTTTAATTGAGATTTGCTATGGAAACTGGACGCTCACGCCGCCGTAACTCACCTCGTAACTTACTTGATAATACGGTGCCTTCACCGTGTATTGGTGTGTGTTGGTTGAATGAGGAAACCGGCTTATGTGAAGGTTGCTTCCGCAGTGGGGAGGAAATTCGTGATTGGCTGATCATGAGCCGTGAACAAAAACTGCAATTACTAACGATATTAGAGCAACGCAGCCATTCTAAGTTAAGCTAAGATGGACTTGACTTGTATTTCTAGGGAAGGATTGAAGGGGTTTAAGTATGAATAGCATTGATCAGCGTCGTCGCCAAGCCTTGCTGCAATTAGCGCTAGGCAGTGTGGCTTTAAGCTCAAGTAGTGCTTGGGCGCGGATTACACCCAATTGTGTACTCACCCCTGAGCAAACCGAAGGGCCTTATTTCCTTGATACCTCGTTAGAGCGTTCTGATATTCGCACAGATCCCTATACAGGGCGGATGAGTGCGGGGGTGCCTTTGTATTTGCAATTACAAGTGACTGCGGTGAAAGCCGGGCAATGCCAAGCACTATCCGGGGCAATCGTTGATATTTGGCATTGTGATGCGGCCGGTGTGTATTCAGGGGTGGGAGATGGCGGAGGTGATAATGCCCAGCAGCAATTTTTACGCGGTTATCAAATCACGGGGCAAACAGGCAAAGTGAATTTTGTCACTATTTATCCGGGATGGTATCCGGGGCGAGCCGTCCATATTCATTTTAAAGTACGCACATCCACGCGCTCAGCTAAGACAGAGTTATTGACTTCACAGCTGTATTTTGATGAAACAGTGACAGAGAGCGTGTATCAACAAGCGCCTTATGCGCAACGAGCCAGTGGCTTTGATCGCAATGAACAAGATGGTATTTATCGTTCAGGGGGCAGGCAATTACTGCTTAAACCTGCGCGAGATCGACGTGGTTATATTGCGGCCTTTAATATTGGTTTAAAGCTTAGCTAGGGCGCAAATTATTTGCTTCAGGATGACGATGTTGTAATTGGCTTAAGTCGCGACCGCTTAGAGCATAGGCTTGGCCAAAGCCAGCTACATAATTGCCTGCCTGCGGTGTTAAACAAAATAAATGGAAGTCTGGCAAGCTTTCTAAAAGCTGCATAAATTTGCCAAACCGTTCATGAAATAAACTTAAAGCCGCTTGATAGTGGCTTGAATTTTTTTGTATCAGTTCAGCACTGCATTGCAGACTCACTCGTTGGCGTGCGAATAGATTATTCGTCTTATCTTCATCGGCAATAAAGAGCAAACTGCAGTTTTTATTTTCAAGTAAATTCTTAGTATGTAAGGCTAACTCGCTGATAAAAATATAATAATTGCCTTCAAGCTCTACATAAGGTGCATAACTGGCTTCCGGTTGCTGAGTCGAATTAGTACTGGCTATTAAGACGGTTTTAAACCCGGCGATGAATTCACGATAGGCTGGTAACTGGCGGTTTAAGTCTGGGTTTGTTTTCATGATGATGGCTGTCCTTCTTCCAGTAAACGTTGGGCTATCCAAGGCATTATTAAAGTAATGGCTACAATGCGGGATAAATGATGAGCAGCAATATAAGCAGGGTCATAATGTAAAGCCAACGCTAAAGCGGCCATTGCTTCAATGCCTCCCGGAGAATAAGCGATCCACACTTGACCAAAGGGGAGGTCTAAAGCGGTCGCCATGAGGCCTGCACCTAAGGCTGCAATCAAACTACTGAGGGCGATACTAATGAGTGCAGCGAATGATAAAGAGCGTAATTCCTGCCATTTCATGCCTTTTAAGCGAGAACCAACCGTGCAGCCAATAATGACAAAGCCTAAGTTTACAATCGAATTCGGTAAATTCCCCTCCAGCCAACCGCTAAGATGCCCCAATCCACTGAGAACTAAACCGGATAGCACATAAGCCGCCGGTAGTTTAACTTGCTCTAAAGTTTGTGCCAGTGCAAAAGCAGTGAGTAATAAGGCCAATACCGTTAGCCACGGCAAGCTGAGTTGCTGAGAGCTGCTAAGGTAAATGCTCCCTTGTAAACCTAAAGACTGAATAATGATTGGAAAACTCAGCATGACTAAAATCAAGCGCAGGCTTTGTAAGACCACGACAGTACTTAAATCACCTTTACCTTCACTGGCTAGCGCAACCACTGTAGAAAGTGCTCCCGGGGTTGAGGCTAATAAGGCAGTATTTTTAGTTTGCTGAAAATAAGTGCTCAGCACCCAAGTACTCAAAGCCATCATTGCAATCACCGTCACCGCTAAGCCTAATAAGCTCAAGGGCCATTGACTGACTTTGGCGAGCATTTCTGGGGTGATACTGCTGCCCATTGAGCAGCCTAAAATAGTAAAGCCAATATTCCGCATTAATACCGGCATGCTTAAAGGTAAGGCGGTAAAGGCTAGTAAAGCAATCAGTAAACCACTACCGAGTAAAGCCGGTACGGGTAGATGAATAACTGCTCCTAAACTTGCCCCAAGATAGCCCAAGCCTAAAGTCAGGAGTATCGTGCCTACACGCATGGCTAAGGGTTTAGCCTGTTGGGCACGGATTACAAAGGGTAGCTGCTTCACGTTCATCCTATATGAGCTAGTATTTTTGCCTCTATTCCTCTTGTAAATACAAGTCGCTGCAGTGTCAAGCCCTACGAAAGGCAACTAAATTGTGCTCAAGTACTGAATGATTGGCTAAGTGCTTGACTGAATTATTTAGCTCTTAATTTTTCCTCTCAAAATAATTCTATCTTTCCAGTTGGCAAGAGCTAAACCTCTGACGTATATTCAATTAATTGGCTTGTCACAAACCATTGCTAGCATTTAGTTCCACACATAACGACCTTAATGATGGGAGAGACTAACTATGATGAAATCCAATCTGCGTGTTGCCTTATTATCCACTGCGGTTGCCAGTGCTTTGTTCGCCACCACCGCTTCCGCTGAAGATTTGGCAGCGATTGAAAAAGCGGCTAAAGCTGAAGGTATGCTCACGACTATCGCTTTGCCGCATGACTGGTGTGGTTATGGAGGAGTGATTGAAAGCTTTAAGAAAAAATACCCTGAGATCAAAGTCAATGAACTCAATCCTGATGCAGGCTCTGCGGATGAGCTAGAGGCCATTCGTGCCAATAAAGATAATAAAGGCCCACAAGCACCAGATGTGATTGATGTGGGTTTCTCTTTTGGCCCTGCTGCGAAGAAAGAAGGTTTATTGCAGCCTTATAAAGTCTCTACTTGGGATTCAATTCCTGAGAATGTCAAAGATCCAGAAGGGTATTTCTACGGCGATTATTACGGAGTTTTATCCTTTGTCGTCAATAAAGATTTGGTAAAAACAGCACCGGAGGACTGGGCTGATTTACTCAAGCCTGAGTATGCTAATAGTGTCGCCTTAGCGGGTGACCCACGGGCCTCCAATCAAGCGATTTTGGGTGTGTATGCTGCGGGTTTATCGGCAGGGGCGACGGGTGCAGAGGCGGTCGGGCAAGCCGGTTTAGATTATTTTGCCAAAATGAATAAAGCCGGTAATTTTGTACCAACGATTGGTAAGGCCGGTACGATTGCTCAGGGTGCTACGCCAATTGTGATTATGTGGGATTATAATGGCTTATCTGCACGCGAAACTTTGAAGGGAAATCCACCCGTGGATGTGATTGTACCCAAAACAGGTGTTGTCGCGGGCGTCTATGTACAGGGTATTAGTGCGCATGCCCCCCATCCGAATGCAGCCAAATTATGGATGGAACATCTTTATTCGGATGAAGGTCAGTTGGGGTGGTTAAAAGGGTATTGCCATCCAATTCGTTTCAATAGCATGGCCGCCGAGAATAAAATTCCAAAAGACTTATTAGATGCTTTACCACCCGCAGCAGCTTATGAAAAGGCTGTTTTCCCAACCGTTGAAGATCAAGATGCTTCTAAGGCAGTGGTTACGGCTAAATGGGATGCCGTGGTAGGAGCGAATGTAAAATAGGCTTAAGGTGTTCAGTACAGCCTCTTTGCTTAAACCGTAAAGAGGCTATTAGTGCTGACTTGAGCACAAGTTGATCTTTTACAGACCTCTTTGAGTCTTAGCCTATGCCTGCTATTGCTGAGCCTGCCGGAGTTACCCCAACTCCAAGCTTATCCAAACCCCGCCCTTCGATGGCTTGGTTGGGTATTTTACCTTTTCTAATTTTTGCGCTGTTATTTTTAATTCTACCGACACTGAATATCGTGATCGGGGCTTTTCAAAACCCTGCTGGTGAATTCACCTTAGCGAATATCCAAAAACTCTTCGAGCCTTCGATTCTTGCTTCCTATTGGATCAGTATCAAAATCAGTGTGGCTTCGGCTTTTTTGGGCTGTTTAATCGGCTTTGCGATAGCCGCTGCGCTGGTCTTGGGTGGTTTACCGTCTTGGGTACGTTCACCGATCATGACTTTTTCCGGTGTTGCATCGAATTTCGCAGGTGTGCCGTTAGCCTTTGCTTTCCTAGCAACTTTAGGGCGATTGGGCTTGGTCACAGTCTTATTGCGTGAATGGTTTGGCATCAATATCTATGCGCATGGTTTCAATATCTTAAGTTTCTGGGGGTTGACCCTCACTTATTTATTCTTCCAAATTCCGCTGATGATTTTGATTATTACGCCAGCCTTAGATGGTTTGAAGCGCGAATGGCGTGAGGCGGCTGCGATTTTGGGTGCGAACAGTTTTCAATATTGGACGATGGTCGCTTTACCGATTCTTTGGCCTGCTTTATTAGGGACATTTGCGCTGTTGTTTGCGAATGCCTTTGGTGCAGTAGCAACCGCTTATGCTTTGACGGGGAGTTCCTTGTCGATTGTGCCGATTGTCTTATTTGCGCAAATTCGTGGTGATGTTTTACAAGACCCACATCTAGGCTATGCCTTAGCTTTTGGCATGATTGTTGTCACGATTATTGCCAATACCATTTATCTGTGGATGCGAGCGCGTAGTGAACGCTGGGTGAAATCATGAGCTTTTGGCGTTCAAATCGCTTTTGGGCTTGGCTTGCTCTGGGTTTTGGAGTTTTATATTTCGCTTTACCATTGATCGGGACTTTTGAGTTTTCTCTGCGCATGAAGCGGGGTGAATATAGTTTTGAAGCCTATCGAGTGATTTTGGGTGATCCACGTTTTCAGGCGACTTTCCTGTATTCAGTGATGATGGCACTGCTTACGATTGTGGTCGGGGTGCTATTAGTCGTGCCAACCGCTTATTGGGTACGCTTGAAACTACCTCGTTGGCGACCCGTGGTCGAATTCATCACACTCTTGCCCTTGATTATCCCCGCGATTGTGATCGTGTTTGGTTATATCCGTATGTATAACACCTCTTCTGTTTTACCCTTAACTGGCTCAGCCTTTGGGACGGATATTTTAATGGTTTGTGGTTATACCGTGCTGGCTTTGCCTTATATGTATCGAGCGATGGATACGGGCTTGCGGACTTTGGATATCACCACTTTAACGGAGGCGGCTGAAAGTTTGGGGGCTAATAAAATCACGATTCTTGCCAAGATTATTCTGCCGAATGTGCTGGTGGCGATTTTGTCGGGGGCGTTTTTAACCTTTGCGATTGTGATTGGTGAATTTGTATTTGCAGCGCTCTTAAACCGTCCGGCCTTTGGCCCCTTTATGCAGCTGATTGGAGCGAATCGTGCTTATGAACCGGCCGCTTTGGCGGTGATCGCCTTTAGTATTACTTGGCTGTGTATGGGCTTGATGCAATTAGTCACGCGCCTACAAAAACACACTCAAGTTAAACAATTTAGATAAGAGCAGTACTTATGGCCTTCCTTGAGATTAGTAATTTGCAAAAAGACTACGCAGGGAATCGCGTGGTTGAAAACTTCAATCTAGCCGTAGAGCAGGGTGAGTTTGTTTCTTTTCTAGGCCCGAGTGGTTGCGGTAAAACTACCGTGCTGCGGATGGTGGCTGGCTTTGAAACGCCCAGTGCCGGTATGATTCGAATTGATGGCAAGGATGTGGTTAATCTCAAACCCAATCAGCGTAATATTGGCATGGTCTTCCAAGCCTATGCTTTATTTCCGAATATGACGGTCGCGCAGAATTTGGCTTTTGGCTTAAAAGTAGCGGGTAAATCTAAAGTAGAAATAGAATCCACCGTGCAAGAAATGCTAGCTCTGATTAAGTTAGAAGAATTAGGGCAACGCTATCCTTTTCAATTATCCGGTGGGCAGCAGCAACGAGTGGCCTTAGCGCGTGCCTTGGCGGTTAAGCCCAAGCTCTTGCTCTTAGACGAACCCTTATCCGCTTTGGATGCCAAGATTCGGGTGTCTTTACGTGAAGAAATCCGCGCTATTCAACGTAAGCTCCAAATCACTACGATTTTTGTCACCCATGATCAAGAAGAGGCTTTATCCATGTCAGACCGCATTGTGGTCATGCACAAGGGCAAGGCAGATCAATGTGGGACACCCTTTGAAATTTATAATCAGCCGAAAACTCGTTTTGTCGCTTCTTTTGTGGGGACGATCAATGTCTTAGAGGGAATCGTTACAGATGCGCAAGCAGGAAATTTTAGTTTAAACGGCGTTGAATTGAAGCTAGGGCGAAGTTTAGAGGATCTAAAACGAGGGGATCACTTAGCTTTAGCCTTACGTCCAGAGGCCGCGAGTTTAGGATCAAGTCTGGGTAAATCGGTACAGCTTAAGGGGATTGTGCAGGATGTGAATTTCCTCGGTTCAGTGATTCGAGTGCGGGTGAAACTAGGGGAGACGAGCTTGTTTTTAGATAGTTTTAATCAAGCGACGGTTGCACCACCTCAGGCGGGGGAACAGGTCATGGTGAGTTTTGCGCCAGAGGACTTATTGCGGCTAGCCGATTAAGCCGCCCAATCGGCAGGGCCGTAGTCGGCCCCTACCTTAGCCACTAATTGGCGTAATTGACGTTTATCCGCTTGACGTTCAGCCGAGCGGGTTTTTTGATGCGCCCCGCCTTTACTTAAAATCGGGGCGCGGGCGACGGGATTGCTGCGGCTCGGTAATTTAAGCCGCTGCTTTTTCTTTGACATCTAGTGTTCTCCATTAAATAACTGGGCTTAGCCCTTGATACAAACGACTTGTTTTAAAGTGTGTACGACTTCAACCAAATCACTTTGGTTTTGCATGACCACATCAATATTTTTGTAAGCGCTGGGAATTTCATCTACCACGCCTTTGTCTTTACGACATTCCACCCCAGTGGTTTGTTCAACTAAATCTTGAGTATTAAAACGCCGTTTCGCTTCAGTGCGACTCATGCGCCGTCCTGCACCATGCGAACAGGAGCAGAAGGATTGCGCATTGCCTAAACCACGCACGATATACGATTTCGCGCCCATACTGCCTGGGATAATGCCTAGTTCACCTTCACGGGCGCTAATCGCCCCCTTACGAGTGAGATAAACCTCTGCGCCAAAATGCGTTTCTTTTTGCACATAATTATGATGGCAGTTAATGGCTTCACGTGTGGTCGTGAAGGGCTTGAGTTGGCTTTTTAAAGCCCCTAAAACCAAATGCATCATTTCGCGGCGATTGAGCATGGCATAATCCTGCGCCCAGCTCACCGCTTGCACATAATCATCGAAATGCTGCGTGCCTTCCGTGAAATAAGCGAGATCTTTGTCGGGTAATTGGCCTAAGACTTTACCAACATCTTTCTTCGCTTTTTCAATGAAATAGCGTCCAATCACATTACCAATCCCACGGCTACCGGAGTGCAGCATCACCCAGACATCTTCGGCTTCATCAATACAAAGCTCGATGAAATGATTTCCACCGCCTAAAGTACCAAGTTGTTTGCCCCAAGTACGCTCAAAATTCCGCTGCATTTTGATTAAACCGGGGTGCTTATCGGTAATCACATCCAAATGTTTACCGATATTATTTAGGGTTGCACCCTGAACAGTAGAACTTGCATGTTCTTCGAAACCGACCGGTACGCGCTTTTCAATCGCACTCCTGATAGCCTGTAGATTATCAGGCAAGTCACTAGCCTTTAAAGACAAGCGAATCGCATTCATTCCACAGCCAATATCCACTCCTACGGCGGCAGGAATAATCGCCCCTTTACTTGGAATCACTGAGCCTACGGTCGCTCCAATCCCATGATGCACATCTGGCATAGCGGCAATATGCGAGTGAATAAAGGGCAGTTGTGCCATATTGTTAAGCTGATTGATTGAGGCTTGGTCAATATCTTCAGTAAATACTTTGACCGGAACTTTGCCCTTATTGAGCATTAATTTAATCGGCATAGCTATCCTTTCATTTTTATTTATTCCGGGCATAAAAAAACCCAGAGACTTGTGTCATCCGGGTTTTGAATACATGCCAACACCTAAGTTGTCACATTTTGCCGGATAACCGCTTGAGCAGTCGCCCGGCGAAATGCGGGAGACTAAAATTGCATTAACTGTCTATAGTTGCATTGAACGGGCATGTATAAGGTCTCCATGAATAAATGAATAAGGTTCATTAGCGTAGTGGGTAAAAAGGCTCTCTGTCAAGAGCCTGCTTGCATAGTATCGACTGCAGGCGCTAACCGGAGACAAAAAAGCCTTCCGTCGGCCCAGTTTTTTCAATGCCTTGCTGTTGAGGGACAGCGCGAATCTTCAATTCGTGGACTTGTCCGGCTTTCAGTTCTAACTGCCATTGGCTTTGCTCTAAACGGTAATGTTTAGGGAGGGCTTGTTGGTTGTTAATCACCAGTTGCCAAGTTCCGGGGGCGAGACCTATAAGATTAAAGCGGCCTTCCGCATCAGTCTCACGGAACAGAGGCTTAGCAGTACTTGCCAAATTGCCCATAGGGCGTAATTCCAGTGGCAAATCTGGGATTGCTGCCCCCGCTGACCCCTGTTGACTGAGCAGCGCACTATGGCTAAAGCTCAGAACCTGCCCACTTAAGCCAGCCGCCGGATACAGCATCAGTTTTAGATGACGCTGCTCACCGGCTTGCAAATGAATCGCTTTCCCTAGGTTTTCCTCACCGAAACTGTAACTACGCCCTGCTAGACGACTCGGATCAAGTTGCAGCCGATAATCTTTGGCCAAGACATTGGGGTAGCAGAATTTACCTTGGGGATCGGTAACGGTGGTATGGCTTTCTAGATTTAAGACCATCCCCGAAAGCGCTAAGTGAGTTTCTGCATCAAACAGTTGCCCACATAAAGTGGCAATATCTTTACGTTTGCGTAAGGGAAGATCCAGTGGCAGCGTATAATCAACTTGGATACTGGTATCTTTGAGCGGTTTATTATCAGTGGTTGAGGTTTGGCGATGGCTGAGACCTAATGCAAGTTTATGCTGTTTTTTGAGGGGTTTACGATAGCTTAAATTAGCTGTCAGGCTCGGGTTATCTTCCGTCTCTGCCAGTTGTACATAGCCCGACCACTCTTGTTGATCAGGTAAACGATAGTCTGTGCGTAGTCCTAAGGTTTGCCGTGCTTCTGTGCTGCTTAAGCCTGCGTCACGACTATAATCAGCGGCTATCTTCCAACGCTCGGTTGGCCTCCAACTGAAAGCCAGCTGTTGACGATGGCCAAAGCGGGTTGCTGCATTATAGCTTTGACGTTTACCTAGCTCGATTTGGGCGCTGAGGTTTAAGTCTGCTAATTGCTTTTGATAGTTGAGGCTGGCGGCTGTCAAGGTTTGGTCGGTGGTTGAGAGGGTTCGTTGGTCATGTTCATCGCGGTGGCGTAGCCCAATGCCGATTTGGGTATCGGCGTTAGTGCCAATTGCACGTTCAGCACGGAGGCGATATTCGTAGTCATTACGGATTTCGCGGCTATCATCGGCACTTAAATTATTGCGTGTTTGTCGAGCTTGGGCGCTGAGCCGAGTTTTGTCATCGGCTTGCCATTGCCCACCTAGGTTCAATTGTTCGGTATCCGCATAAGCGCCTGCAAAATCGCTATCGCCCCGCAGATAGTTCAGATGGCTAGAGAGTTTGCCGTAACGCGCTGTGGTATCCAGTGCGATCGCTTGGTGATCACCGTCATGGGCGAAGGCAGCGCTCAGATCAGCTTGTTCACCGCCCCAGTGGGTTTCAAGGCTGGCGAGGTTTTTAATAGCTTTATCGCTATTTGTGCCAGTATGAGTCTCAGTTAAGTCTTGTTCATGGTGCAGGAGTGCAGCACTGAGTTCTAGCTGGTCATTTAATTGGTAATTGCCGATTAGAGCACTGGCGCGGACGGATTCATCTGCCGCATGATCACTTTGCCCATGAAAGGCTCGCACTGAGCTTGCGGCGGCTTGCCCCGTGGCGGTATGCCCTTGATAACGCGCTTCTATTCCTGTTCCAGACAAACTATTTCCAAGCAGACGGTGCGTATAGAAACTTTGATCGCCCGCTTTGACTTGCCAATCATCATTTTCATAGCGCAATTGATACTGTGTCTGATCGCTAGCAAAAGGCTGGTCGAAAGCCCGTCCTGTGCGTAAGTGTAGATCAACACGATGCTCTCCTAAGGGATCGAGTGCCCCTCGTAAGCGATAATCGAGGGTCGCTTGTTGTTGAGTGGTGTCATGCGAGCCCGCTTGTTGCTGATTAGCAAGATAGCCTACGCTTAATTCCCCATCAAGGCGGTGATGTGTACCAATGCCTTGGGGATTGCTTGGAATAATTGGGATATTTAGGCTTTCTTCTAAAGGTTGCCCCGCTCCATAAACCATCAGTGTCAGGCGATGCACTTCGGTATCTGGCTGTTCAGCCACTTTACCCTTAAGTGTAATAGTTTGGCTCGCGCCAGGGGCAAGCTGGAGCTGGTTGGGGGCAAGCTGCAGTGCATAGCCATCACTATCATGCAGACGAATACGGTATTTTTGGGGAAGATTGCCGGTATTAGTCAACAAGAACTGGGCTTGATAGGCTTCTCCGGCTAAGAGATTGGCTGGAATTGCTAAGCGACTCAATTGAATACCCGCTAACGCCTGTACCGCAACGTGTACGGTTTCTTGGCTGTATAAGCTGCTGTCATTAAGCGCTTGTAGTTGATAAGTCAGTGGAAATTGCCCAGCAGCACTTTGGTTAGGCACTAATACATGCAAGAGGCGTAATTCGCGTTGTCCCGCTGCTAAAGTAAACGGTGCTGCAGTACTTAACAAACTCCAACCCTCCGGCAGTTGGAGAGATTCCTGAAACTCCCTATCGGTGCTGCTGCGGTTTTCGACTTCCATGCGTAGGGTGACAATACCCCGTTTATCGGCATCCAATTGGCGCTCTAAGGCCAATACTTGTAGGCGTGCATCAGCAAAACTGCTAGCAGGCCATGCTAATAGGATGCCAAGCAGCAAAGGAGGAATCGCCTGTTTTGACATAGCGGCCTCACTGAAGGTTTAAGTTCATATCAGCACCATAGGTGTGCCCACTATTGCTATCCTCTGCGACCAGTAAAGCTTTGTATTGTCCTGCTTTTAAGTTGTGCAAAGCGATTTCAAAGGTTTTGCTAGCGCCAGGGTAAAGTCCCCGTTTATTCCCCTGCCAAGTCCCTAGGCTTTGCCCACGGGGGTCAAATACTTCTAGAGCGACGGTGGGACGGCTGTGGAAGAGGCCATGATTAGCAAGTTTGAGAACCAATTGTTTACTGCCATCTTTTGCGGGGCGGATAAGCGGCTTACCAAATACGATTTTGCCGCTACCTTGCCCTAAATGGGTCATGATACTGACGCTATAGCGTACTTTTTGCTTGATCCCAAAGCGGATTTGGCCTGCTGGAGCAGGGCGAGTTTTTGTTTCGGCTTGGATCGGTTCGACATTGATACCACTCCAATAAGTTCCCTCACGAAGTCCTGAAGGGACTGTTAAGGTATAACTGACTTGTTGAGTCAAACCCGGCTCTAAGCGGATACGTTCTTGAGCTAAATTGACCCAGCTTCGGTTAGAGCGTTCATGCGAGTGTGCAGTACCATCAGGAGCGCTGTCTTCTTGCGTCAAAATTACTTCAATCGGTTCTGTGCCATTATTGTGTAGCTCCAAATGGCCAAGCAAGTGTTGTCCAGCTTGAGTTGTGTATTCATGGCTGAGTTCGCCATTCAGTAATAAACCCGCCTTCGCTTGGAAGCTAAGTAGGCTGATCAACAGGAAAGAGGCTAAATAGACTGGAGTTTTTTTCATTATTTTCATTATTCTCGTTATTTTTCAGCGTATTATAGGGTTTCTACGGTGTAGTCGACTTGCCAGTTGCGAGTCCCGTGTCCATCACCAACATCGACCGCATCAATTTGGAATTGCAGACCAATATCAGCAACATCACTATTGCCACAAAATAAAGTCGTCGGTAGGGCGCTGAGGGTGATATAGCTTTCGCCGCCGTATACCGTGCCACCCGTACCATTGTTGGTGCGGCGTACTCTGAGCGTCAATCCAGTCACATTCGTACTGATCTGAGCATGGAGTTTCCAAGCGGGATCTGTTGCTCCACATTCACTATTACTGACAGCAGGCGTGGTTGGGGCGCTGCCGATACTAGCTGCCGCGACTTGGCTGGTACTTTCAACGCTATTAGGGAAATAATCCCCCGCGATTTCTAAAGTACCCAAAGCGGAACTTGGGATATTGGCATCACTGACGCTGAGCGTGATTGCATGGGCAGGCAGGTTTAATCCAGATAAGATTAATCCGGCTAAAATTAATTTAGATAATATTAATTTGGATAAGATCAGTTTTGGTAAAATTAATCTTTGAAAAAAGATTCGCATATCACACCTGACTTTATTTAGTTAGCTTAATTATTTTAGATTATTATTTTTTAGGCTAGGGGTGTAATTTTTTTAGGCCAGTGTTTAATCGCTAGGTGATTATTTTAAATAAAATAACCACCTTATGCATTTAGATAGTCATTAACTATCATCACTTAAAGTATAAGTTAATGTAATATCTTCTGCAGTAGTTCCATCAGCACCTGTATAAGAAGGGACGATGCTGGCAGCTTCTGGGCCGAAGGTATAACTAATCGCGGTATCTTTAGCGGCAATATTGCCAATTGCAGTGACCAAATCTTTAGAGGCCACATCGCTAGAGGTGAAATTGATAGTATTCGCTGTTGCCCCCGACACTGCAGTAGGCGTAAGGGTCAGCTTCCAACCTGCGCCTAAGGTATCAGCTGCGACCGTGATTTTGCGAGTGGTAGAGCCACCAGAAGCGACATTGGAGGTGACATCATAGAAACCTCCGGTGGTTGAACTGGCAAAGTTATCACCAGCTGTAGTGGGGGCGGTTAAGGTAAAGCTCAAGGCATCGGCTTCATCCGCCGCAGTCGAAGTGCCAGAGGCCGCTTTAATGTCCAGTAGTTTAACCGAAGGGACAGTTACTGAAACCGTTTGTGTATCACCAGCCGTATCAGCGAATGCAAGATTACTGGCTAATAAAGAGGCAATAACAAGGAGTAGGCTTTTTTTGGTCATTATGTTTCACCATCCTATTTTTATGGGGTTGTATTTTTTTGTATTCGACGCTTTAATATTAATACAGCTTATCTATTAAATCCACACCATTTATCTGAATACCCTTTTTTAGTATGTGGGTATAAAAACTTCGCAGTTTAATCACTACCAAATAAATCACGGGTATAAATTTTAGCCTTTACATCCTCTAAATCAGGATGCATACGATTGGCGATAATTACATCACTCAATGCTTTGAACTCTGTTAAATCGCGGATTAGTTTAGAGTTAAAAAAGCTAGGTTCTGCTAATTCAGGTTCATAGAGGACAACTTGAATACCTTTGGCTTTAATCCGCTTCATAATCCCTTGGATAGAGGAGGCACGGAAATTGTCTGAACCCGCCTTCATAATCAGACGATACACTCCAACCACCTTCGGCTGTTGCTGGATGATACTATCCGCCACAAAATCTTTGCGCGTGGAGTTCGAGGCTACAATCGCTTGGATCAGGTTTTGTGGTACTTGGTTGTAATTGGCGAGTAACTGTTTGGTGTCTTTGGGTAAGCAATAGCCACCATAGCCGAAAGAGGGATTATTATAGTGATTGCCAATGCGCTGATCTAAGGAGACGCCTTCGATAATTTGGCGTGTATCCAAGCCATGTGTCGCAGCATAAGTATCAAGTTCATTAAAATAAGCCACCCGCATCGCCAAATAGGTATTAGCAAATAGCTTAATCGCTTCAGCTTCTGTTGGATCAGTAAATAGCACAGGGATGTCTTGCTTACGTGCACCTTCTTGTAAGAGCTTGGCAAATAGAGCAGCCCGCTCGGAGCGCTCACCGACAACAATACGGGAAGGATAAAGATTATCATGCAGAGCTTTACCTTCTCGTAAGAATTCGGGGGAGAAGATGAGCTGAGTACTGCCCGTTTCTTGGCTTAAATGCTGGGTGTAGCCAACCGGTATGGTTGATTTGATCACCATCACCGCTTGGGGATTAATCGCCATCACATCCTTAACCACAGCCTCGACAGAGCGCGTATTAAAATAATTGGTTTGAGTATCATAATCTGTTGGTGTTGCGATAATCACAAAGTCGGCCTGTGCATAGGCTTCTTCTTTATTCAAGGTGGCGCGAAAGTTTAGATCATCACGCTTTAAAAAAGCCTCAACTTCGCTATCAATGATGGGGGACTGGCCTTGATTAAGCAGGGCTACTTTTTCAGGAAGAATATCTAAGGCAACGACTTCATGGTGCTGTGCTAATAAGAGCGCATTTGAGAGGCCTACATAGCCGGTGCCTGCAACTGCAATTTTCATCGATCTGACCTTTAAGCTGATTTATTTTGTGCGGCATTATAGCGTTATTATGAACAGCTTCCCGCATTTTATTGCATCGCAGCAGCCATTGTGTCTACTATCGGTCATTAGTGAATTTAATCTATTTTTTTAATCTATTTTAATGAGGAGATGCAGCATGCGCTGGTATTTGCGGTCAAAGATTCATAAAGCCGTTGTCACTGAGGCCAATATTGATTATGTAGGCAGTATCACCATTGATGAGGACTTACTCGAGGCTTGTGGCTTGGATGTGGGCGAGAAGGTGCTGGTAGTGAGTAATAGCTCAGGGGCGCGTTTAGAAACTTATACGCTGCGTGGTCGGCGGGGTAGTGGGGTGATTTGTGTGAATGGTGCGGCCGCTCATTTGATCCAGCAAGGCGAAGAGATCATTATTATGGGATTTGAATTATCTTCCTATCGGATTGAGCCACAAGCGATTTTGGTCGATCAATCGAATCGTTTCCTGCAGTATCTGACGGAAACGGAAGCACAGATCGCCTGATTTTTATTGGATACGCTGAGGAAAGTGAAGATGAAAAAAATACTAGGCCTAGCTTTGATGCTAGGTAGTTTAGTGGCTTGTAGTATCGCCTCTGAGCAAGTACCGGCTACTAAAACTCAAGCAACACCCGTGCAAGCGGGCTGGACTCATTTAAAAATCACCGGTACGACCTTACAACCCGATCCTGTGGAGGAGAACATTCGTCAATTAGAAGCAGCCGGTGAGCTGAAACTCTTGAGTGTGATGGAGTCATTTCCTGCACAGTATGAGCTGACCGGTTCAGCAGAGGCTTTAAAGGCTGTACAAGCAGCGGCGCTAAGCTTAGCCCAAAAAGATTTAAAAGCCCTATCGGCTTTAGAGGCCGCTGAAGCTTTATGGAAGCAAAAACGCCCCGCGCATTATGCCTATCAATTACAGCCTAGTTGTTTTTGCCCACCTGAATACACTCAGCCGATTGCGATTCGTGTCTTGCAAGGCAAGATTCAACAAGCGGAGTTAGTGAGTTCCCAAAAGCCTTTACCGCCAGAGCGTCAAGCGGATGCTAAAACCATTGAGGAACTCTTTCAGTTAATTCGTGATGCCATTAATCGTCCTGCTGCGAGTGTGAACATCAGCTACGATCCGCAATACGGCTTCCCTAGCACGATCAGTATTGATCTAGATCGGATGATCGCCGATGAGGAGCTGTATTATTCTGTGAAGGCATTTAAAGTAGCTAGTGGTTTAAAGCCTGCGCAATCTTAGCTGCAGCAGGCTCTCAACCGATGCAGCTTATAAAGTTTTGCGCTTTAATTGATACTTCGATGCAAACTCCTGATCAAGGCTTTGATAATGCTTGATCAGGGTTAAGGTCCAAGCTAAGCGCTGAGTGATAGGCTCTGTCGCTTGCGCTTGGCTTTGCGTATGCCAAGCACTTAGGGCTTGGATTTGCTCAGGATCTGTTGAGCGTTCTAAACGCTGCAAGCCTTGATTAATGGCCGTATAGCTAGCTTGCTGAAACAGTGGTTCATTAGGGTGCTTAGCACGCTCTTGAGCTAGCGCTTGAAGGTCTTGAACACTCGCATATTTGCCTAAACTAAAGCTTGCTCCTAAGCGCACAGCCGCTAAGTCATGGTTTAAAGCGGTCAATGCCTGTTCAAAGCCCATCGCAGCCAAGGCATAGCCATAATAGACCGCTAAGGGAGCATGTTTAGGCGTGGCCGCTTTAAACTGCGTTTGCCAACGCGCATAGGCCTTAGTATCACCTAAATCATCAGGTTGTTGATCTCGTAGTTGGCGCCATTCCTGATATTCGTCTTCTAAAGTGGCTAAACCACTCTGAAGAACTGGCAAAGCTTCCGTTGCTTTTAGCTCAGCTAAAAATTTGTAGGCATAAGCTTGGAGGGGGCTTTGATCGTCTTGGGCAAAGCGGAGTAAATTTGCAATTGCTGGTGCACGAGGGCTGGTTGCTACATAACGACTTAAGCCCTTCGTCGGATCGGTAGTGATTAACCCCGGCGTCGTTAGCCAAGGCAATAAAGCTTCGCCTTCTAAGACTCTTAATAAAGCATCGGTACTAAACAGACGAATTTGACTATCTAAATCTTGGGTCAAGGGTATTAAGGCTTGGCCGATGAGTTGATTCTGTTGATCAGGCTGTATGGCGAACAGTGCTTGTGTCCGAATGCTGGTGCTCATCTTCGAATCTAGAGCGATGCGTAGTAAAGCAGGGTTACGATTATTATCACTATGAGCGGCTAATGAGCCGAGGGCATTTGCAATATTACTGCGTATATCAAGGCGTTCTTCAGGATCTTGGAGACGATTTAACAAAAGATCAATACTGGCAGTGTCATATAAAGCTTTAAGCCCTTCAATAGCACCGTTACGTGCTTCAGTACGCTCATTGGGATCATTCAGTACGGCACGAAATGCTGGATCGCGGTAGTTGCACCTAGCGTCCCTAAAGCAAAAGCAGACATCTGACGGAGATCTTCGCGTTCATTGCTGTCTTGGAAGCGTGCGAGTAAGAGCGGCGCTGCTTTTAGTGAGTTACTATCGCCTAAATAGCTGACCAATAGGAGGCGGGTTTCTAGAGGGAGCTTGCGTGTAAGCGCATATGGTTTTTCCAAGCTGTATTCCAAGCCTCAATCCCACCAGAAAACATATCATGATACAGCTCATACCAAACCTGCTGATCACGTTGTTGGCGGCGCAGAATACGAGCTTGCTCAAGCTTATCCATGACCTTAGCCAGTTCCGATGGTTTAAGCTTGACCAGCTCCGCCAAATCCTCCGGTGTATGTGCCATCTTAGTACCCCGTCGGCTGATCAAATGATCGAAGGCTTTAGAGCTGATTTGTTTTTCTTTGTCTGAGAAACTTTTTAGAACCTCATTGACATAGTTTTCTAATAAACCTTTCGCCCCTCCCGCTTTGCGATAAGTGGCTAAGCGTAAGGTTTTAGCAGGATCATTTTTATCTAAGTCCCAAAGTTGGGAGCAGACGATTTGTAAATAGGGCGGTTCCACGCTATCGGCTTGAGTACCTTGGGCGAGGCTCGAGGCATCGCGGGTCAAATCACGGCTTAATAAGTCTTTAAGTAATTCATCTAATAAGGCCGGTTCGTAGTGATAGCCTGCCTGAATTAAAGGCTCAGTAATTGCTGCTTTAGCTGCATCAATACCCAATTTTTCTAAGCGATAATAATTGCTAAATAAGGGGTTGGGTAAATGGGGTTTAAAGGCATTGAGTTCTAAAGCAAAGTCTTCTCGCATGGAAAAGACTAAAGAAACATTGAGTTCAGGCGCTAAAATGACTTCGGCTAATTGGTCAATGAAGGCTTGAAAATCAGCGGTATGATGAATAAAGCGGTAACGAAAAAATTCTTCAAATTGATCCAGAATAATAACTAAAGGCTGACTCGTATACGGGGTAATCAGGCGAAAAAAGGTGACTAAAAAGTTAAACGCTGGTTGATGATCTTCGCGAGTAAAGCTTGAGTGTCTGCCTCGCGTCCATAGAATTGCGTCTGTTCAGTTGGTTGATAAGGGCGTAGACCCGGATAAGGGTTGGTTTGATTCACTGAGGGAGTGCTTAGCATTGAAATAGCTTCCTTGTTATAAACTTGATTATGACTTGATCATGAATAGACCCAGCCTAAGAAAAGCAGTTCCAAATAAGCTATTAGATTTGCCTACGCATAATCTAAGTAGGCAAACCCTTAATCCCGTTAATGCTAATGCAATTTAATACTCGGTGTTGTAGTGCGGCGTAAGATACTCGAAATCGTTTCTACGGCCGTTTTCCAAAAGCCATGCAGACTTAATTGATGCTTTTTATAGAGCATATTGTACATAAAGCGGGCGAGGTAACCTTCGACGAATAAAGTACCGCGTGCAATATTGCCCATTAAGCCACCGACCGCCCAGTTTTCCCCTAGCGAAACTAGAGAACCAAAGTCTTGATAATGAAAGTCGGCTAAGCTTTTTCCCTCCAAACGCCTTTGTAATTGTTTGGCTAGATACACCGCCTGTTGATGAGCTGCTTGGGCGCGAGGTGGGACTTTAGTTGGTGGTTCATGACCAAGCCAATCAGCCGAAGCACAATCACCTAGGGCAAAAATATTTTCATCCAAAGTGGTTTGTAGGGTTGCTTTGACGAGAAGCTGATTAATAGCGTTAGTTGCTAAACCATCCAAGGTTTTGAGGACAGCGGGGGCACGAATACCGGCCGCCCAGACAATTAATTCTGCAGGAATCTGCTTACCTGTACTCAGTTCAACACTATGTTCATGGACTGCTGCTACTCGTGCATTTGTACAGATATTAACCTTAAGACGTGTAAGAATCTGCGCTGCATCTGCAGAAATACGTTCGGGTAAGCCCGGCAGAATGCGTGGAGCCGCTTCAATTAGGGTTAAGGTGACATCACGATCCGCTTCAATGCTGTCTAAGCCATATTTAACCAAAGTACGAATGCTTTTATGCAATTCAGCCGCTAATTCTACCCCTGTTGCGCCTGCACCAATAATAGCGACTTGTAACTGATAAGGTTGTAAGGCTGCTGTTTGTGCATGGGCACGAATACAGGCATTGACTAGTTTTTGATGAAAATGCTCAGCTTGAGCAGCCGTATCCATTTCAATCGCATACTCAGCGACCCCTGGAATATTAAAATCATTGGTACGGCTACCCACTGCAATGACCAAGGTATCATACGGAAGGCTACGTTGCGGTGTGACTAATTCGCCATCACTATCTTCATAGGCAGCTAAATAGATAAGTTTCTGGGCGCGATCAATGCCTGTGAGTGCGCCAATCCGATAGCGAAAATGATGCCAATGGGCTTGAGCAAGGTAATCAATTTCATGCAATGTATAATCCATACTGCCTGAAGCGATTTCATGCAGCATTGGTTTCCAAATATGTGTACGATTTTTATCAACTAAAGTGATATGAGCGCGTTTATGTTTACCCAGTCGATTGCCTAAGAGCGTGGCTAATTCTAGGCCACCCGCGCCTCCGCCAACGATGACGATGCGATGGAGGCCTAAACCTTCAGTTTCTTTACTGTGCATGGAGTAGTTCAAACCTAAATTGATTAAGCATAGCCTAGGTCGGTGGATGAGAAAAATACTGTTAGAGTTTAACTTGATATGAGCTTGCAGGTGTCAAACTCTGTTAAATATCAATATCACTTGAATAAGATTTGAATGCTGCAGGCTATTTCAAGAAAATAACTAGTATTCGCCATAAATGCCATAAACGAAACTCAGTGAGGATGCTATGAGCTTAGCTGCCGATTATCTAGCCTTGGTTGAGCAAATTCGCGCACATCTAAGTTTACCAACGGTGCAGCGCCTGTATTTCCCACGCTTAGCAGCGGATGATTTTCGGGATGAATTTGGTTTTGTGTTCTTATCGACGGGCGATGTAGGTGCTTTTTATGTGAGTCTTGAAACAAGTTTAGCGGAATTATGGCAAGCGTATCCACAGCCTGAACAAGTGCAAGGCTCGCTGGATCACTGGTTAGCTAAGTTGGACTCACCGCAATTGGCAGAGCGTGCCTTAGGTTTGGGGGCATTTAATGCCTTAAGCCAATATGTGT
>JBJOOT010000017.1:0-29789 GCA_046051185.1 Pseudomonadota bacterium | reverse complement strand
ACCAGGCCGTGGAAATTACAGTATTGGCTGGATGAACGAGTACCCGCTTGGTTGAACGCCCAACTGAAGGATCAAGCATCATGAGCCGTCCAGCGGTACTTGCGGCTGTGATCGGTGGGGGCCCTGCAGGCTTAATGGCGGCGGAACAACTTACTCAAGCCGGTTATGCCGTGGATCTGTATGATGCCATGCCCTCCGTTGGGCGTAAGTTTTTACTGGCAGGTATTGGCGGTTTAAATCTCACCCATTCTGAAGCCTTAGCTACTTTTACCCAACGTTATGCAGAACGAGCGGCTGAACTTGAACCCTATTTACACGCCTTTAGCCCTACGGCTTTACGTCAGTGGTGTAGTGATTTAGGGATTGAAACCTTTGTCGGTAGCTCAGGGCGAGTCTTTCCCAAAGAAATGAAAGCCGCTCCGCTCTTACGCGCTTGGCTGAGCCGGTTAAAAAGCCAAGGCTTAAACATTCATGCGCGTCATCGCTGCTTAGGTTTAGACGCTACTGGGGCATGGCTATTGCAAACGCCAAGCACTGTTATCACAAAACATTATCCCGTGACGATCTTAGCGTTAGGCGGGGCAAGTTGGAAAAAACTAGGTAGTGATGGGGCTTGGGTAACTTGGCTGAGCCAGCAACAGATTCCGATTAAACCCTTGCGACCTGCCAATAATGGCTTTCTTTGTGCTTGGAGTGATTATCTCAAACCCTTGGCTGGTTCCCCCATTAAAGCGGTGAGCTTAAGCTTCACCGATCGCTTTGGCCATACCGAAACTCGCCAAGGCGAACTCATCATGACCGAACAAGGAGTGGAAGGTAGTTTAATTTATGCGTTTGCTGCCCGTCTGCGGGATAGTTTGGAGCAACAAGGCAGTGCTCAGTTTTATTTGGATTTATGTCCGCATCAAAGCCATGCCCAATTAGTAGACATCCTCTCCAAACGCTCCTCGAAAAAAAGTCTGGGTGGTTTTCTAAAAACTCAATTGAAATTAGATGCCATTAAGACCGCCTTAGTCTTTGAACAACGGGATAAAACCCAAGCACCAACCGCAGAATATCTCGCCCAGCTCCTTAAAAATTTACCCCTGACCCTCTTAGGCATGACGCCTTTAGATGAAGCCATTAGTACTGCAGGTGGCATCGAGTTTGCGGCCCTCACACCTGACTTAATGCTCAAATCCTTACCCGGTGTATTCTGTGCGGGCGAAATGCTCGATTGGGAAGCGCCTACCGGTGGCTATTTACTAACTGCTTGCTTGGCAACCGGTCAGCAGGCGGGTTTAGCTGCCGTAGGCTATTTGCAAGACTTAACCGCTACGTAAATATAAGATTTTGATCCGCCAAGCGCTCGACATCTTCATTTTGATGCGTCACCAATAATACAGTTTTATGCGTTGCTTTAGCCGTGTCCCGAACCCACAGAGCCGCCAATTCACGAGTATAAGCATCTAATTCCGCAAACGGTTCATCGAGTAAAATAAGCGGCTCAGGGCGTAATACGGTTCGCAATAATGCAATACGCTGCCGCTGCCCACCGGATAATTCGTGAGGCATTTTGCTCAAATAGGGGGTGATTTCTAAGCTTGCGGCCGCAGATTGCAAGGCGGCTTGTCGGGCAGCCTCCGAACTAAACTTTAAGCCCAGCTTTAAATTCTGGGCGATGCTTAAATGTTCAAATAAATTATGCTCTTGAAACAGCATACTCACAGGGCGCTGCTCAATTGGCAAACGCAGTAAAGACCGCCCTTGCCATTGAATATCCCCCTCCGCAACGGGTTCAAAACCCGCAATAGCCGCTAGCAGTGCCGACTTTCCGGCTCCACTTCGGCCTTGGATAGTGACAATAGAACAAGGTGCTACTTGCAGAGCATAGCGCCGCTGCCAAGAGCCACGGCGCAATAACAAATTTTCGATCATTAACATAAATTATTTTGCAGCCCAAGGACTCGCATAGAAATTGCCATTGTGGAAATAATACAGCGTATTATCAATCAGAATACTGCGATCATTATCATCCCAATACCAATCCTTAGCAGGACTGACTGAAAATCCGCCCAAATGCTTTAGTTTACCTTGGGCATGCGTGACCTCAAAACGATGTAGGCCATTTTTGGATGTTCCCGTATTGGGATCAGTCACCATGACCGGCAAGGCAACCCGTGTGAGTGTATTGTGATTAATAGCTAAAGAAGTTACTGCATGATGATTACGATTGGCAGGGCTATCCGAACCTGCTCCGCCTAATTCGACCTTATCAATTTCTTGTGGATGATTGGGTTTGCTAATATCAAATAGCGACAACTTCCAACCTTGTTGAGCCCCCCCAGCTTGGGCATCAGCCGCCTTACCCACACCTAAGAGCAAGCTCGATGTGACTGGATGAAGATAATCCGAAAAACCAGGAATAATTAATTCACCACTTAGTTTAGGCTCACGCGGATCACGCAAATCCACCACATAAAGCGGATCGGTATTACGAAACGTAACGAAATAAGCATAATTATTAAATAAACGCGCTCCATATAAACGCTCACCAGGCTTACCCAGTGGTTGCGGATATTTCGCATTAGGCAAGCGTCCAACCGTTACGAGCTGCTTAGCCTTAGGTGCTTCAGCTAATACTGTCAAGATTACGGGAGAGCGCGTGATAGGATCAGGATGTTTAGTAGTTTGTGCGCTATTATAAGTCACTACTCGCAAATGACCACGCTGATCTTCATCAAACTGGAAGCTACTGAGTTCATTCCAATTAAGTGTCCCAAAGAAAGCCCCCGACCCACGATAATTAAAGCCTTGCCCATTGAGCGCAAATTTATGTACCACATTGCCTTGCATCGAACTAATCGGTGCTTTCGCCAAAGGATCATAGGGAGAAACTAAATAAGCCGCTCGGTCTGACATATAAAAACTGCCTACATTCCCAAAATAGCCTAAAGCTTCTGGTGCTTGATTGGGATTATCTAAGTCTAAGCTAATCAGTGAGTTCAACTGATAAAAAGTATCTAATTTTTGATTAGGCATATAGAGTGAATTATTTTTAAATAAAGGTTTTGCCTCTTTACTCCCCTTCTCAAAATAATGGGGCAATATAGCAGCAATACGCCATTGATCGATAGCCGTGCTAATCTTTTGTTTCTCAAGTTCTTTTTGTGCTTCTGTTAAGGGTTGCTTGGTTTCAATACTTTTATAAGTATTAGGATAGCCTTCCAGATAATGATTCAAAAATAAATAGAGGCGATTATTGATTCTTCTAGTTTGAAAGAAGCTCCCCTCTAGGTTCAATTGACGAATCAGTTGTGGTTTACTGGGATGACTGGTATTGAAAATTAATAGTTGTGTTTGCCCAGAGCCACCGCGATAAGGGCGATGTATCCCCGAATACATAGGCTGGTAGGAACTGGTTATTGCCAATAATTGCTTTTTATTCGGGACTAAATATAAGCCCTGCAATTGTGAATTGGCGGGCATACCCAGTGTAGCAATTTGCTTGAGCTTTGAACCCGAAATGGCTTGTGTATCAAACACGCGAATGCCGTTACCTTGCTGATTCGCCCCATATAAATAGCGACCATCGGTTTTTACCTTATCAGCCTCATCCACCCCCTGCTCTTGCAGATTGGTGCTAGACACTTGCCCTGCAGAAGTTTGCGCTTTCATACTCGGCCTAGCTCGAGCCATGCTCGGCGCTGGACTCGCCTGAGCCATCACCGAGGGAGCTTGAATCACAGGCATAGGCCGATAATCATTCACAATGATGCGGGATTTTAATTCTGCTTTAAGTTGTTTATCGAGTTGTTCAAGTGAAATCGGCTTTAACCAACCCTCTTGATCCCCCAAAGCTTGAGCGAATACGCTACTACTGACTAGGCATAAATAACAAATCAGCATTAGAAAAATACCTTGCATATTTTTAACCTGGTGATTGACTTAACAAGATAGACGCTAGCTTAAAACAAGAGTTCAAAATTTTTATTAATTTTTATTATTTATTGAGTAAGTTTTTATTAGTGCGTTTAGTGAGCTTTGATTCGCTCTAAGCAAAGCACTAAAACAGCACAGATCACTAAAAACAAAAAAGATAATACGGAAGCTTCCATCACTCGATAACTACTGGCATAACTATAAATTAACCAGGGTAAACTAATCCAATGATCAGTGGCAAAAATTGAGAAGATAGCTACATCACCCATCGCTAATAGTAAACACAAAACAAAAGCAGCTTGTAAGTCACGCCTTAACCACGGCAATAGCACTTGCCAATAAGCCAGTGAGCCTAGTTTTAATTGCTGCGCCAACTGCTGATATTGATCATCAAATTGAAATAGGCGTGGTTTTAATTGCTGAATGGCAAAGGGTACTAAAATCAGAGTATTAATCAGCACCACCCATACCAGTCCCCAAACCTCCAAATCTAGGTGCTGCAATGCCCAAATATAGAGGCCAACGGATAAGACCATCGCCGGTATCACCAAACTATGATTCGCTAAACCCTCCAATAACCATTGTTGGTAGACTCGGTGACGGATACGGGCTTGCCGAATTGGAGTCAAGACAAGAAGAGCAAGAACTAGAGCCAAACCAGTCGCACTCACCCCTAAACCTAAACTAGTCAACAAAGGTTGTATAAGGATCAACTTGCTTAAACGCTCAGCAGAGATTTGCCACAAACTTGGCAATAAAGCCAAGAGTGGTAATAATAAAACCAACCAGGCTAAGCCATAAACCAGTTGATGTATGAAGCGAGCAGTAGCACTAAGACTTGGCAAAAACTGCGCTCGTACCGTCTCTGCAGACAACCATGAACTGGTGCTAAACCGTGTCAACAATAAAAACAAACTTCCCGCGATAAATAATTGCAACCAAGCTAAGCTCAAAGCCTCTGGGATATTAAAATCATATTTAAGCGCTTGATAAATCGCGATTTCTAGCGTCGTTGATTGTGGCCCGCCCCCTAAAGATAAAACTACTGCAAAACTATTAAAACAGAGCACAAAGATAAAAACCCAAACCGTCAGCAGACGTGCACGTAATTGTGGCCATTCTAATAAGCACCAAGCTTGCCAAGCACTCAGTTTCAATTGCCGTGCTAACAACCATGAACTAGCGGGTAATGCTTGCAATTGCAAATAAAAAGCTCGAATCGCAAAGGGGAGATTTAAAAATAAATGCGCTAACAAAATCCCTTGTAAGCCATACAGACTCCAAGACTCTCCTAAATAAGGCGTTAACCAACCAGCCTGACCTAATAAAGCAACTAAACCCGTAATCAGAATCAAGGTCGGCAACACAAAACAGAGCAAGCAAAATGCTAAGAAGAGTGCTTTACCCAGTGGTTTAGGCAGATAATAAAGCGCCCGCGCCACGGGTAAGGCTAAAACCACCGCACCTGTGGCACTTAAACTGGCTTGTTTTAAAGAAAAAGCTAAGAGGCTATAAATATAAGGATCAGTAAAAACCGCTCTCGATAAGCCCCCCTCGCCCACACTACTAAGGCCATAAAAGGCCCAAGTAGTGATGAGTAATAAGCCAATGAGCGCTACATAACCAACTATTTGGCTGCTGCGCTGCGCCACTCTTTAATCCAATCGGCACGTTTACTGGCCACTTCACTGGGTGTAAAACCGATACCTTGGGGCTGAATTAATTGACTGAAAACGGGGGGTAACTCGACACCTTCAATAACTGGCAACATCCAATTAGTCACCGGAATTATCGCTTGCGCCTCTGGAGAGACTAGAAAGCTTAAAAATTGCTTAGCTAATTCAGGTTGTTGGCTAGATTTGAGGAGTGCCGCTAACTCGATTTGAGCGAGATGCCCTTCACTAAACAGAGCGGCCTTATACTGATCTTTTTTATCTGAGATCACATGATAAGCAGGCGACGTGTTATAACTCAAAACATAATCCGAGCCGCCCTCTAAAAACATGCTATAGGCCTCCCACCAGCCTTTAGTCACAGTTACAGTATGCTGAGCGAGTTGTTGCCAAGCAGAAGCTGCTTGATCCCCATAGACGGATTTCATCCATAACATTAAGCCCTGCCCTGGGGTACTGGTACGTGGGTCTTGATAGATAATCTTTGCATCAGATTCCACCAGTTCTTTCAAGGAAGTCGCGGGTTGGGTGATTTTGCTGCTGTCATAAATAAAGGCAAAATAGCCATAATCATAGGGCAGGAAATCCTTATCTTCCCATTTCAGTTTGGGGGATAATTTATCCAAAGCTTGCTTGTGTTCAGCAATAAGCTTCGTGGCTCGTGCCTCCTCCATCAAACCATCATCAATCCCCAAAATCAGATCCGCTTTGGTTTTATCTCCTTCAATTTTTAAGCGATTGAGAATACTCACTCCATCCTCAACGGCCACAAACTTAAGATCACAGTTGCAGGTCTTTTCAAAGGCAGCCTCCAACTTCGGCCCAGAACCCCATTCAGCCACAAAGGAATCATAGGTATAAACCGTCAATATCGGTTTATCTGCTGCCAACGCTGAATTAACAGCGAGAAAAGTTAAAAAAGGGAAAACAATGGATTTTTTCATGTTGAGTACCATTAGTCAGTTACTAAGGAACACAACGGCACAGGGGGATTTGCTAGAAGACAGTTCTCTTCCCTACGCCGGTATGAGCCGGATCAGGTTCTACGGGTTTGCTGATAAGCATCTCAGTCCAGAAGGACACCCCGAGAGCGCGGGAAGGAGTGTAGCAAAGCTCTTATTCGCTTGACAATAAACTTAATAAAGATACTAGCCAGTTTAAGGAAGTGATGATGATGGGATAATCCTCTCTCGCACCAAGGCAAGAGAGGATAAGAACAGGATAGAACTGTTGATTACTGCTGAGTACTAGACATTTGCTTTAAGTAAGCGACCAAAACTTTGATTTCAGTTTCACTTAATTGCTTACCAAAGACAGGCATCTGGCGTTGAATGCCATTTGTGATGACTTTTCTTACCAACTCTAAACGTTCTAAGGGAGTTTCTTCTGCTGTCGTGTCTGCAACTGTCCAAATTTGATCAGTTAAATTAGCAGAGCCTTGTGAGTATAAGCCTTTGCCTGAGCTTGTATGGCATTGATAACAACCACCTGCATAGCCATTGAAAATCTTCTCACCTCTTGCTGCTGCAACCGCATTATGCTCAATACCCGATAAACTCAGCACATAGTTAGCAACTTCATCAACCTGCTCTGGATTTAAAGTGGTATTGTAAGCGGGCATATAACCATTACGACCATTGACAATCGTTTGATGGATTTGCTCAACACTGCCACCCCATAACCAATCATCATCCACAAGTGTTGGGAATAAACCCGCAACCCCTTGGCCACCCGCTTGATGGCAAGCAGCGCATTTATCGCCGAAAATACCATTTCCATAAGAACGTACGAAAGCACTCATATCAGGATCTTGGGCAATTTGCTCATAGGAAGCCGCTGATACTTTTTCCAAATAAGCTTTTTGCTTCAGTGCTTGTTCACCCGTTTGCATATCTTTGGCTAACAAAGCACGCATATTCCAATGAGTGGTTTTCTCCTCACCGCTATCAGTTTCATAGGTAATTGAGCCTAAGCCCTTAAAATAAGAACTACCAATCGGCCAAGACGGATAAATTGTCCAATAAACGATTGCAAAGATAATCGTTCCATAGAAAGTCCATAACCACCAACGGGGTAATGGGTTATTAAACTCTTGTAAGGTTTCATCCCACACATGCCCGGTGGTTTCCGCCCCAGTTAGAGGATCTTTTACAGGATTTGCCATAATTTATTTCTCACCTTGCTTTGGTGGTACTGCTTGAGGTTTATACTCATCATCATCCAGAAAAGGCACATAGCGATAGGATTCTAAACGCTCGCTACGTGCTTTATTAGAATAAACATAGAGTACAATACCCACAAACGTGGTGAAGAAAATGACTAAAGCCACCATTTTGCTATTACCTAAATCGGTAATCCACATCCAAAACTCTGCTAGCATTGTTATTCTCCCAACCAGTCAGTATCACACAATCTCTATGGGCCAGATCAACGGAACTGGATGAAGTAATCTTCGTCAAACTTACTAAAGTCAACCATTGTCCCCAATACTTGGAGATAGGCAACTAAAGCATCCATTTCACTAATCGAAGAGGGATCGCCATCGTAGTTACCTGCTTTAGCTTGGGCTAATAAGTTATCTTCAGCACGGTTAATATCCAAAGTATTGGCTACTTTCTCACCAAAGCGCTCAACTGTGCCTGGGTGTTTTTGGCCTTTTTCATCAGTCCAACCGGCATACTCCTCTTTAGTGAGTGTATAGGGCACACCCACTTTCTTCAGTGCGATCATTCGATCAGCCACATCAGAGTAGTCCAAATCCGTCGTCATTAACCAAGGATAATTAGGCATGATTGACTCAGGAACTACCGAGCGCGGTGCCATCAAATGCTGGGTATGCCATGCATTAGAATATTTCGCACCAACACGCGCTAAGTCTGGCCCCGTCCGCTTAGAACCCCATTGGAAGGGATGATCATATTTTGATTCCGCTGCCAATGAATAATGACCATAACGCAGATCCTCATCACGGAAGGGGCGAATCATTTGTGAGTGGCAGGTATAGCAACCCTCACGAATATAAATATCCCGACCACGTAATTCCAATGGTGAATAAGGACGAACCATTTCTAAGCCTGTTTTGGGATCATTCACCTTCTCAATCGTACTATCAATATAATGCAAGGGTACGATTTCAACCAAACCACCAATGCTAATCGCAATCAAGGTTAAAACGATTAACAGACCCGAGTTGGTTTCAATACTTTCGTGTTTTAACATCCTTAGCTCTCCTTAGGCCTGAGCAGTAGCAATGATGGGTGTTTTCTCTTCTTGTTTAGCACGAGCAATGGTCATATAAATGTTATACGCCATAACTAACATACCAGACAGGAAGAACATACCACCGATTGCACGCGCAACCAGAGGGCCATGCATAAAGACGACCGTTTCAATGAAGGTATACGCTAAGTTACCGTATTCATCGAACGCACGTAACATCAAGCCTTGACCAATCCCAGATACCCATAAAGCAGTGATATAGAGAATCACGCCGATGGTTGCTAAGAAGAAGTGTGTATAAATCAACTTAGTACTGTAAATGGTCGTGTTCCAAATACGTGGAATCATGTGATAGAACGAACCAATAGAAACCATCGCAACCCAACCTAAAGCTCCAGAGTGCACGTGGCCGACTGTCCAGTCCGTGTAGTGAGACAAGGCATTCACACTTTTCAAGGACATCATCGGGCCTTCGAAAGTAGACATACCGTAGAAGGATAAAGACGTGATCAGGAACATCATGATCGGGTCAGTACGTAATTTGTCCCAAGCACCCGATAAAGTCATGATACCGTTAATCATGCCACCCCAAGAAGGCATCAATAACAGAATAGAGAATACGGCGGCTAAAGAAGAAGTCCAATCAGGAATCGCTGTCCAGTGTAAATGGTGAGTACCAACCCACATATACATGAAGCTCAATGCCCAGAAGTGCACGATCGACAAGCGATAAGAGTAAACCGGACGACCTGCTTGCTTAGGAACGAAATAATACATCATGCCTAAGAAAGCTGCTGTCAAGAAGAAACCAACCGCATTATGCCCATACCACCATTGCGTCATCGCATCTTGTACACCTGCGAACAAGCTATAAGACTTAATACCAAATAAGCTAACAGGCATCGCCAAGTTATTGAAAATATGCAATAAGGCGGTCGCTAAAATGAAGGACATGAAGAACCAATTAGCCACATAAATATGCGGCTGGTTACGACGTACTAAAGTCACGGTGTAGATTAGGAAGTAAACAACCCAAACAACTGCAATAGCAATATCCACATACCATTCGGGTTCAGCATACTCACGACCTTGTGAAATACCAAACAGATAGCCAGTACCGGCCACGATTAAGGCTAAGTTCCAACCCCAGAAAGTAAAGTTCGGCCAGAAGGTTCCACCCGCTAATCGAACCTGACAGGTACGCTGTACAATGTAATAGGACGTTGCAAACAAAGCATTACCACCGAAACCGAAGATAACACCACTAGTATGCACCGGCCGCAACCGTCCGAAGGTGATCTGAGCGATATCGAAGTTCAAAAATGGCCAAGCCAATTCTGACGCAATATACACCCCGGCTGTCATGCCAGCGATCCCCCAGACAATAGCGGCAATCGCAAATTTCTTCACGATTTCATAGTTATATTGCTCCGAAGAGACTACTGCACTATGAGCCATCACTTGCCCTCAACACTAAATTTAAAAAAAACCAAAACCTACAAAACTGTTACTAAGCGCACAAGAATATACCATGCACCTATTTTAAGAAAACCGTAATATGCCACTGGGAGTGTGTGCCAGAATGCACTTTTCAGAAACCTCTCAACATGATGTTTATCAAAAAAGCATAACTAGCCAGAGTACAAGTGCATTTATAGTGGCAACCAAGACAGCTGCAGACCCCATATCTTTAGCTCGACCGGCTAATTCATGACGCTCAGAGCTTATCCGATCAACCACCGCCTCAATGGCTGAATTTAATAGCTCCACTATTAATAATAAGAAGATACTACCAATCAGCAATGCTACTTCTAAGCTACTCTCGCCAAGCCATAGTGCGAGGGGAATCGCAATCAGTAAAACCCAAACCTCTTGGCGAAATGCCTCCTCATGGTGATAGGCGGCACAAAACCCTTGCCATGAATACTGCCCAGCTTTAATAATCCGCTTAATTCCGGTGTTGCCACTGGACGCCATTCCCTGCAATCCCTAGGTTAATTTGCGATATTGTGCCTCTTTTTGTTGGTTGCAGCAATTCAAATGAGCAGTAAATTGGTGCAATGCAAGCAGAGCCTCGCTTCGCTCGCATCACTTGAACTTAATGCCTTGTAGGAACGCTTATGTCCCACATCAAAAGTAAAGGTCATTGCCTGACCTGCCCCATTCGTCATTTAAGTATTTTTGGAGAACTGCCCCTTGCACGCTTAGAACAGATTCAACACTTTCAACCCACTGTGATGGAGTATCAAATTGGTGAAACGGTTTATCATCAAGGAGCACCCGCCCAAACCGCCTATACGCTACGCAAGGGCATGGTGAAACTGACCAAAAGCTTAGCCAATGGGCGTACCCAAATTATTCGGGTATTAGGAGCAGGTGAGCTATTTGGCTTTGATGGCTTTGCTGATGAGACTTATAGTCATAGCGCAATACCTTTATCGACGCTTGAAGTTTGTCGCTTACCGCTGACTGATTTAGCCAGCTTAAAAAAGCAGTACACTGAAATAGATACGGCCATGACTCAACGCTGGCTGCAATATTTACATGCCGCTGAGAATCAAATGCTGGCTTTAGGTGTTATGAAAGCGCCCGAGCGCTTAGCTTCGTTTTTAGTCAATTGGTATGAGAGTGGCCTAGTCACTCAAGCAGGCGTTGCCTTGCCCTTAGCACGAGGTGAAATCGGTGAATTATTAGGCCTAAGCCTTGAAACAGTTAGTCGCTTTATTTCTGAATGGAAACGCCAAGGTTATATCCGTGAAACCAAAGGCTATCTCCAATTAATAGACCGCACTGCCCTCTTAAAAGCCGCCGATGCGGATTAAGAAGAGAAGACATGCCTAAACTCAGCAAATCTGCACGCATTTATGCAGTCGTTCAACAAATTCCTAGCGGCTGTGTAGCCACTTATGGTGATATTGCCAAGCTAGCGGGTTTGCCACGCCATGCACGACTGGTCGGTTACGCTTTGCATGCACTTCCAGCAAACACAGAGCTACCGTGGTATCGAGTTGTTAATAGCCAAGGGCAATTAAGTTTAGGTAAGCTCTCCCCTGTCGGGGCAGCCGAACAATACGCACGCCTCCTCAGTGAGGGAATAGCATTCACACCACAAGGGCGAGTGCCATTAAAACACTATCGTTGGCAGCCCCATCCATTGGCTTGGGAAGCTTTTATTATTAACTTAGAGACAAGAGAAGCTTAAATTCAACTCGCTTCTTTCAAAATTTAGTTAAGTTTATACTATTTACACTAATTGAAAGAATGATTTTGAGGAAGTGAAGATGCCAATGCCTGTCTTATTTGTTTCGCATGGTGCTCCTGATATTGCACTGCAACCCCAAGCTCCAAGTTTGGCATGCTGGCAGTATTTAGGGGCATATTTAGAGCGCCCTCAAGCTATTTTAGTGGTTTCGGCTCATTGGGAAACACAAACGCCTACTATCAGCACTGCCCTCCAACCGCAAACTATTTATGATTTTGGCGGTTTTCCTGCACCTTTATATCGCTTAAAATATCCGGCAGCCGGTGCACCGGAATTAGCGGATCAATTACAAGCCGCCTTTGCACAAGCCAAACTCCCCCTAACAAGGGATGCACAACGCGGCCTAGATCATGGAGCTTGGATACCACTTTTATCTTTATTCCCAAAAGCTGATATTCCGGTTGCACAATTATCTATTCAAACCCAAGCAGGGCCAGCATGGCATCTACAATTGGGGCAAGCTCTACAAAGCTTACGCGCTGCGGGGGTTTTGATTCTCGCCTCCGGTGCTGTCACGCATAATTTTGCTTGGTTATCACGCACGGCTCAGCCTCGGCCTGCTGCCCTTGAATTTAGTGATTGGCTGGCTGAAAAACTCCAAGCTCGCGCTCAGGAAGAACTCATCGCTTATCGCTCAATCGCGCCCTATGGCTCTGCGGCTCATCCAAGCGAAGACCATATTTTGCCCTTATTCGTCGCCTTCGGGGCAAGTACCAGCAGCGATCAACTCAGACGCTTTACCCCCGAAGTGACTTATGCGGGCTTAGTGATGGATGCCTATCTTTGGGAAGCTGACTAATTAGGCCTATTTATAGCCATCAATTTATTTGCTTGTTTTATTGCTAGCCTAGTATAATTTTATTCGATAGAAGAGTCGTTTCTTGAGCCAAACCCGTTAGCTTAATTAATAACCATAACAAGAGTTGAGAAATGAAGAAATCAGCACTAAAACAGCAAGAACAACAAGCTAAACAAGTTCAGAATGAAGCCTTAGTCCGCTTAATGCTTCTAGCACGTTATCAAGATAAAAAACTATCTTTGAGTGAACAAGATGCTTTCAATCGAAACTTAAACACTTTAGCTTGGCATTCAGTTACCGACATCAATATGTTTACCATGCGTGAAATCGCTGCTGTGCGTAAAGCCTTAGAAACACCCGACCGTATGGAAAGCTTTATTAATCAACAATGTCGCTTCTTCAATACGGATGAAGCTAAAAATGAATGCTTAAATATCCTGCGGCAAATTGCAGCCGCCGATAAAACCGACCCACGTGAGCATCACCTCTTGCAACAAGTCGAAGCCGCTTTAGGGATGGTGAGCGCTTAACTTAAGTCTCCGCTTATATTTATTCTGAGGTGCTCAGTCAGCACCTCAAGCTCGCTCAATCTATCAAGCATCTATTAAGGCTTATAAGGCTTAACACCAGAGCTTGATTGCATCCCTTAGCTATTCAGCTTAAGGTGTAAGTTTTCAATCAGCTAGTTTTTTTATGCCACGCTATTTTGCCTTGCTGTGTTGCCTTATTGCGCCGCTTGCTCTTGCTGAAACCAGCAATAATGCTCATACAACCCAAGAAGTAACTCAAGAAGGTGATTTGCCAGACGAAGATATTGCGAGTCTAGAAGCACCTGCCTTAACTGCTCGTAGCGGTGACTATTCATTTAGCCAATCGAAATGGATCTTGGCGCAAAAAATCTATAAAGATCATCGGCTTGCTTTTTATAGTGGCTGTCAGTTTCGAGCGCAGCAAAAACTATTAGTGCCTGATTGGAAAACTTGTGGTTATCAAGCGCGTAAAAATCCCGAACGTGCCAAGCGGATTGAATGGGAGCATGTAGTACCGGCTTGGGTATTTGGACATCAACTCAAATGCTGGCAACAAGGCGGCCGCGCAAATTGCCGAAATACGAATGCCCAATTTCGGCAAATGGAAGCCGATATGCATAATCTCGTACCTGCGATTGGTGAGCTGAATGGCGACCGCAGCAATCTACCGTATAGCATGGTGAGTGGTGAGCCACGGGCTTATGGGGCAAACGTGAATATGGAAATTGACTTCAAAACCCGTACTGTTGAACCGCCTGATCAGGTCTATGGTGATATCGCTCGAATTAACTTCTATATGCGTGATCGCTATCACCTCAATTTAAGCAGTCAGCAACTGCAACTATTCACTGCTTGGAATAATCTTGATCCTGTCGATGCTTGGGAACAACAACGCAATGAACTAATTCGCCAAGCACAAGGCAATGACAATCCTTATGTGACCCATTATCAACGCCTTGATAATAAAAATATTGAACCGGTACAAAGTGATTGGGTGGATGAATTATATCTAATCATTTTCAATCATCGCTCTTCCCTCCCCTATTTATTTTTTGCTTTAGCAACGCTGTTATATCTAGGCTATTTAAAATATCGTCGCTTACGCACGAATAAACCAACCCGCTCCACAGCCACGGATACCACTCAAACCAAGCGTAAAAAAACGAGTGACTCCCCTAAAACTAAAAAAACTTCATAGACCGTCTATGTCAAATCTAACCCTCTCAGCCACAGAAGCACGCCAGTTGGTTTTAAATAGCCAGCGCTTAAATACAGTAAACTCCGCTCTAGATGCGCTAAGCTTGACTCAGCAAATGATTGAGCATTTGGGGTATATTCAAATTGATACCATCTCGGTGATTGAACGCGCTCATCATCATATATTGTGGACACGTCATCCTCATTATCAGGCTCAGCATCTTGAACAATTACTGGAGCAAAAACAGATTTTCGAATACTGGTCACATGCAGCTGCTTACCTACCGATGCGTGATTATCGTTTCAGCCTGTGGCGTAAACAGGCTTTTATTAAGGGTCAATTGGAGCATTGGTATGAACGTGACCCCAAACTTATTCGTGAAGTACTCGCCCGCATTCGTGCCGAAGGCCCGTTAATGGCTAAAGACTTTGATCGAGGTGAATCAGCCGCTGAATGGCAAAGCAAACCCAGTAAACGCGCCCTAGAATACTTATTCATGCAAGGCGATTTGATGATTCCTTATCGTCAGCATTTTCATAAAGTGTATGATCTGACGGAGCGTGTCTTACCCCGTACAATTGACACTCGCCCACCGACTGAAGAGGAGTATTTAAACTATTTGATTCT
The DNA here is from genome assembly GCA_046051185.1 of Pseudomonadota bacterium. Lineage (GTDB taxonomy): Bacteria > Pseudomonadota > Gammaproteobacteria > Thiotrichales > Thiotrichaceae > Thiolinea. The sequence goes on along the minus strand of JBJOOT010000017.1, from coordinate 14,560 downwards.
CAATTATTTGAGAGCTCAAGGCTTAGCACAAGAACGAGATTTGGGGTATTTAATTAAAGGTATCAAACCTGCAATTAAACGAGCTGTCCAAAGCTTAGTCAATCAAGGGCAATTAATCGAAGTTGAGTTTAACCAACAAATATGGCTCAGCACACCCGAAAACCTTCAACAGCTTAATCAAGCGCTGCACCCTCCTCTGAAAATACTCTCACCCTTTGATAATTTAGTCATTCAACGCGAACGGCTGCGGCGATTATTTAATTTTGACTATCAAATTGAATGCTATCTGCCAGAAACTAAGCGCCGCTATGGCTATTTTAGTTTACCGATACTCTGGCATGGTGAATTAGTTGCGAGGATCGATTGTAAAGCCGAACGCAAAACCCAAACTTTAAGCATTAATCAGCTTTGGCTCGAACCGCACTTAACAAAAACAACCGCATTTAATGAAGAGCTGACAACAGCTTTAGCCGAATTTGCGCAATTTAACCGTTGCCATGAGCTTAAGTTTGCTCATGCTTTAGGTGATTTGAATTTGGCCTAATAGACCTACTTGCCTTATTTCAAAAGTCTTAGCTGATGAATTTGGGGCGCTCGCTATAGATTGCTATGATACGCGCATTCTGCTAACGAGATACTTTTATGACTGCTAGTTCCCATACCCTCAAACACAGCACTTGCTATGAATGCGATGCCAATTGCGCCTTCACTGTGACTTTGAATGCACAGCAAGCAGCGATTGCTGTAGAGGGTTTGCCGAACTGCCCACGTGGACAGATGCAATTAGAGCGGCAGTATCATCCTGAGCGTTTGTTGTATCCTTTGAAACGGGTGGGGGCGAAGGGTTCTGGGCAGTTTGAGCGGATTACTTGGGATGAAGCACTCGATACCATTGTTGCACAGTTGAATAAAGCCAAAGCAAAATACGGCGCGCCTGCGGTGGGTTTTTTCGCAGGTTATACCAAAGAAGCGCGTCCACAATTGCAGCGTTTGGCGCATGCTTTTGGTAGCCCCAATTATCTAACCGAATCGGGTTGCTGTTTCTCAGCGACGATGGTGGCGGAAAAGTTAACTTATGGCTATAAGCTGAAAACCACCTCCACGGTGGAATCACCTAAAACGAAATGCATTTTGGTCTGGTCGACCAATGCATCAGGCTCAATTCCACCGTTTGAAAATCATCATTTAGCAAAAAAGAAGAAATATCGCAAAATGATCGTGGTTGATCCGCGCCGTACCGAAACTGCTGAATTAGCGGACATTCATCTACAAATTCGCCCCGGTACGGACGGCGCCTTAGCCCTTGGTTTTCATCATTTGATTTTCGAAAATGACTGGCAAGATCAGGCATTTTTAGATGAATGGGCGAACGGTTTAGAGGCTTTCCGTGCATATATCCGCGAGTTTAGCCCCCATCGTGTTGCGACTATTTGTGGGATTGCAGAGGCCGATTTGCGTGCAGCGGTGGAAATGTTTGCAACCACTTTACCTTCACAAATTGCTATGTCGCCCACCTCGACGGTGCAGCATAGTAATGGTTTTCAAAATCATCGCGCAATGATTCTACTCTCAGCCGTATTAGGGATGATTGATCGCGAAGGTGGCAATCGTTTTTTCAATGACAAAGTGCTCCCCAAACCGATTGAGCTATTTGATGTTTGCCTAAAGGAATTACCACCAAGAATTGGTGATGAGGTTTTTCCGATTTGGACGAAATATTGGCCTGCGGGACAAAGTATGTTGATGCCTGACTGTATTTTAGAAGGCAAGCCACAGCCGCTACGTGCTTTACTCGCGATGGGCATCAATACCGCGATGTGGGCGAATTCTAAACGGATGGAACAAGCGTTAAGTACGCTGGATTTTTTCGCAGTTTCAGATTTTTTCCATAATCCTGCGACCTTACAAGCCGATCTTGTTTTGCCCGCTGCGACCAGTTTAGAGCGCCCCGCTTTAATCGCCTACCCCGGTTGTGCTTATCAAGGCGAAGTGAAATATCGTCATCAAGCTTTGTCGCCTCGTGGTGAGGCCAAACCCGATGGGCAAATTTTCCTCGAAATTGGTGTGCGTTTAGGCATGGCAGAACAATTCTGGCACGGTGATTTAGAAGCCTCATGGGCTGAAATGGCAGAAGGTTTACCAACAGCGGTACGCGAAGAGGCTTATGCGAACCCTGCAGGGGTGACGGTGTATAGCCCTGTGATTGAGGAATTAGTGGAGCGTGGCTTTTTAGATGCTGATCGGCAATGGCGGATTAATGGTTTCAAAACAGTAACTGGCAAGATTGAATTTGATTCGGTGGAGCTGAAGCAGCAAGGCTATGATGGCCTGCCAATTTATCGTGAACCCGCTGAAAGCCCGCTGTCTACTCCTGAATTATTACCCGATTATCCATTAGTGTTAACTTCAGGTGGGCGGCAGAAATACTTTACACATTCTCAGCAACATAATGTGGCATCCCTGCTAAAACTCGATCCCGCTCCACGTGTACAAATCCATCCGATAGATGCCACTGAACGCCAGATTCAAACCGGTGATACAGTTGAAATTAGTTCGCCAAGGGGGCAAGTAAAGTTCCGCGCCGAAGTCACCGATAAAATGAAGCAAGGAGTGGTGCATGCTTTCCACGGCTGGAATAGCGCGAATATTAATGAGCTGACGGATGATCAAAGCCTTGATCCAATCAGTGGCTTTCCAGCGTTTAAATCCTTGTTGTGCCAGCTTAGGAAAGTATCAAGATAGCAGGGGTATATTGTAAGCTAGTTGATATTTTATACAATTAGACTTGAATACCTACCCCATTAGTAGGCTCAAAGGGGAGTTAGAGCATGAATACCAAAGAACAAGCCATTATCTTAAAAGCACGTCGCCAAGCCGAAGAGCGGGCTAAGGGCTATCGTGAACAAGCGTTAAAGCTCTATCCGTGGGTTTGTGGACGCTGTGGACGTGAATTTAATCATAGTAATCTGCGCGAGCTTACGGTGCACCACCGCGATCATGATCATGATAATAATCCCAGCGATGGTAGTAATTGGGAGTTATTGTGCTTATATTGCCACGACTATGAGCACCAAAAACTTACTGAAGCTGCTTATGGTGGTTCAGCGGGGGACACGGGTTCAGCGGGAGCGACTTATAATCCGTTTGCCGATTTGAAGGCAAAGATGCAGAAAAAAAGCTAGATATTTGCCACACCACCCGCCATTTCAATAGAAACAGCGGGCAAGTGTTGATCGATTAATAACGATAATGATCAGCTTTATACGGGCCATCGACGGAAACATTAATATATTTCGCCTGATAGTCCGTCAGTTGAGTGAGTTGTGCATTTAATTTCTTTAATTGTAAACGCGCTACTTTCTCATCTAAGTGCTTAGGCAGCGTGTAAACCTCAATCGGGTATTTACCGGAGTCACGCTCTGTCCACAGTTCAATTTGCGCAATCGTTTGATTGGCAAAAGATGAGGACATCACATAAGACGGATGACCTGTACCGCAGCCTAAATTCACTAAACGACCTTGCGCCAGTAAAATAATGCGTTTGCCATTTGGGAAGATGACATGATCCACTTGTGGTTTGATCTCATCCCATTCGTATTGTTCGAGGCTAGCGACATCGATTTCATTGTCGAAATGGCCGATATTGCAGACAATGGCTTGGTCTTTCATTTTTGCCATGTGGTCATGGGTGATGACATGATAGTTACCGGTTGCAGTGACGAAAATATCTGCTTTATCAGCTGCATAATCCATCGTCACAACACGATAACCCTCCATCGCGGCCTGCAAAGCGCAAATAGGGTCGATTTCAGTCACCCATACTTGAGCGGATAAAGCGCGTAAGGCTTGAGCAGAACCTTTACCCACATCGCCATAACCTGCTACGACCGCAATTTTGCCCGCTACCATGACATCTGTTGCACGCTTAATACCGTCAACTAAAGATTCACGGCAACCATACAGGTTATCGAATTTAGACTTGGTAACGGAATCATTCACATTGATCGCAGGGAATTTCAACTCACCACGCGCATGCATCTGATACAAACGATGGACGCCCGTGGTGGTTTCTTCGGTGACACCCCGAATAGCAGCTAAGTTTTTGCTATACCAACCGGGTTGTTCTTCCACACGGCGACGAATCGCAGCATATAAATAGGTTTCTTCTTCTGATGTAGGTTTAGAGACGATGCTCAGATCTTTTTCAGCGCGCGCACCAAGATGAAGGAGTAAGGTTGCATCGCCGCCATCATCTAAAATCATATTGGGTGTGCCGCCATCTGCCCACTCGAAGATTTTATGAGTGTAATCCCAATATTCTTCTAAAGTTTCGCCTTTGTAAGCAAAAACAGGGGTACCTGCGGCTGCAATTGCGGCGGCTGCATGATCTTGAGTAGAGAATATATTGCAAGAAGCCCAACGCACATCTGCGCCAAGCGCTTTTAAAGTCTCGATCAGAACCGCTGTTTGGATCGTCATGTGCAAAGAGCCCGCAATCCGTGCACCCTTTAAAGGCTGGCTAGCCGCATATTCTTCACGGATTGCCATTAAGCCCGGCATTTCGGTTTCAGCGATTTTGATTTCTTTGCGGCCCCAATCGGCCAATTTCATATCCGCAACGATATAGTCGTGGAGGGTATTTGCTTTCGCGTTCATCATTCAATCTCCGAATGTTTGAATTGAATGAGCGCAGTTAATCATTCAGTGATTGCCTGAGCCTAGCGGCTAGCGAGGTCTTAGCGACTTCGCTAACCGTTGCAGCGCTCCTCAGGCGGAGGACGTCATTATAAGCCTGCAGCAGAACGTAAATCAGCGGCCTTGTCCGTGCGCTCCCAAGGTAGATCTAAGTCATCACGACCGAAATGCCCGTAGCTTGCAGTCGGACGATAGATCGGACGTAATAGATCCAACATTTTGGTAATACCATAAGGACGTAAGTCGAAATGCTCGCGCACTAAATTAGTGATTAGCTGATGATCAACTTTATTCGTACCAAAGGTTTCAACGGTAATAGAGGTGGGTTGTGCTACCCCGATTGCATAAGAAACTTGGATTTCACAGCGATCCGCTAAACCCGCTGCTACGATATTTTTTGCAACATAACGGCCAGCATAAGCGGCAGAACGGTCAACTTTAGAGGGGTCTTTGCCAGAGAACGCGCCACCACCATGACGCGCCATACCACCATAACTATCTACAATAATCTTACGACCCGTTAAACCACAGTCACCTACAGGGCCACCGATTACGAAATTACCGGTTGGATTGATATGGAATTTAGTATTTTTGTGCAACCATTCGGTCGGCAGTACGGGGAAAATAACATTTTCCATGACTGCAAGGCGCAGATCATCTAAACCGATTTCAGGGCTGTGTTGAGTCGATAATACCACCGCATCAATGGCAACAATTTTGCCGTCTTCATAACGTACGGTAACTTGTGATTTAGCATCAGGACGTAGCCACGGCAAAGTTCCATTTTTGCGAACCTCAGCTTGACGCTTTACTAGGCGATGCGCAAAAGTCAAAGCAGCAGGCATTAAAACTTCCGTTTCATTACTGGCATAACCGAACATTAAACCTTGGTCGCCCGCCCCTTGCTCTTCTGGCTTGGCACGATCCACACCCATTGCGATATCAGGTGACTGCTTACCTAAAGCATTAATAACCGCGCAAGTATGCCCATCGAAGCCAATTTCTGAATTATTGTAGCCAATATCATTCACGACCCCGCGCACGATATTTTCGTAATCAATTTCAGCAGTAGTCGTGATCTCGCCCGCGAGTACCACCATGCCCGTTTTGGTTAGGGTTTCGCAAGCAACCCGTGCATATTTATCTTTAGCAAGAATCGCATCCAAAATCGCATCGGAAATCTGGTCGCACATTTTATCGGGATGGCCTTCTGATACAGACTCAGAGGTAAACAAATACGCCTCAGTCATTCTCAATCTCCTATAACTCTATTAATCATGACTGAGCGCCGTTATCTCTATTAGATTGTCCTTCAACTATCTGAGCCTGGCAGAATAAAACTGTCGCAACGCTCCTCAGCAGTCGAGCTTTTTGGGGGCATACTGAATGCTCGCTCAAAAATGGCCTGTAAGCATAACTGAAACTCAGCACAGATGCATCTGCTTTTAATTGATAAGCTTATCTTGGAAAGTTTAATGAAAACCGCTAAACGGTACTTGTTAGCGGACTAGCCTTCATCTTAATATTAATCAACTTAGTTAATTTATAAATAATTTTAAATTATAACAAATCCACTAAGCTCCGCTCTGCGCCCCTCCGTCAAAGCATTATTGAAGAGTGTCAACTTCATGAAGAAACAACAACTTGCGCGAATTATATTCAGCTTAACGAGCACCGCTATTCTTTGCTCTTTACCGCTTAGCGCCTCGGCTAAAGAACAAGGCAAGACTTATGGCTTGGGTCATCCTTTTCAATTAAATGAATTACCTAAGAGTCCCCTGACGGATAAATTAAATACTTTATCAAGTAAAAAACGCGAAAAAGCTAAGGCTTGGTTAGATCGCATCCAATTTCATGACCGTGATTTACCCTTTATGCGGGTGGATGATGATGGGGGGATTTATATTGCCGATCCTATTGAGCCTAATGCGACGCTCAGTGGTGCTTTGCGCAGTACCAGTTTAGCGGCAAGTTTGCCCATCGGTGTGGATGTTTTTAAACTGCATAGCAATCCGGGTGCTCCTAATGTGGTTTACTTGGATTTTGATGGGCATCTCATAACAGGAACTGCATGGAATAGTTCAACCAGCCCTAGTTTTACGGCTCGCCCTTATGATCTAGATGCTAATCCAAGTAGTTTTAGCGAAACCGAAAAAGCCAATATCGCCGAAGTTTGGCGGCGAGTCGCTGAGGATTATGCACCGTTCAATATTGATGTCACGACCGAGTTACCTGCAAGCTTCGGGGCGAAAACCGGACGAGTCTTAATCACTGCCAACACCGATGCTAATGGCTTAGATATGCCTGCAAAAAGCTCAGGGGGGGTTGCCTATGTGAATGTCTGGGGGTTAACCAATTATCCTTATTATTCACCAGCCTTCGTTTATTATAATCAAGTTGGTGGGCCAGATAATATCGCTGAAGCAGCTTCCCATGAATTAGGGCATAACTTAGGTCTATCGCATGATGGCACCTCGACCTCAGGCTATTATACCGGGCATGGCACGGATTTTATCAGTTGGGCGCCAATCATGGGGGCTGGTTATTATAAACAGGTTACCCAATGGAGTAAGGGGGAATACCCTGACGCTAACCAAACGCAAGATGATATTGCCTTGATTAACGCTAAGCTGACAACGCGGAAGGATGATCATAGCAATACTCGTTTAGGGGCAACACCGCTAACCGTTGATGCTAATGGGCATATCTTCTCGGTGACACCAGCAGCTAACCCGCTTGATTTATCCAAGGTCAATAGAGGGGTGATTGAAACCACTACCGATATTGATGTGTTTAGCTTTAATTCAGGAGCAGGTTCCTTGGTTTTGCAGGCCACCCCATTACGGGAGCTAAGCGCAGAACGTGGCGGTAATCTCGATATTTCGCTCAACCTTTATGATGCGGCGGGTAATTTAATAAGTAGCAGCAACCCAAGCAATGAAACCGATGCAGGCATTAATACCACGGTGGCTGCGGGAACTTATTATTTGTCCGTTGAAGGGGTAGGTAGTGTTAATTACAGTGATTATGGTAGTTTAGGGCAGTATTTTATTGAAGGTGTCTTGCCCGTAGCAGCCCCTGATACAACCGTGCCTAATCCTAATCCATTGAGCTTTGCGGTAGCCCCTGAAGCTAAAGACCGTAGTAGTATTCATATGACTGCAACGACTGCAACCGATGATAGTGGTCAGGTAGAGTATTATTTTGCGTGTACTTCGGGTGGTTTAGGCTGTGTGGATAGTGGCTGGGTACAGTCCCCTGATTTTACTTTAAGCAATTTGGCTGCGAATACCAGCTATAGTTTCACTGTGAAAGCTCGCGATTTAGCAGGTAATACTACAGATAGCTCAGCCGTTGCCAGTGTAACGACTTTAGTTAACCAAGCACCGCTGGCCAATGCCGATAGTGCTAGTGTAGTGAATACCTCTAGTGTCAGTATCAATGTTTTAGCCAATGACACCGATCCTGAACAAGATCCTTTAGCCGTCAAGGCAGTCACGCAAGCAGCCAATGGTTTAGTGAGCTTCACTAATTCCGGCGTGGTTTATAAGCCTAATAGTGGATTCATAGGCACGGATAGCTTTACCTACACCGTTAATGACAACTTTGGTGCAAGTGCCACAGGTACGGTCAGTGTCAATGTCACGGCAGCTCCTGTGTCGACGGTTAATCGTAGTCCCGTAGCGGTCGCCGATTCAAGCACTGTTGTCATCGGCCAAACGGTTACCTTGTCTGTGTTAGCTAATGATTCTGATCCTGATGGAGATGCTTTAAAAATTATTAGTGTGAAATCAGGTCAGCGTGGAAGTGTCAATATCAGCAGTACCGGTAAAGAGCTAATCTATAAAGCAGGCTCTCGTACTGGCTCAGATACTCTAAGCTATACCATCAGTGATGGGCGGGGGGGTAAAGCCACCGCTAAAGTCTATGTGACGATTGTACGCAATTAGTTGCATGCAACGAGTTCCACTTTAGGCTAGTTTGCCTACCTCCAACAAACCGGTTCTTGAAAAAGAGCCGGTTTTTATTGGGGGGAGGTGGTGGCATTTATGCCGAGGCTGCTCCCACCCATCCAATCTCCACCTCTTTTTCCTGGCTGAGTCGTTGCAAGTATTGGTTTAAAGCGGTACGAGTGGCTTGTTCATGTAAATACTGGCGGATACGGGAGGCAACCGCAGGATAGTCCAAAGGTTCACCTTCTACACGTTGATCTATCCGTACCACATGCAGCCCAAAGCGGGTTTCCACTGCTTGCGGTATGAGACCAACAGGATAACGCCAGACAGCTTGTTCAAATTCAGCAACCGTTTGCCCTTTGGATAATTGCCCTAAATGACCGCCTTGCCCCGCTGAAGGGCAAGCTGAGTATTGATTGGCCAATGCTGCAAAGTGCTGAGGGTCTATCTGCAATTGCTGCAATAATTGCTTGGCTAATTGGCGTTGTTGATCACGCTGTTGCTCATCCTCTGGGGCAGCGGGCAACAGAATATGACTGATTGCAAGCAAGACCGGTGTTTGAAAACGTTGCCGATTCTGTTTGAAATATTGAAGACACTGCGCCTCTGTTGGCTCAGGAACAGCTAATTCCTGCTCCAACAAAAGGGCGGTGCGTTCTTCTTCACTAGCGGTTTTAATATTTAATTGAGCGGCGCGTTGGTTTAATAACTCACGGATGACTAGACTGTTGACAGCGGCTTGCCACGCATCCTCGACGACGGCCATCGGGTGATATTGTAACTCTTGAGCAATCATCGCCTCAGTAATGAGTGTATCCCCCACTCGGATATCCCCTTGATGGATACCTTGAGAGTCTGAATCCGACTGAGGATGAATAGCATACCTTGTCACTGTCATGATTTATCCCCTAGTGCGTACAATTTGATATTGACGACTGAGATACTGGACTGGAACGCTCCAAATATGTACCAGACGAGTAAAGGGGAAAATTAAAAATATCGTTAAACCTAAAACAATATGCAGCTTAAAGATCCAACCAACCCCTACAAGATAAGCGGCTGCCCCGCCTTTAAAAAACACAATCGCTTGTGCCCATTCGGCAAGTCTTAACATATTACTACCATCTAAATGCCCTAAAGTAGGAATAATTGTTAATAATCCTAGGGTCACTTGTACTAATAAAAGACCAATCACCACCAAATCCATCGTAGTGCCTGTCGCTCGGACGCGAGGATCATTTTTACGCCGCATAAAGAGTAAAAATGCACCATACCAACAAGCAATCCCCGCAATGCCCCCAACTAAAATAGCCAACACCTGTTTAGTACCAGCGGACATAAAGGGTTCATAGAGCCAATGGGGCGTCAATAACCCCACCAAATGACCAAAAAAGATCACCAAAATGCCCACATGGAATAGATTACTAGCGGTATGCAACCCCTTATTGCTCAGCATCTGACTGGAACTGGCTCGCCAAGTGTATTGAGCTTGATCATAACGTAGCCAGCTACCTAATAGAAAGACCGTACCCGCTAGATAGGGGTAGATACCAAAAAAGAATGAATCAAGGTAAGACATTATAAGTTCTCCCGAAAATGCAGAGTATGAGTTTGAGGCAGAGGCGGGCGTTGACTAGGACAAGTAGCGCCTTGGTCTTCGATAAAGTTAACCATTTCCTCTTCCCAAACTTGATCCAGCGCGGCAGGCGTATCGTCGCGGAGTTCACCGCCAACTTGGTGGCGTAGGCTTGCCATATCCGGTTGCACATTGATGAAGCCTAATAACACATCAAATAGCCGGTGATACGGGCTATTCCGCTCCTGAAGGCGTGCTGACAATAAGGCGAAAATAGGATGGACATCCCCCAACCCTTGAGCAGCTTCAGTTTCAGAGCGTGTAGCCAAATATTCCAAATACAAGGGAATATAATCAGGCAATTCTTTTGCTGCTAACTCTAATCCCCCGGCTTGATACTGTTGCAATAAATCCACCATTGCCTGACCACGAGCGCGGGATTCCCCATGCACATGCTCAAATAAGAGCAAGGACACTGCCCGCCCTCGATCAAAGGTTTCAACATACTGAGCTTGACTCTCTAACAAGGGTGTATCACGCAATTGTTGAATAAAGTCGAGCAAGGCTAAGCGTTGATCCGTGGCGATACGCGCATCCGCTTTCACCACATCTATCAGGGTTGTGGCAGCCGCTTGCAATTCCGCTGTGGGATAATCTAGCAAGCGAGCCACTACGACCAAACTACCTAGCTCTGGATTAAGCGTGGTCGTTTGGCTCATGAGGATTCCCCTTGTTTCACAAACTCAATCTTTTGCACCATCGTAACCGTTTGCTTACGACCACCAAATAAATTGAGTTCACTACTCCCAGTACTATTGCCACAGCCATCACCAAAGCTAAATCCACATCCGCCGCGCTCAGGGAACGCGTCTTTGGCTAATTCTCGGTGACTAGAGGGGATCACATAGCGATCCTCATAATTGGCAATCGCTAAATAACGATACATTTCCTTTGCTTGTGCTTCGGTCAGTCCGACTTGTTCGAGGGCGCGAGTATCATGAATACCCTCAACTGTTTCCGCACGCTTATATTGACGCATCGCCATTAAACGTTTTAAGGCTAATGCAACCGGCTTTTCATCCCCTGCGGTTAAGAGATTAGCTAAATAACGTAAGGGAATCCGCAAACTATCTACATCCGGTAATACCCCCTCATAGCCCATTTTCCCCGCTTCGGCTGCGGATTGAATAGGTGATAAGGGTGGGACATACCAGACCATAGGCAAGGTGCGGTATTCAGGATGTAGGGGCAAGGCTAATTTCCAATCCATCGCCAGCTTCCAAACTGGAGAGGCTTGTGCCGCTTGCAATACATTATCTGGAATACCGTCCTTGCGGGCTTGTTCAATCACCTTAGGGTCAAATGGATCTAGAAAAACCTCTAATTGCTGCCGATACAAGTCTTGTGCATTAGGTGTACTGGCGACGGATTCAATTTTATCCGCGTCATAGAGCAATACCCCTAAATAACGAATCCGCCCCACACAAGTTTCGGAGCACACGGTGGGCATACCAGACTCAATCCGGGGATAACAGAAAATACACTTTTCGGATTTACCTGATTTCCAGTTATAGTAAATTTTCTTGTAAGGGCAACCACTGACACACATGCGCCAGCCACGACATTTGTCCTGATCAATCAGCACAATGCCATCTTCTTCACGCTTATAGATCGCACCACTAGGGCAAGAGGCGACACAGGCAGGATTTAAACAGTGCTCACACAGACGGGGCAGAGTGAACATAAAGGTATTTTCAAATTCACCATAAATATCCGCCTGAATTTGCTCAAAATTAGTATCTTTGCGGCGTTTTTCAAACTCTGTACCGAGGATTTCTTCCCAGTTGGGCCCCCATTCGATTTTATCCATCCGTTGCCCAGAAATCAGTGAGCGTGGACGAGCGACGGGCTGGTGTTTACCTTCGGGGGCAGTATGTAAATGCTGATAGTCAAAATCGAAAGGTTCGTAATAGTCATCAATCTCTGGTAGATCAGGATTGGCAAAAATATTAGCCAGAATACGGAAGCGTCCGCCGATGCGAGGCTCAATTTTGCCATCTGCACGTCTGAGCCAGCCCCCTTTCCATTTCTCTTGGTTTTCCCATTCTTTGGGATAACCAATCCCGGGTTTGGTTTCAACATTATTAAACCACGCGTATTCCATGCCTTCCCGCGAGGTCCAAACGTTTTTGCAAGTAATCGAGCAGGTATGGCAGCCGATACATTTATCTAAATTCAGCACCATACCGACTTGGGAGCGGATTTTCATTGTACTGCCTCCTGAGCATAATCATTGCCCTCATTATCGAGCCATTCGACCTGAGTCATTTTGCGCACGATGACAAACTCATCACGATTAGAACCAACCGTCCCATAGTAATTAAAGCCATAAGCTTGTTGGGCATAGCCCCCGATCATATGGGTGGGTTTAGGGCAAACACGGGTCACTGAGTTATGAATCCCGCCCCGATGTCCTGTAATCACTGAGCCTGGAACATTCACAATTTTTTCTTGAGCGTGATACATCATCACCATGCCGGGCATGACCCGTTGACTTACTACCGCACGCGCGGCAATCGCGCCATTGGCATTGAATAAATCAATCCAATCATTGTCTTGAATGCCTAAGGTTTTAGCATCGGTTTCACTCATCCACACAATCGGACCACCCCGCGATAAGGTGAGCATAATCAGGTTATCGGTATAGGTGGAATGGATGCCCCATTTTTGATGTGGAGTAATCCAGTTCAGTGCTAACTCAGGGTTACCATTAGAGCGCTGATTGAGTAAGGGTTTGATGGTCTTGGTATTAATCGGTGGACGATACACCAACATACTTTCACCAAAATCCCGCATCCAATCATGATCCAGATAAAATTGTTGCCGTCCGGTGAGTGTGCGCCACGGAATCAGTTCATGAACATTGGTATAGCCCGCATTATAGGACACATGCTCATCTTCTAAGCCTGACCAAGTAGGACTAGAAATAATCTTTCGGGGTTGGGCGACGACATCGCGGAAGCGGATTTTTTCGTCTTCCTTGTGAATGGCCAGATGGCTGTGATCAATGCCTGTGATTTTAGAGAGAGCTTGCCATGCTTTTACCGCTACCTGCCCATTGGTTTCAGGGGCGAGTGATAAAATCATTTCTGCCGCATCAATCGCACTATTTAAGCAAGGGCGACCTTCATTGATCCCGGTAGTCTGTTGATGATTGAGTTGACCTAGGAAAGCGACTTCTGTCTCGGTATTCCAGCTAATTCCTTTGCCACCATTACCTAGTTTTTCTAGTAAAGGTCCAATCGCGGTAAAGCGAGCATAGGTATCAGGATAATGGCGCTCGACTGCGACTAATGCGGGGGCGGTTTTACCCGGAATCAGTTCACATTCGCCTTTTTTCCAATCCTTAACGCCCATCGCTTGACCAAGTTCTGCTGGTGCATCATGGAGTAGTGGTAGGGTAACGAGGTCTGTTTCAACCCCTAAATGCCCCTCACAAACCTTAGAAAAGGCCTTAGCAATCCCTTTGTAAATCTCCCAATCACTGCGTGCCTCCCAAGCTGGATCAACGGCTGCGGTGAGCGGGTGAATAAAGGGGTGCATATCCGAGGTATTTAAGTCATCCTTTTCATACCAAGTCGCTGTCGGTAAAACAATATCAGAGTACAAACAGGTCGTTGACATGCGGAAGTCTAAGGTGACTAATAAATCCAGTTTGCCTTCGGGCGCGGTATCATGCCATTTGACTTCCTCTGGTTTTGCTCCTCCCATGACACCTAAGTCTTTGCTCTGCACACCGTGTTGCGTACCCAATAAATACTTGAGCATATATTCATGCCCCTTACCGGATGAGCCTAATAAATTAGAGCGCCACACAAATAAATTGCGCGGGAAGTTTTGTGGGTTATCGGGGTCTTCAGCGGCAAAGGCGATTTTGCCTGCTTTAAGGGCAGCTACCGTGTACTCGGCTGGACTCATACCGGCTGCTTGAGCCGCTTTAGCAATCCGTAATGGATTGGTATTCAGTTGCGGGGCAGAGGGTAGCCAACCCATACGTTCGGAGCGAACATTATAATCAATCAAGCTCCCCGAATGACGTGCAGGATTAGCTAAGGGGGAGAGAATTTCCTTGAGTTCTAGCTTTTCATAACGCCACTGGTTGGAGTGACTATAAAAGAAAGAAGTGGAGTTCATTTGCCGAGGCGGGCGGCTCCAATCTAAGGCAAAGGCCAAAGGTAACCAGCCTGTTTGGGGGCGTAGCTTTTCTTGACCCACATAATGCGCCCAACCTCCCCCCGATTGCCCGACACAGCCACACATCGCCAGCATATTG
>JBJOOT010000016.1:0-30015 GCA_046051185.1 Pseudomonadota bacterium | reverse complement strand
AGTTAATAGGACTTGATATAAAAATTGCTCTGACTCACCAAAATTGTGACAACGAATACCAATAACCTGTTGGTTTTTCCCCATAAAAACAACCCTGAATAGATATAAAAATTCGACTTTAGAGCGCTCATCCCTCTTAGTCTAGGCTATTCTAATTGTTTAATCTCAAACGGTAAATCTACTTAATTTTATTTATTTAGTTAATTTTCACATATCATTTTAGTGTGCCCCACTAGTGATCACGCTCAACTCATGATTGAATGACTTATTTTATCTAAACATGCTAGACTAGCCCTTTATTGGACATTTAAACTGCAATTGATGAATGCTATTAAAGCCCCCTCCATTGTTATTCTCACCGGCGCGGGTATTTCTGCCGAATCGGGCATCCAAACTTTTCGGGCTACGGATGGTTTATGGCATAACCATCGTATTGAAGAGGTGGCAACACCAGAAGGTTTTGCCAAAAATCCGGCTCTAGTCCATGAGTTTTATAATGCACGGCGTAAGCAGTTGCATGATCCGGCGATAAAACCCAATGCCGCTCATTTAGCTTTGGCAGATTTGGAAAAACACTATGCGGGTAAAATCCTGTTAGTCACCCAAAATGTTGATAATCTGCATGAGCGAGCTGGTAACAAACGGCTCATCCATATGCATGGCGAATTGAATAAAATTCATTGCAAAAAAACGGGGCAAGTGTATCACTGGACTAACGATTTAAGCACCGCTAATCGCTGCCAATGTTGCCATCAAGCAGGCAATTTACGCCCACATATTGTTTGGTTTGGTGAAACACCCTTAGAAATGGAAAAAATTTACCGTGCTTTAATGGCTTGCGGAATATTTATTTCTATTGGCACTTCAGGGCAAGTTTATCCTGCGGCGGGTTTTGTGCAAATTGCACAGTACGCAGGCGCTAAAACTGTAGAGTTGAACCTCGATCCTACAAGTAATAGCGCAATGTTTGATGAGTCTTTGAATGGCCCTGCCAGCGAGTTAGTACCGGCTTATGTCGATAAGCTGCTTAGCTAGCTTTTTGGCTCATGGGAGCTTGTTCTAAGTTGGATAAGGTTGAACGCGCCTTATCCGCAATCCGATCAATTTCCGCCAGCGTAATTTCAATATCGCGTCGTTGTGCCAGCAAAATATCGCGCCGCTCTTGGAGCTTTGCTAATAAACACTTGAGCTGCTTTTTTTCATCACGGCCTGTATTGTCATACATGTCGATCAGCTCTTTGACTTCGGCAAGGCTCATGCCCAAACCTTTGCCACGAATCGCTAGTCGTAAGCGTACTCGATCACGTTCTGCATAGATCCGCTTATTACCATCACGCTGGGGTGCAACAATGCCGATTTCTTCATATAAACGAATCGTGCGCGGGGTGACTGCATGCTCTTTGGCTAAGTCTGATATTGTGTAAGTTGTCTGTTCCATACTGCAAAGTATTTTTTCACGGCTCTTAGGCTTATGTCTATGCTTTCCTGCTTGTCTGCATGACAATGCTTAAAGCATCAGCAACGGGTTAGATTTTTCTTTTTATTTTTCTGCTCTTCTATAATTGACGTTTACGTTAACGTAATATATGGTAAGTACTTGCCTTCAAGCTAGTCACTATCCGTCACAACCAAACACCGCTAAGGGATCTCATCCATGTCTATGAATAGTTCCACTCAGTCTGCCGCGCAACCCGCCCATAAACCTGCTCATCCTATCCGATTTGTAACCGCTGCTAGCCTCTTTGATGGCCATGATGCAGCGATTAATATTATGCGCCGTATTCTACAAGCCAATGGGGTTGAAGTGATTCATCTAGGGCATAACCGCTCAGTGGCAGAGATTGTTAATGCGGCTTTGCAAGAAGATGTGCATGGGATTGCGATTAGCTCCTATCAAGGTGGGCATGTTGAATATCTAAAATACATGGTGGATATGCTGCGCGAGCAAGATGGCGCCGATATTCGTATCTTTGGGGGTGGGGGTGGTGTAATCATTCCTGAAGAAATCCAAATTCTGCAAGATTATGGTGTCACTCGTCTCTACTCCCCACAAGATGGCCAGCAAATGGGCTTGCAGGGGATGATTCTGGACATTATTGCCCGCTGTGATTTTGATCCGGGGGCAGCAGCCCCGACTAGCCTTGAACCCCTTCTAGCAGGCAATTGGCGTATGTTAGCCCGCACCATCACGGCTTTAGAGAATAATACCTTAAACCCTGTATTACGCACTGAGATTCTAGCACAAGCCGCTAATTTGCCGAAAAAAATCCCAGTGTTGGGGATTACAGGAACAGGAGGTTCGGGCAAATCTTCACTCACGGATGAAATCATCCGCCGCTTCCGCTTGGGGCAGCAAGATCAACTCAAAATCGCCATTATTGCCGTCGATCCGACCCGTCGTAAAACCGGTGGTGCTTTATTAGGTGATCGAATTCGCATGAATGCGATTGATCATCCCAATATTTTCATGCGCTCCATTGCGACCCGTGAAGCAGTCGGTGAAATTCCTGAAGTCATTAAAGAGGTGATCGCTGTAACCAAGCTAGCAGGGTTTGATCTAATTATTGTCGAAACCCCTGGGATTGGCCAAGGTGATGCCGCCATTGTGCCTTTGGTTGATGTCTCACTTTATGTGATGACCCCTGAGTTTGGTGCACAGAGTCAACTCGAAAAAATCGACATGCTGGATTTTGCCAATGCGGTAGCGATCAATAAATTTGATCGTAAAGGCGCAGAAGATGCCTACCGTGATGTATGCAAACAAGTGCAGCGCAATCGGGAAGCCTTTGGACAAAGCCCTGAAGAAATGCCCGTCTTCGGTACGATTGCTGCGCGCTTCAATGATGATGGTGTGACGGCTCTTTATCAAAACTTGCTCAGTCAATTGGAAGTGGCAGGTTTATTTATTGAGCATAATCAATTACCCACCATCACCGTGCGTAAGTCTTCGGGTAATTCAGTGATCGTTCCACCGGAGCGCGTGCGTTATTTAGCCGAAATCGCCGAAACAGTACGTGGCTATCATAAAACAGTTCATGAGCAAGCCAAGATTGCCCGTGAACGCCAGCAATTGCGCGAAACCCAACGCATGTTGGGTACAGCTGCCAATGATCTAGCGGCCTTAGATGAATTAATTGCGCAACGGGATGAGCAATTGGATAGTCGTGCACGGAAACTGCTGGACATTTGGCCACAAGTACGAGCGAGCTATTCGGGTGATGAATATGTAGTCAAGATCCGCGACAAGGAAATTCGTACCACACTTAAACGCACGACTTTATCAGGCACTAAAGTTCCGAAAGTATCCTTGCCTCGTTTTGAAGATCATGGTGAACTCCTTAAGTGGCTACTGCTAGAAAACCTTCCGGGCAGCTTCCCTTATACTGCGGGAGTGTTTGCTTTCAAACGCGAAAATGAAGATCCAACTCGGATGTTTGCAGGTGAAGGCGACCCCTTCCGTACTAATCGTCGCTTCAAACGCTTATCAGAACACTCGGCTGCAAAGCGCTTATCCACGGCTTTCGACTCGGTGACTTTATACGGCTGTGATCCTGATTTACGCCCTGATATTTATGGCAAGGTGGGGAACTCTGGGGTTTCAATTGCGACTTTAGATGATATGAAAGTCCTCTATGATGGTTTTGATCTCTGCAGCCCGACTACTTCGGTTTCAATGACCATCAATGGCCCTGCCCCCATTTTGCTGGCAATGTTTATTAACACCGCAATTGATCAGCAAGTGGCAAAGTTTGAAGCCGATAATAGCCGTCGTCCAACCGATGAAGAAATCGAAAAAGTACGGGCTTGGGCTTTAGAAAATGTGCGCGGCACGGTGCAGGCGGATATTCTCAAAGAAGATCAAGGCCAGAATACTTGTATCTTCTCCACCGAATTTGCGCTCAAGATGATGGGCGATATTCAAGAATATTTCGTGCAGAATAAAGTGCGTAATTTCTATTCGGTGTCAATTTCTGGCTATCACATTGCCGAAGCAGGAGCGAACCCGATTTCCCAGCTCGCATTTACGCTCTCAAATGGCTTTACTTATGTAGAAACTTATTTGGCGCGTGGGATGCATATTGATGATTTCGCGCCGAATTTATCCTTCTTTTTTAGTAATGGCATGGATCCTGAATATACGGTGATGGGTCGAGTGGCACGGCGGATTTGGGCGACGGCGATTCGCTTTAAATACGGTGGCAATGAACGTAGCCAAAAGCTGAAATATCATATCCAAACTTCAGGTCGCTCTTTACACGCGCAAGAAATGGATTTCAATGATATTCGCACCACCTTACAGGCTCTGATTGCGATTTATGATAACTGCAACAGTCTGCATACTAATGCCTTTGATGAAGCCATCACCACACCCACTGAAAATTCAGTACGTCGTGCACTCGCCATTCAGTTGATTATCAACAATGAATGGGGCTTGGCAAAAAATGAAAATCCCTTGCAAGGGGCTTTTATTATTGATGAGCTGACGGATTTAGTGGAAGAGGCTGTTCTCCAAGAATTTGAACGTATCGCCGAACGAGGTGGTGTCTTAGGTGCAATGGAAACGGGCTATCAACGCGGTAAGATTCAAGATGAATCCATGTATTATGAGCACAAAAAGCACGATGGCAGCTTACCGATTATTGGTGTGAATACCTTCTTGAACCCCAAAGGCCGTGAAGAATTTACGATTGAATTAGCACGCTCCTCAGATGAGGAAAAGCAAAGTCAATTAGCCCGCTTAGCCGATTTCCAAAGCAGAAATCAAGCGCAAACCCAAGCTGCTTTAGAGCGCGTCCAACAAGCTGCGATTCATAATCAGAATATCTTTACTGAGTTAGTTGATGCAGTGCGCTTTTGTTCTTTAGGGCAAATCTCCCAAGCTTTGTTTGATGTTGGTGGTCAATATCGGCGCAATATGTAAGCAGACTTTGCTTCGACGGATACCCCTGTTGTGGGTATTCGTCGGCCATTTATCATCTCATCCTCAGCATTGATCGAATCAAGTTACACTTCATTAGTATTTTTTATATACTCATTAGATCATTATAAAAATACTAAGGTGCCCCCAATGAAACGCCACCACCAAACTGGCCTGACACTCATTGAGTTGATGGTTACGCTCAGTGTAATTGCCATTCTTGCCACGGTCGCAGCGCCTAGTTTGCAAAATATGATTGAACGCAATCAGCTGCAAACTCTAACCAATAATATGGTTTCAAATTTATATTTTGCACGCAGCGAAGCCGCTAAGCGTGGCTTTAATATCAGCTTATGTGCTAGTAATAACACCCAAACTGCTTGTGATGCGGATGCTACTAGCTTTGCGAATGGCTGGATTATTTTTACTGACTATGACAAAAACGCAAGCCTAACCCCTGACACCACTAAATTTGATACGAATGGTGACGGTCTCGCCAATGAAGTTGAAGAAATTTTATTGATCGGTGAAGCCCCCAATGAGCGCTTTGCACTCAGCTCCAATGGTACACCGGCCAATTCGATTAGCTATCGTCCCACCGGCGACACGCTGCCCCGTGCGTTTAGTTTAACGATTACTAAAGCGATAGATAATACGGCGCTGTCTCGAATTTTCTTTAATACTACCGGCCGTGTACGTTCTTGCATGATTAAAGCGGGTGACAGTAGCTGTTAATCGGCTGATCAATACCTATCTTCTATACGCCTGCTCTATACACCCTTGTTGTACTAGCCGCTACCAAGTTGCTGAATACCTGCTTCAGCAACTTTAGGCTAAACTCCTCTTTATAAGCTATTGATACTACATATTCGCATTACCCAAAAAAACTGCCTAATACCGCTTAATAAAGGGAGATCACCCCATGACATTCTCTAAGGAAGAGCAAGCCAAACTTTATCGTTACTACACTCAACCACGAGTAGTTAACGAATTAGCCAATAAAACCCTCGCTTTAATCTTAGCTGGAGGCGAAGGCTCCCGCTTGAAAGACTTGACGCGCTGGCGGGCTAAACCGGCTGTACCTTTTGGGGGTAAATATCGGATTATTGACTTCACTCTATCCAATTGTGTGAACTCTGGAATTCGCCGCATTGGCATTTTAACCCAATACCGCTCCCACTCCTTGATTCGCCATCTCCAACGAGCATGGAGCTTTATGCGTGTTGAAATTGGCGAGTTCGTTGAAATCATTCCAGCCCAACAACGCACAGAGAAACGCGAATGGTATCAAGGGACGGCTGATGCACTGTTCCAAAACATTGAATTAGTCCAACGCCATGATCCTGAATATATTTTGGTATTAGGTGGCGATCATATTTACAGTATGGACTATTCAAAAATGCTTTTAGAGCATGTCAACTCGGAGGCCGATTTTACAGTAGCCTGCCTTGAAGTTCCCGTGGAAGAAGCGCAAGGCTTTGGTGTGATGGCTGTCGATGAAAATATGCGGATTATTCGTTTCACTGAAAAGCCGACTCATCCCGAAACGATTCCAGGGAAGCCGGATAAAGCCTTAGCCTCAATGGGCATTTATATTTTCTCGCGTGATTTTCTATTTCGTACCTTAAGCGAGGATGCCGACAAGATTCATTCTTCGCATGATTTTGGTAAAGATATTATTCCCAATCACATTGCTCAAGCACATGCTAAGGCTTTTCCCTTCCGTAATCAGTATGATCAGCCCGGGTATTGGCGAGATGTGGGTACGGTCTATTCCTATTGGCAAGCGAATATGGAATTGTGTGCAATTGAGCCTGAATTGAACCTATATGATCGGGATTGGCCAATTTGGACGTATCAACCCCAGTCGCCACCTGCTAAATTTGTCTTTAACCAAGCAGGGCGACGGGGAGAAGCAGTGGACTCGCTGATTTCAGCAGGTTGCATTATTTCTGGCGCAAGTATTTTAAATTCGGTAGTGTTCTTTAGTTGTAGGGTCGAAAATTACACGCAGATCACAGAGAGTGTCATTCTGCCTAAAGTCAATATTGGGCGGAACTGCCGTATCCACCGAGCAGTGATCGACAAAGGTTGTGCTGTTCCTGACAATACTCAGATTGGTGTAGATCCTGAAGAGGATCGGAAGCGCTTCTATGTGTCGGATGAAGGTATTGTTTTAGTGACTGCGGAAATGCTTGGCCAGAAACTACACACGGGTGACTATGATAAATTATGGCGAGAGCGTTATGGGAAAGAATAAGCTGAATGTGGTTTTATGTTGGCATATGCATCAGCCTTGGTATCGAAATGGCTTAGCAGGGGAATATCGCCTGCCTTGGGTGTATTTACACGCGATTAAAGATTATAGCGATATGGCGATGCATTTGGAGCAGCACCCTGAAATGCGGGCTGTGGTCAATTTTGCTCCTGTTCTTTTAGAACAATTAGATGATTATAGCCAGCAATTACAAGCCCTGTTAGCCACAGGTAAGCCTACACAAGATCCTTTTTTAAACCTATTGGCGGGTTTAACCCCGATTCCTACAGATGCGCTAGGGCGTAGTCAAATTTTACAAGACTGCCAACGCTGCTATGCACCGCGCATCATTCATCCTTGGCCATCGTTTCGTGCTTTATTGGAAATGGTGGGCGCAAATGAACTTGTCGGTATAGAAAATCCTGAATACAAATACTCACTGCTTTATTTAAGCGAGCAATATTTCTTAGATTTAATCACTTGGTATCACATCGCATGGCTTGGGCAATCCTTAAAGCAGCAAGCTGTTATTCAAGCTTTAATTCATAAAGCGAAGCTTTTTGACGCGACTGATCGCCAGCAATTAATCACGGTAATCGCTAGTTGTTTACAAGACCTAATCGCTCGCTATCGTGCTTTAGCCGAGCGTGGGCAGGTCGAGTTGTCCATGACCCCTTATATGCATCCGATTATTCCGCTGTTGCAGGATTTTACGAATATGCGCTGCGCTTTACCGGATGCACCTGCGCCACAGGCTACTCACTATCCAGAAGGTCAAGCACGTGCACGCTGGCATTTACAACGTGGTTTGGACTGCTTTGAAAAATACTTTCAGCGTCGCCCCCAAGGGGTTTGGCTTGCTGAAGGTGGTGTGAGTGCCAGTGCAATCGCACTCCTAGACGAGTTGGGGATTCGCTGGACTGCCTCAGGTGAAGGAGTATGGCGTAGTAGCAGTCATTTATCCGGTTATAGTGGTGAAGGAATTGATTCTAAACGTGATCTATTAAAGCCACATGTCCTGACGGCAAGCCAAGTACGAATACATTTCCGTGATGATGGCCTCTCGGATTTGATTGGTTTCAAATACAGTAATTGGAATGCTCAAGATGCCGTAGCAGACTTCATTCACAATCTAGAAAATATTGCCAAGTTCTTAGGTGAGCAGGCGAGTCAGCATTCGTTAGCGATTATTTTGGATGGAGAAAACGCTTGGGAATACTACCCGAATAATGCGGTTGAATTTCTAGATTTGCTTTATGCTGAACTCAACAAATCTGAATTGCTTAAAACCGCTTGTTTTTCTGATTTATACGAGCATGTTCCGCCTAAAGACTTACCTAAACTGTGTGCGGGTAGTTGGGTCTATGGCTCTTTCTCAACTTGGATAGGTTCGGAAGAAAAGAACCGTGGTTGGGATTATTTAGTCGCGGCTAAACAAGCTTATGATGATGCATTGATAGCTGGACGTTTAAATCCAGATCAGCACTATCAAGCCTCCCAACAATTAGCCGTTTGTGAAGGCTCTGATTGGTTTTGGTGGTTTGGTGATTATAACGCCACTGAAAGCGTGCGTGATTTTGAACGCCTATTCCGTTTACAAATCAAGCAAGTTTATCAAATCTTAAACTTAGAACCGCCATCTCATTTGGATATTCCATTATCTAAAGGTGGTCACAGTACCGAAATCATGGGTACTATGCGTAGGAATACCTAATTCATGACCACTGCGATTCTTCCCAACCGGCGAGAAGCCGGTATTTTATTGCACCCGACCTCACTGCCTTCTGGTCAGCTTGATCAGGATGCCTGGCGTTGGCTAGATCAACTGGTGGAGCTGGGTATAGGTGTTTGGCAGATGCTACCTTTGGGTCTGCCGCTTAATGGTTTATCCCCCTATCAATGCGTATCCGCGTTTGCATTGAATCCTGCCTTATTTCCTAAAACTTCGACTCCACTGGCATCCCTTGCGGATACACCAGAGTTCACTATTTGGTATCAACAAAACCAGTCTTGGGTTGATGATTTTGCTCTATTTATGGAGCTAAAAATGGCCTTCAAGGGTGCTGAATGGTCGACTTGGCCAAGTGAATATCGTCAGCGCTCACCAGAGGCTTTAGCGACTTTCCGACATGCACAGCTTGAAGCTTTAAACTTACATATCTATGAACAGTTCTCTTGCTGGCAACATTGGCAACACTTGCGAGCCTATGCCAAGCAAGGCGGGATTCGCTTGTTTGGGGATATGCCCATTTTTGTCGCTTATGACAGTGCCGATGTCTGGGCGCACCCTGAATTATTTCTCTTAGATGCGGAGGGCAAACCCACAGTTGTGACGGGTGTCCCCCCCGATTATTTCTCGGCTACAGGGCAGCGCTGGGGCAATCCGCACTATAACTGGGAATTAATGCAGCAAACTCAATTTGCTTGGTGGCGGGAACGTTTACGCTATCATTTTGATTGCTTTGATTTAGTGCGTATTGATCATTTTCGCGGTTTAGAAGCGGCATGGACAATTCCGGCCACTAGTCCCACTGCCATTGAAGGCTATTGGACGAAAGTTCCGGGAGATGAATTATTAGCCTGCCTACAAGCAGCCTCGGGGGATTTACCGCTTGTAGCAGAAGATTTAGGGATTATTACGAATGAAGTGACGGCTTTACGTAAAAAATATCATTTACCTGGTATGTCGGTCTTGCAATTTGCTTTCGATTACTTCGCAGATAATCCGCATAAGCCTTGGAATGTGGTCGAAAACACGGTTTATTACACCGGCACACATGATAACGATACCCTAGTCGGTTGGTTTGAGGCTCTCAGTCCAGAGCAACAAAAGGGGGCTTTAGATTTATTAAAGCAAAACAGTTTTTTGAGCACAGAGCAGAATACAGGTAAAATCATTGATCTGATGTTAGCAACGGTGTTTCAAAGTGCTGCTGGCTTAGTCATGTTGCCTTGGCAAGATGTACTCGGTTTAGGCAGTGAGGCACGAATGAATGTACCCGGAACGATTGAAGGTAATTGGCATTGGCGCTTTGATTGGCACCAAGTCCAAGCCGATACACTCGCTCGGTTAAAAGCACAGTTACAACACTATCAGCGATACCAAACCACCACAGTAGCAAACCAGTGAGATCAGTCATGACCACTTCGCCAAATATGAGCGAGTTACAGCGCCTGCAAGCAGGAACGCATCACGATCCTTTTCACTTTTTAGGTTGGCATCAACAAGGCTCTGATTGGGTCTTGCGAGTTTTTATGCCCTCAGCTGACAGCATCGAAATCAACCAAATACCGATGCAACGCTTAGAGGGATCGGACTGTTTTAGTTTCACGCCCGCCCCTAACAGTGAACTAGGAAAAACCGCCCCTCATACTCACCCAACCCTAAGTTATTTGGATAAAAAAACTGGCCAATGGCTAGAGACCATCACCCCCTACACCTTTACACCCCAGCTCGGTGAAATTGACTTGCACCTCTTAGGCGAGGGCAATCATCGCCAAGCATGGAAGGTTTTAGGCGCACATTTAAAAGAAGTCGATGGTATTCAAGGCTGCTTATTTGCAGTGTGGGCACCTGGCGTTCAACGAGTTAGTATCGTTGGCAATTTCAATGATTGGGATGGCCGCCGTTATCCGATGCGCTCACGAGGCGAAACGGGCATTTGGGAGTTATTTGTCCCCCATTTACCCGCCGGTGAAGGCTATAAATACGAAATACTAACCCGTTTTGGAAGTATTATTCGTAAAGCAGACCCGTATGCTCAACAGATGTTTCTACGCCCTGAAACAGTCGCTTGCATCCCAGCAGTGAGTCAGCATGTTTGGCAAGATCAAGCATGGATCAAGCAACGTGAACAGTTTGATTGGCAACATCAACCCATGAGTGTGTATGAGCTGCACGCAGGCTCATGGAAACGTCATCCTGATAATAGCTTCTACAGTTGGCGCGAACTCGCAGATACCTTAATTCCTTATGTGAAGAATTTGGGTTATACGCATCTTGAACTGTTGCCTATTTCTGAGCACCCACTGGATCAATCTTGGGGCTATCAAGTCTCTGGTTATTATGCCCCGACTGCGCGTTTAGGTAGCCCAGATGACCTACGCTATTTCGTCGATTGCTGCCATCAACATGAGATTGGCATTCTGCTTGATTGGGTGCCTGCTCATTTCCCCAAAGATGATTTTGCGCTTGCACGTTTTACAGGCGAAGCTTTATATGAACATGCCGACCCCCGCAAAGGCGAACATCAAGACTGGGGTACTTTGATTTTTGATTATGGACGCAATGAAGTCCGTAACTTCTTAATTGCTAATGCTTTGTATTGGATGGAAGAATTCCATTTAGATGGTCTTAGGGTAGATGCCGTCGCCTCTATGTTGTATTTGGATTATTCACGCCCCGCCGGACAATGGATTCCCAATCAATATGGTGGACGAGAAAATCTTGAGGCTGTTGCCTTTTTGCGTGAACTAAATCTCATCGTACATGGGCAATTTCCTGGTGTTGTTACCGTGGCAGAAGAATCAACCACTTGGCCTGCGGTCTCACGCCCCATTGAAATGGGTGGCTTAGGCTTTTCCATGAAATGGAATATGGGCTGGATGAATGATAGCTTGAGCTATATTGCACTTGACCCTATTTTTCGCAAATATCACCAAAACAAGCTCACCTTCAGCCAAATGTATGCGTGGACAGAAAACTTTGTCTTGCCCTTGTCGCATGATGAAGTTGTACACATGAAGCGCAGTATGCTTGGTAAAATGCCCGGTGATTATTGGCAGCGTTTTGCGAATCTGCGCTTATTTTATGCATGGCAATATGCGCATCCGGGCAAAAAGCTTTTGTTCATGGGCGGTGAATTTGGGCAATGGTTGGAATGGAATGAAGCGGTGGAGCTTGACTGGGGTTTACTTAACTTCCCAGCACATCAAGCTGTAGGAATATTGATCCGCGATCTGAATAAGGTCTATCGTCATAACCCTGCTTTACACCAATTTGATCACGATCCACAGGGTTTCCGCTGGATTGATTGTGATGATGCTGAGCGCTCGTTATTGAGCCTAGTCCGCTATGGTGAAGATAAACAGCGTCCGTTGGTGATTGCACTGAATTTCACCCCTGTTCCCCGTGCAGGTTATCGCCTAGGTGTACCTGCTGCACAGGCTTATCAAGAAATTCTAAACACCGACAGTGAATATTACGGTGGTAGTAATTGCGGTAATGCGGGTCGTTTAGCCGTTCAAAACCATCCACACATGGGCTTTGAACATTCTATTGAATTAACGCTCCCTCCTTTAGCGGCAGTTTTCTTGCAAGCTATTCCTGAAGCGCCTGAACAGGTTGTAACCCCCGAGCTTGAGGAAGAAGTTCAAGTACTGAGTAAGAAACCTATTCGCGAGACAGATTAATGGCATTAAAAGTTTTATTCGCTGCCAGCGAAGCCTATCCGTTAATTAAAACGGGTGGCCTCGCTGATGTTGCTTATGGTTTACCACGGGCTTTACACGCAGAGCGGGCAGATGTGCGCTTACTCTTGCCCGGTTATTATGACATGATGGGTAAACTACAAAATTTACGTAATCTTGGTTCTTTACAGATCCAAGGGGCTGGGCGTGTACATACGGTCTATATTCTTGAAGGCTCGCATGAAGCCTTTCCCTTCCCTATTTGGGTGGTGGAATGCGGAGCTTTATTTGGGCGCTCTGGCAATCCTTATATGCATCCTGATGGCTATGATTGGCCGGATAATGCTGAACGTTTTACCGTCTTTTCGCGGGCGGCCGCTCTCTTAGCGGGTGATGCTTTAAACCTTAACTGGCGACCTGAGGTAGTCCACGCGCATGATTGGCAAACGGGTTTGATTCCGGCATTGCTAGAAGAGGTCTATCCACGTCCACGGAGCGTATTTACCATTCATAATCTCGCTTATGGCGGGCATTTTTCGCATGCGGTTTATAATCAACTGCAATTAGCTTGGCATTGGTGGTCGAGTGAAGGTGTGGAATTTTATGGTGGCTTTTCGATGCTGAAAGCGGGGATTGCTTATGCTGATAGTGTCACTACGGTTAGCCCCACGTATGCCAAAGAAATTTGCACCCCCGAGTTTGGCTATGGCCTAGATGGTTTCTTACGCTCACGCAGTTATAAATTACATGGCATTCTCAATGGGATTGATACCGAGATTTGGAATCCTAAATCGGATGAATACTTGGTACAAAACTATGGTATCCGTGATGTGCGTAAAGGCAAACTCGCCAATAAACAAGCACTCTTAGAGCGCTTTGGGCAAAACCCAACTGAAGAGCAATTGGCACGGCCTTTATTAGGTATGGTGAGCCGCTTAGTTGAGCAAAAAGGTGTGGATATGGTAATGGAGAGTATTCACCCTCTCCTTGCAGAAACCGATGCGGCTTTCGTTTTAATTGGTAGTGGCCATTATCACTATGAACAAGCTTTATGTGATTTAGCGGCACGCTATCCGGGGCGCGTGATGGTGTATATCGGTTATAACGAAGCACTTGCACATTTGTTGGAGGCGGGCTGTGATATTTTCCTGATGCCTTCGCGCTTTGAACCTTGCGGCTTAAATCAAATGTACAGCCTAAATTATGGAAGCCTGCCCGTGGTTTACCATACGGGTGGCTTAGCTGATACGGTTATCAATGCCAGTGATGAAAATATTGCAGCTGATACTGCCAATGGCTTTGTCTTTTATCAGCCTTACAGCCAAGCCTTATTGGGAACTTTATGGTGGGTATTACGCTTATTTACCCAAGAACCCAAATTATGGCGCTCCCTACAACGCAATGCACTTAAAGCTGATTTTGCTTGGAAACAGAGTGCACAACGCTATTTAGAACTTTATCGAAATAACTAAGTAATAACTAATCTTAGTTTGGACAGGCAAACAGGAGTTTCAGGTAGATGACTACCCATCCCAGTAATCGAATTCCCTTTCTTCCGGTCGAACTTGACCCGTTGAGTAATGATGCAGAAGCGATTGGTAGCGATTTTCAACGCTATCTTTCTTATCACTTAGGGCGCTTTCAGGGCTGCCCCTCCGTCTATTTATACAATGCCCTTGCTTATACCATTCGTGACCGCTTAATGGTGGATTGGCGTCATACTTGGGCTGAGCATCTTAAGCCCGGTACTCGTCGCGCTTATTATATGTCTCTTGAGTTTTTGATTGGGCGTTCGCTCAGCAATAACTTATTGAATATGGATCTTGATGAAAATGTTAAAACTGCCCTCTATAACTATTGCACTTCTTTAGAAGAAGTAGCTTCTGAAGAGCCTGATGCGGGTTTAGGTAATGGAGGTTTAGGTCGCTTAGCTGCTTGCTTTATGGATAGCTGTGCTAGTTTAGGCCTACCTGTCGTCGGTTATGGGATTCGCTATGAATATGGCATGTTCCGTCAGCGCATTGAAAACGGCTATCAAACAGAAGAGCCAGATCATTGGTTACGCGATGGAAATCCTTGGGAAATTGAGCGCTCTGAATATGTGCAACGCATTCAGTTTGGCGGGCGCAGTGAAACCTATCGTGATGCTGAAAATAAAATCCGTACTCGTTGGGTGGATACGGAAGATGTGTTAGCTATTCCGTTTGATATGCCGATTGCAGGCTATCGAAATAAAACCGTGAATACCTTGCGCTTGTGGAAAGCGAGTGCAACTGATGAATTCAATTTACAAGAATTCAACGAAGGCGATTACACTGAAGCCGTACAAGCTAAAAATAATGCTGAGCATATTTCAATGGTGCTCTATCCTAATGACAGTAGCGAAAACGGTAAAGAACTGCGCCTACGCCAGCAATATTTCTTAGCCTCTGCCAGCTTACAAGACGCGATTCGAATTTGGGAACGTGATCATACCGAGCATGATTACAGCCAATTCGCCTCTGAGCATGTGTTCCAAATGAATGATACGCATCCGACCATTGCTGTTGCTGAATTGATGCGTTTATTGATTGATGAAAAGCAATTAGGTTGGGATCAGGCTTGGGAAATTACTTCACAATGTATGGCCTATACTAACCATACTTTATTGCCTGAGGCTTTAGAGCGTTGGCCGGTACATTTATTTGAAAAGCTACTGCCACGCTTATTAGAAATCATTTATGAAATCAATGCGCGTTTCCTCCGCTTAGTTTCTATGCGTTGGCCGGGCGATACGGATCGGCAACGGCGGATGTCGATTATTGAAGAAGGACCCGTGCGGCAAGTACGCATGGCATGGCTGGCCATAGTTGGCAGCTTCTCGATTAATGGCGTGGCGGCACTGCATTCGGAATTATTAGTCAAAGACCTTTTCCATGATTTCTATGAATTATGGCCTGAGAAATTCAATAATAAAACCAATGGGGTCACGCCTCGTCGTTGGCTAGCGAATGCCAATCAGGGTTTAGCGGCCTTAATCAATCAAACCATTGGTACGACTTGGGTAGCTCAGCTGGATCAATTGGAGCGCTTAAAACCTTTTGCTGAGCCACAACATACAGCCTTCCATCAAGCTTGGCGTGAGGTGAAATTAGCGAATAAACAACGGTTAGCCCAATTAGTTAAAGCTGAATGTGGAGTCGATTTTGATCCACACGCTTTATTTGATATTCAAGTAAAGCGGATTCATGAATATAAGCGCCAATTACTGAATATTTTGCATGTAATTCATCTGTATGCACGGATTAAACAAGGCCATGTAGCCAACTGGGCCAATCGTTGTGTGCTGATTGGCGGTAAAGCAGCACCCGGTTATGTCATGGCGAAGAGTATTATTAAGCTCATCAATAGTGTCGCAGATCTGGTGAATAATGACCCTGAAGTGGGTAAGCGCTTAAAAGTGGCGTTCCTGCCGAACTATCGTGTTTCTAGCATGGAAATCATCGCCCCTGCGGCTGATTTATCGGAGCAAATTTCTACTGCCGGTAAAGAAGCCTCTGGTACTGGGAATATGAAATTCATGATGAACGGTGCACTCACTATCGGGACTTATGACGGTGCGAATATTGAGATTCTGGAAGCCGTCGGTGAGGAGAATTTCTTCCTCTTTGGCCTACGTGAACAGGAAGTGAAAGACTTACGCTCACATTATCGTCCGTGGGAAATCGTCGAACAGGATGCCGACTTAAAAACCGTCATGCAATTATTGAGTTGTGGGCATTTTAATTCCTTCGAACCCGGTATTTTTGATCCTATTATCCATAGTCTGCTCAGCTCTAATGACCCTTGGATGACTTTAGCTGATTTCCGTAGCTATATTGATGCTCAAGAGCGCGTCTCAAGCGCTTGGCAAGATCAAGAGCATTGGACCAGTATGAGCATTCTCAATACCGCCAGCAGTGGTTTCTTCTCTACAGATCGCACCATGCTTGAATACAATCGTGATATTTGGAAGTTAAAGCGCGGTGAAGAGAACTAAACGCTAGCTATTAGTATATGAGGGGGGGCAGTAGTAGTCGCTGCTCTCCCTTCTGTGTTTTTTGGTCACGCCAAAACTGAGACTACAACTGCCTGACCAGCTCAATAGGTAACTCCACCAACTCAGCAACCATTTCCGCATTCATCCCCTTAGCTAACATACGTTGAGCTGCTTTTTGTTTTCCCTGTAGCTCACCTTCCTCCAGCCCCAGCTGCTTACCAAGCTCTAAACCTTCAGCCATCCCTTCTTGCCGTCCCTCTTCCCGCGCTGTGTCCTGCCCATTCTGATAGTCACGGTATTCCTTGAGACTATGCTCATAAAAACTCCGCTCTTCTGGCGGAAACCGAGCAATCTGAGCAATCTGGAATAGATGGAAGAATACCTCCTCATACAACTCGGCTGGCATGCTTTCCAGTTCATGTAAATGCCGAAACACATACAACCATTTCTCCTGCGCCGTCATGTCACGGGACAAGGGGCGGTTAAAACGTGGCAGCACCAGATAAATGAAGTTCAGCTTGTCATAAAACAGATCGTTGTCCTGATCTTTTAGTTGAGCATGGTAAACTACCCGATCTTTCGGATCGTCGATCAGAAAATCCAAAATGCCAACCGTGTAAATCGCCTCCAAGCGGTAATTCCATTCCCCCCGCTTAGCTTGTTCCTGCACTGCAAAGGTGGAGTAGTAGATGCTGCGGTCTTTAAAAAAGGTCTGCTTGACCCGTTGTAGCTCAACAATGAAACGTTCCCCCGAATGGCTGATGCAGTTTAGATCAAACACCGCCTTACGGTCTAAACTACTCACACCTTGGTATTCATTCTTGGAGTAGCTAAGGTCTTGGATTTGATGCTTTTCAGGCAATAGTGAGTTGAGAAAGCTGATCAACAAATCTTTATGAGGTTCTTCCCCAAACAACTTTTTGAAGCCAAAATCGGTGAAGGGGTTGATAAAAACGTCGCGCATACCTATTTGCCTACCATGCCAATGAGGGATAGAACAAGTATAACACATTGAGGGTCAGGCATTAGTAGGAGTTCACTCTAGAAGAGTATCGCTTTACAATCGCAATGTTTAGCACTTACAAATTGACTCAGCGAACTAGTCTTTTAGCCATAAAATCAGATGAAAACTCATCGAGCAACCTATCCCAACCTTAGTAAAAAAGCAGGGGAAACCTCAGGGTAGCTCTTTTAACTATCGCTTAAGTCCAATTTCCAACCTCACCACACCACGCATAATTCATCCTGTATACACGAGATTATCCAAGCGCTTGGATCACCCAAACATTCTTAAGGGAGATCCATTTTATGGTCGTCAGAAAACCAACCATACCGTTATCGTTAGTACCCAACCACTTACGAGTAGCAACTGAGGAATATGAGTTCAGACAAATCTGGGCACTGAGAGCAGGTGAGTATATGCCTCTGTACCCAGCAGTGACTTACTTTCAAGATGATATTTATGATGGTAATGCTTGTGTCTTATATGGTCAGGATCAGCATGGCACTGTGACCAGCACGGGGCGAATTGTGTTTGATGGGCCACTAGGGTTGCCCGCTGACGAGATTATCCAACCTGAAATCGACAAGCTGCGCTCACAAGGGCTACGGGTTGCCGAATCTAGTAAGTTTGCTATTTCCCCCGCCGCGCGGGGGATCCTGCCTCTTTACTTTTATACCTATTACGAAATTGCCGTCAGGTATGAAATTGATTCGTTGATATTCATTATTCGTGACAAAAACGTCAAGCTGTATCAGAAAACAACTCAAGCCAAGATTCTGTTGGATGATATCGGCTACCACTATGGCACACAGTTCCGTTTTTCCCTGCTGGAATGCAGGGTACAGGAAGTGATACCGACATTTTTGCAACATTGGGGGAGCTAACTTTATGAGCAGCAATCTTTATCCAAATAGTGCTTGGGACAACTACGCAGAATTGTTCGCAGCAGTCACCACCTCTATGCAACTCACTGTTTATAAAGAGGCTTGTTTGCATTTACGAGGATCTGTTATAGATTGTGGCTGTGGTAGTGCAAAAATTGCCCCATTTTTGGCTGCTGATGGACGGGTGTTCTCTTATACGGGTGTCGATCTTTCAGAGGCTATGGTTGTAGCGGCACAACGCTTATTGCAACAGATACAACATCCACGTTTTGTTGTGAAATGTAGTGCCATTGAATCCATGCCAGCCGATAGTTTCACTGCTGGTGTTTCCATTCAGAGCTACTACAGTTGGCCTGAGCCAGAACAGGTACTAGGAGCGATTCATCGGATGCTTGCCCCGCAAGCAACCTTTGTGTTAGCAACACCTAACCGGCAATTACCAGTTGAGCAATTAGCAAAAGATGTGGAGCAAGAATTGCTGGCACACCCCGCTTTTGCCGCCTACCGTGCTTACAATATGCAATTGGCAACTCACCCAAATGCCCATTTTGTGGAGATGGACACCTTGGTTGGGCAAGTGCGGCAGGTGGGCTTTCAGGTACAGGAGGCACATCAGCGACATTTCCGGGGTGGATTGAATTTTTTGGTGCTGACACGCGGAGGTTAAGCACACTGTTATGATGCGAACTAGTGGGTTAGGAAACTCACTAGTTCATAGGTTAGCAAGGAGAGGGAGTATATGAACTATTTTGAGCTGTTGGGACGTTATACCCATGCGATGTGTGCAGCGGATTCACTGGAAGGGCGTTTTGTAGTATATAGCGATTACATACGTCAGTTGGGATTCGATGGAGCAACCTACACATTTGTCCCACGTATCCAATGGGAACTGTTGCCTAAGTTACCTGCCGTTTTCTTATATACCAATTCTTATCCCTTAGATTTTTTGGAGCACTATGAACGTGAGCGGCTAGATCGTCACGATTTCACGATACGTCGGGTGCTCAGTGGTGAAACTGCTCCGATGGACTGGCGGGAACATGAATTATCTGGACAGCTTAGCGCGGATGAGGTCGGGCTAATCCGTTTGGCCAAGGAAAAGTACGGCATCCTAAACGCGCTATCGATACCATTACTAGAAGAGCGCGGTGCAGCAGGTATGAGTGTGATTAGCTTCAAGGAGGATGCCGAATTCCATGTCTTGAAACAGAATGTATTGGCGTTGCTACTCAATTTTACTTACCTATTCCATCATTTAGTGTTTGCCGATTCATTGCGCCAATTTGTCTCACCTATTGTGCAAAGCCTTTCTGAAAAAGAACGGGAAGTTCTAGTCTATAAATCCAGAGGAAAAGTAATAAAAAATATTAATTTTGATTTAGGTATCGACGATGGGTATGCAAATAATCTATTTAGCTCGATGAAAAAGCGCTTAGGCAATGTCAGAACAGAACGCCTGCTGTACCTGTTTGGCCTGCTAAATGCGTTGCCTGAACTCGGCCTGCAAGATAAGGAAATGTGAGAATTTTCACTTTGCTATAAAGCTTTTGCTTGTTTACCATCAAAGGCGTTCAGATTTTTAGAAATACGATAGAAGTAATAGTTTGTGACTGGCAATAAGTTAAGTTTGTTAGGTTCGGTAGGTCTTTTATATTGTAATTTTTTATGGTACAGCTAGAAGCTTGGCATACGAAAAAGCTACAGTTTTTTGAGTGTCTTTCTGTTTTACCAATTTCACAAATGTGTGTGTCACAATCAATTTTTCCACATAATCAACCGAAGAGAGGTAGAGACTATGGATATTCAGAAAGGATTTTTTGGTGGTGAGGAAATTCCCCCTGGTGGATGGCGAGGTGGCGAAGAAATCCCTCCCGGTGGATGGCGGTAAAGGGATTAACTAGAATTAACCAACCCTTTAATCTGTTTTAAAAGTAAAGGGTTGGTTCTTACTGCGAAAAGAGTTAAAGGTGGTTCACAATCCTAGTAGGTGGAAAAGCTCATCATCCCCCAATGGAAATGATGGGGGTGGATGGTTAGGGATTATCATCTTTATAATTGTTGTTCTTTATTTCTTAGGTAAATAACGCTATGGAATCAGATATTTATAGAACCAAAGATGGTAAAGCCCATTTCTCTTTCAACTTTAGACGTGCCGGAGACTTCTTTGAAATTGATGTTATTTACTCCCCAAGAGAAATAGATAAACAACTCATACAGAATTCTTGTAACAAATCACCTGAAGGTGATTTAATAATTGCATTAAGCCAAAAACCAAGAGACATTAATACTGCTCGATTCATGGCGGGTGACTGGGCGGAATCATTGTGGGAAAAGAGAACTGTTTCATAGGGGAAAATCATGGATATGTGCTTCACCAAAGAAGCTTACGACACTATTATTCAAACTGTGGGCAAATTAAAGGCTGAGACAGGTGGTATATTGCTCGGTAGTCGGGATGATTATATTGTCAAAAAGTTTGTGTTTGATAGCAGTGGATCTGGCTTCGCTGCTGGTTATGACCCTGATGTAAAGTTTTTAAATAAAGTTATCAAGGAAGAATGGGATAAAAATGGTCTTGCGTTATTAGGATTCGTTCACTCTCATCCCAGAGAAGTCTCCAGACTTAGCGGAGATTGGGGTAGAAACACTGGTGATATAGGTTATATAAAAGCGATTTTCTCCGCAATTCCTGCCCTTGATAAATTTTTGGTTCCAATTCTTTACTCAACGAACGATGGAGGAAAACTAGAAATTTTTCCATATATGGCAGAGCGAGGCCGTGAAGAAAACTACAAAAAACTAAACCTCGTGGTTCTTGGCGAAGATAGCAAGTCGAAGGACTCAGAAGATGCAGAAAAAAAAACAATCGACCTGCCAGCAACAACATAACGTTCGATCAGGATCAGGATTTTCTACAGAACGGCTGTCTGGCTCCGTTGATACCGCTCTTATTTCTAGGTCTCATATTGTTGTTGTTGGCGTGGGTGGAGCTTATGGGATCTGCGAAGATCTAGTAAGAACTGGGATAGGGAAACTAACCATTATTGATTTTGATGTTGTTAGCGATACCAACCTAGCGACACAAGGTTATTATATAGACGACATCGGCAAGCCCAAAGTAGATGCACTCAGTAATACACTACGGCGTATCAACCCCTCTATTCAGGTAATACCTGTCAATAAAAATTTCCTCGAAATATCCGAAATAGAAGTGACCGACATTATAAGTGATGCCAGCCTACTTCTAATGATGACAGATGATTTTAACGCCCAAAAGCGTGGCAACTTGTTTTCTTTGAAATATAAAATCCCAGCAATATTCGCCATCATGTATGAAAAGGCCAGAGGTGCAGAAATAACTTTTAATATTCCAGGAATCACACCTGCCTGTCACCGTTGCGCGGTATCTCCAAGGTATAAACAATATGACATGGGTTATCAAAACATTGTAACTTCTCAGGGAAGCAACTCATTTCAAACTCATTATCTTAACTCGGTAATAGGAATGATAGCCCTGTCAATACTACACATAAAAAGTGAAAATGTTGAGTTTTCCAAGTGGTATGGGAACAGATGGGAAAGAAACCTTGTTCAACTAAGAATCAATCCAAACTATGAAAACAGGCTTTTTAAGGAAATTAACAACCCAAGAGCTTTTAATTTTGATTCTGTTTGGCAAAAAATTGAAGAAGAAAAACCACCAAAATATAACTATACATGTCACGATTGTGGCGGGCATGGTGATTTATTAAAAAACGTTATTACTCAACCAATTTAGTTAGATAATTAGGTCAATATGAAAGATACATATAGAACAAATGATGGACGCGCTTTCTTTGAGTTTTATTTTATCAATGCCGGTTCTTATTTTGATGTATATATAACTAGCTCACCTAGCTATGGAAACCGATCCAGTGACTTACACAGCACACACAGAATCCAAGTTAGGGATAATTACAAGATATGCTTTGCAGACCCCAGTGTTGTTAGTGATTTAGATAAAGCAAGAAAATACTCAGAAACATGGGCAGAAATGACATGGAAATATATTCAGACCGGAGTAAAATTTGAAGACCAACGCCAAAAAGAAATGGGATGGGGTACTAGACTGGCTATTAGTGCTGCACTAGCCGCCTTAGGTATTCCATTTATTGGATAGTCTTTAATGCAAGCTATAAAAGAAGTCGCCAACGAAACAAGTATCGCCTACCAAACAAGTGACGGACGTACTTCTTTTAAGTTTAACATAGTTAAAGTTGGACTAATATATGAGATAGACATTATCGAGACCTCAGAATATATGGGGAAATTATTATCTCCTACAGACACGCATCAAAGCATATCTAATTGCAATGGCTATAGGATATGCTTTGGAAACCCTAGTGATGTCACTGATTTAGATAAAGCTAGAGAGTTTTCACGCGAATGGGCTGAACTGGTATGGAAATATCTCCGAACGGGAGAGACATTTTGAGTAGACGGAGGAATTATGGCTATCAATGACATTTACAGAACGAATGACGGACAGGCTTATTTTGAGTTTAACTTTGTGAAGGTTGGGCAATCCTATGAGATAGATATTATTAGTACTCCAAATTACAACGGACGCCCAGAAGGTCTACATGAAACACACAGACTATCATCTGACCGTGGTGGCTACAAAGTCTGTTTCGCAGACCAAAGCGCAGTAACTAGCTTGGAAAGAGCCAGAAAATGGGTTGAAGCTTGGTCAGAAGGAACATGGCAATATATTAAAACAGGATCATCATTCTAATTAATAACCAAACAGGTTGGAAATCATGAACGATCACAAGGATAGCTGTACTTGCTTGAATCACCATAATTCGCACACACAAGATCATGCTCATACCGAGAACGCGGAAATGGCAGGTTATGCCTGTCGTGTACCTGGATGCACATGCCCAAGTTTCAAAGTTGCTGGACGATATGACGCACAGTTTTGTGAGAATTGTGGTCACGCACGATATCAACATGTTCCAAGATGAAAATATCCAGAAAATATATTCTTATGATATGCTTTCTTGTAATAGATCTCTTTCATAAATCAAAAATTAAGCAATTTTGAGTTATGGCATAAGTCTTACTGGGGCTAGGTTGAGTCATCGGAATGACTTATTTTTACATAGCGTCATTGACTAAAAATTGATTTATGAAAGAAGTCTAATATTTACAGCATGGCTATGCTGGCTATTCGCAGACGAAATAGCCAGAACCATTCAATTAATTTGGAGCATAGATCAGAATTTAAGAGAAAAAATTAAAAACTTTATTCAAATAATTGCAGGCATTGCTGGGGTAGGCAGTTTTCTTATTGCCATACTAAAAATACGCTCCGACACCAGCTACGCATGATTTGCCAACTTGTAACCTATCAACTCATCACAAGCACCGCACCACCTCAATCGGCAACTCCACCAACTCAGCAACCGTTTCCACATCCATACCCTTAGCTAACATGCGTTGAGCTGCCTTTTGCTTACCTTGAAGTTCACCCTTCTCCAATCCTTCGAGAATCCCCTCTTGACGCCCCTCCTCCCGCACAGTGTCCTGACCATTCTGGTAGTCACGGTATTCCTTAAGGCTGTGCTCATAAAAACCCCGCTCTTCTGGGGGGAATCGAGCGATTTGGGCAATCTGGAACAGATGAAAGAATACCTCCTCATGCAATTCGGCAGGCATACTTTCCAACTCATGTAAATGTCGAAACACATACAACCATTTCTCTTGTACTGTCATATCTCGCGATAAGGTGCGGTTAAAACGCGGCAGTACCAGATAAATGAAATTCAGCTTGTCATAAAATAGATCATTGTCCTGATCTTTTAGTTGAGCATGGTAAACTACTCGATCTTTTGGGTCATCGATCAAGAAATCAAGAATGCCGACGGTATAGACTGGTTCCAGCCGGTAGTTCCACTCCCCCCGCTTAGCTTGCTCTTGCACTGCAAAGGTGGAGTAATAGACGCTACGATCCTTAAAAAAGGTCTGTTTGACCCGTTGCAGCTCAACGATAAAACGTTCACCTGTATTGCTGACACAATTCAGATCAAACACCGCCTTACGATCTAAGCTACTCACCCCTTGGTATTCGTTTTTGGAATAGCTCAGGTCTTGGATTTGGTGCTTTTCCGGCAATAGTGAGTTGAGAAAGCTGATCAGTAAATCTTTGTGGGGCTCTTCCCCAAACAACTTTTTGAAGCCGAAATCAGTGAAGGGATTGATGAAAATGTCACGCATACCTGCAAACCTGCCGTGCCTATCGGGGATGGAACAAGTATAGCATACTGAGAATCGGCCTTTAAAAATCAATCAACGCATAGTCCCGCAACACGGGATCAACCACCCGCTTCATCTCATGCAAGGCGATATATTCAGCAAACGACGCGGCATTCCATGCCTTTGGTTCAGGGCAGAAGGACAAGTCTGCCATGTATTGTTGCAAGTTCTGTAAAAAGACTAGGTTTTTGCTGAACACGTCGATGGCTGTGAGGCTTTCCCCCACACTGAGTTCACTCCCACCAAACAGCACATCCTCCACCTTCAACACATTGGCAATGATAGCAGCATCCAACAGACCACCTGCCAACCCGATCTCCAAGTTTGCAAATATCTCACCACGCTCCCGATAAGCATCGCCATCCATCACCAAACGCCCATCAGGTACTTCGCGCGTCGTCCCTAAATAGTCAGACATTACCCGGAGTGCCGTTGCTACCATATTGGTCAAGCGGGTCAGTGGCAATGGATAAGCCGAACTCAAACCTGCCGCCCGCCGCATCTGTTCCATCACCAGCACCACACATGCCCCAGCCACCGTAATCGTCCTGATCTTTTGGGTAATGACATCCACATCTGTCAGCTTAGGATCATCCCATGAGCCAATCCATGCCCAAACTCCACCTGTCGGTTCATCCGCAAATACGGCGTAATGCAGCATCAGCTCAAACGCCACACCATCGGCCTGCAACTCCAAATACTTCCGCCCCGCATCGCTGAGCACCTCAACGGCCTCATCCCCAAACACCACCAAATGCTGGGTTTGCTCATCTAAACCCTGCTGAGTGCTTGCCCCACAATGCCCCAACAACCAATGGGCAAGCTCATGCAACAAAATCCACTGTAATCCCAGCCCCATCAGTAGAGCATGCTTATCAATGGCAGAGTGGGACACAAAAAAATGCTCTTTTTGGCAAGCTTCCCGTAATAGGGATTGAATAAATTGCAATGCCCCTGTACTGACTGTAACCATCGGTTGCACAGGATCAACGGCACGCACCGAAGCCCCAACAGTGATGCTATTTTGCACCACAAAGGCAGTTTCTGCAGGTGCAGATACTTCAGTGTGCTTGCTTATCAATGCACGAACCTCGGCCACTTGTGCAATCCAATATTGCTGAAGCTCAGCATCCATATGCAGCCCCACTTAATTTGACAAGAAGAAGGGGTAAACTACCACCGACACCTTACCCTTTAATGCCTTATCCATTTGCACCTGCAAGGCAAAGCGGTTCAGTTCAGCAAGGTTGGTAACATAACCTGTCTTCGGGGAGCGGGCAGCAAACGGGAGGCATCCCTTGACCCGTACCCCAATCAGCTCACGGAATCCATCTCCTGCGCCAAGATCAAATGAAAAACGCTTACCCTGTTGCGGATAAGTTAGCCCATCATTACCCGTACAAAAGTTTGTATGCCCTTCATGGCTGACTGGGGCAAGCACCACAAACTCCTTGCTAGAACGTAGCACCAACAAGAAATGATCTCCAGCATCACCTTGTAACTCCAAATGGAAACGGGTTTTTAGTGGATGACAGTCCAATTGATCAGAGGGCATGGTGGGATTGTCCCCTTCAAAAACAATTAGGTTAAATGCACCTGCCTCTTGGGTATAGAATGTCAACCAGTTGTTATGATGTTCTGGATCATAAATAAGCGATTCCCATGGTGATTCGGAATCCGGCAACAACATAAGAGGGCTGTCTAAGCCCAAAAAACTAGCAATATCCCATGCCCGACTTTTTGCGATGGGCGAACCCCGCCAAACCCGTCGAGGAGTAGTACTCTCAGTCCCGTTAAGGTTTCTACCTTGCGCTTGGGCATAAGCGATTTCAAAAGCCCTCAACGAAAAAATATGACGGCTTGCCAAATAAGCCCTCACCTTAACCGCTGAGAGCAATAACGAAGAGTCTCTAGTTTCCTTTGCCATCGAAATTCACCTCAAATAGCTTCTATCTATAAAACTTTCTAGTTTAAACCGTTACTTTAAACTTGATCTTAGCAAGGACAAACAGCGCTTTCACCGTCTGTTGCTATACTCATCCTATTCTTATGGATACGAATAAAGGCTAACTATGCGTCAGTTTACATATGGTTTACTGCTGGCTAGTGTTTGCTATGGAAGCACAGCTTGGGCAGAGTGTCGAAATACACAAGATTTTGGCACATGGCTAAATAATTTTAAGCAAGAAGCTATCGGCACTGGTCTCTCCGCTGAGGTGGTAAATAATTCTTTAAATGGCATTACCCTCGATCAAAGCGTCATTCAACGGGATCGCTCCCAAGAAGTATTTGCTCAAACCTTTTTGGAGTTTGCTGGCAAGAAAGTTTCTAGTTATCGCTTATCGAATGGCCACAAGCAAATGCAGGCCAATGCCAAGCTCTTCCAACGGATTGAGCAGGAATATGGTGTACCCGCCCCGATGCTAACGGCTTTATGGGCTTTAGAAACAGATTTAGGGGCAGTCACGGGGGATTTTCCTACACTCCGCTCATTAGCAACCCTCGCTTATGATTGTCGTCGCCCTGAGCGTTTTCACCCTGAATTAATCCATGCCCTGTGGCTTGTCCAAAAAGGTGATCAAACCCCTGCAAGTATGCGGGGGGCTTGGGCGGGTGAATTGGGGCAATTGCAATTCTTACCTTCGGGTTATAATCAGCAAGGAGTGGATTTCGATGGGGATGGGCATCGTGATTTAATTCGTTCCAAAGCCGATGCTTTAGCCTCTGCGGCAAATTTATTGCGACATCACGGTTGGCAAGCGGGGCAACCTTGGCTAGTGGAGGTGAAACTACCCCGCGAAATGGACTGGTCAAAAGCTCGTTTAGATAATCGCTTGCCTTTATCCGAATGGTCAGCGATGGGAGTCACTGAAGCCGATGGCGATCCTTTGCGCCCGAATGGTCAGGCCGCTTTATTATTACCGATGGGGCGCAATGGCCCTGCTTTTCTAGCTTTTGCCAACTTTGACGCCATTCGCCAATGGAATGAATCCACCGTCTATGCAACCACTGCGGCTTATTTAGCGACGCGCTTTGCGGGGGCTAAGCCTTTATATGCAGGTCATGCGCCGGTGCAAAAACTGTCGATCCCTCAAGTTCGGCAGTTGCAAGCACAATTGGCAGCGCGTGGTTTGCCGGTGGGTAAGATCGACGGAATTATTGGGGAAGATACCCGTAATGCTGTACGAATGATCCAGCAGCAATTGGGTTTGCCAGCCGATGGTTATCCTGATCAGGTTTTATTGAGTAAACTTTAAAACCCAATGACTGAAGGCAAAGTAAGTGACTTGCTTTGCCTTAAAGCTCAAACCCTCCGCAATTCACGCGGCAATACAAACGAAATATTCTCAGTAATCCCTGAGTTTTGTACTTCTACCGTTGCCCCAAGCTGCTGCAAATGCGCTAGCACACCATCCACTAAGACTTCAGGGGCTGAAGCGCCAGCAGTTAAGCCAATCCGCTCTACGCCCTCTAACCATTCAGGGCGAATATCGTCGGCATCATCAATTAAATAAGCGGGCGTATTGCGCTTCTCGGCTAATTCACGCAAGCGATTAGAATTGGAGCTATTTGGCGAGCCTACGACTAAGACTAAATCACAAGTTTCCGCGAGCATTTTCAGGGCATCTTGGCGATTTTGGGTGGCATAACAAATATCATCTTTACGTGGCCCCACAATCGCAGGGAATTTAGTACGCAAAGCATCAATCACAATTGCCGCATCATCGACCGATAAAGTGGTTTGGGTCACAAAAGCCAGCTTTTCAGGATTATTCACTTCTAAAGCAGACACTTCTTCGGGTGAATCCACTCGATAGATTTGCCCCCCAAAACGAGTTTCATACTGCCCCATTGTGCCTTCGACTTCGGGGTGATTTTTATGCCCAATCAGAATCGTCTCGCGGCCTTCACGGCTATAGCGTGTGACTTCGACATGGACTTTAGTCACTAAAGGGCAAGTGGCATCAAATACTTTCAAACCCCGTTGTTTGGCCTGTTCTTGCACTGCCCGCGAAACCCCGTGAGCACTAAAAATCACGGTGGCATGGTCTGGAACTTCGTCTAGCTCCTGCACAAAGACTGCCCCTTTATCACGCAAATTATTGACTACAAAGCGATTATGCACGACCTCATGACGCACATAAATCGGTGCACCCAAAACTTCTAAAGCACGATCCACTATTTCAATAGCACGATCCACTCCCGCACAAAAACCACGGGGATTAGCGAGCGTAACTTGCATGAAGCTGGCCTCTAAAACTGAATGAAGAAGGATTGTATCAAGAATCTGACTGGCTTTTTAGATCAATGACCATGCCTTCAGCACGATCCAATTGAATTTGCTCTAGCTTTTGCCCTAGCACATAAGCTCGCCCGTGCAAGCGCTCATATCCTGCTAAGCTAAATTCAAATTCATAAATACGCCGCAAATTAACCTGCCCCGATTCGGTGCGTGCGAGCTTAATTTTTTTTAAAGCTACCGTTTGATCCAGTAATTGCGCCCCGATTTCCCGACAAGCCAGCGCCGCCGCTTGCATCGCCCGCTCACGACTTTTCAGGCTATCTTGCCAGAACCAAGCCAGTGCTAACAAACTAGCGATGAAAATAAAAATACCCATAATCTCGTTGTCTAAGTAGCCTTAATTTAAGAAGAAGTTTAGTGTTCGTTAACTGAATAGATTTGGCAAATACACTTAAGTTATATCTTTATATCGTTAAACTTGAAGTATTGGCTATTGGTGAGTTCATCTATGAGTGCATCTATTTGGATGCTAATTTACCCAATGTACTTGATGATACGCCGCTTGGCGAAGCATATTAATGCTATTAATTAATCCACTGGACTCGGAGATTTTATGACGACTCAAACTTCTTCTGCTTTGCCCTCTTATACTTTTGCCGATTTGCAAGGTGCCAGTGTATTTATTACCGGCGGTGGCTCGGGGATTGGAGCAGCTTTAACGGAGGGCTTTTTACAACAAGGTGCCAAAGTCGCCTTTGTACAACGCACCGATGCC
Source organism: Pseudomonadota bacterium (assembly GCA_046051185.1). Lineage (GTDB taxonomy): Bacteria > Pseudomonadota > Gammaproteobacteria > Thiotrichales > Thiotrichaceae > Thiolinea. Next base: position 211 of record JBJOOT010000016.1, on the reverse strand, counting down.
AGCGAATTTTGTGATGCGATGGAGGCTAAATACGGGGTGCGCCCTCTTTTTATTCTCTGCGATATTATCGACATTGCTGCGCTAAAAGTAGCTTTACAACAAGCGGTGGATGCCCACGGTACGATCAAAGTTTTGATTAATAATGCTGCGGTTGATAACCGCCATCGGCTGCAAGACTATGATCCAGCGGATTGGGATCAATCGCTGAATG
>JBJOOT010000015.1:0-30748 GCA_046051185.1 Pseudomonadota bacterium | reverse complement strand
CCGGACGATAGTGTCTTAGCTTTTTTACATCAAGCGGGTGGAGTTGATCCACGACGCGGTAGTTATCGACAAGTTTTGGTTAAGCGGGGGCAGCAGCGAGTAGCCAGTGTCGATTTATATGATTTTGTGAATAATGGCAGTTTACCTAGAATATTATTCCGTAATGGCGACACCATTGTGGTACGCCCACAAGGGAGCATGATTAGTGTAGAAGGTGATACCCGTAATAATTATCGCTTTGAATTTTTGGGTAATAGTATCAATGGGGCACAGTTGATTAAATATGCGCGCCCTGATAGCAGTGTAACCAATATTGCGGTTTCAGGAACACGAGATGGCCTGCCTAATTCCTCTTATATTTCCTATGCACAGTTTTTAAGTACTCGTTTATATGACGGAGATAGCGTGCGTTTTGTGAGTGATGCACCGACACCTGTCATGGATATTAGTTTAGAGGGGAGTCATTTAGGCAATTCATATCTGGCGATCAAACGCGGTAGTCGTTTACAAGAAGTTTTAGATTATGTTTCTGTGGACCCGAATGAGGCCGATATTGGCAATATCTATATCAAGCGTAAAAGTGTTGCTTTAGAACAGAAAAAGAATATTGAGGAATCTTTACGGCGCTTAGAGCGGAGCGTATTAACCGCACCTGCAAGCTCAGATGGGGAGGCGGCGATTCGTGCAAAAGAAGCAGAGTTGATTTTGAAGTTTGTGGAGCGGGCTAGTACCGTGCGTCCCGAAGGTAAAATTGTGGTTTCGGATCGGGGCAAGGTCGCCAATATTCGCATGGAGGATGGTGATATTATTGTCATTCCACCCAAAAGTGATGTAGTAATGATCAGCGGCGAAGTCCAAGTACCGCAATCCGTGGTGTATGCAGCGAATGCCAGTTTGAAAGATTATATTGCACAAGCAGGGGGATTCACGGAGCGGGCTAATGAAGACACGCTCATGGTTGTGAAGCCGAATGGAAAAGTGATTATGGGGAGTAATCCATCAGTTGCTGCGGGTGATCAAATCATGGTGTATCCGCGCTTGGATACTAAAGATATGCAATTTACCAAAGATTTAGTGCAAATTATCTATCAAATTGCAGTAGCAGCGAAAGCAGTGGGCTTGTAAGGAAAAGCATGGCAAGGTTTAAAATACGCGGGCAAGAGTTCGATAAGCTGGTTTTTATCCATTTGACAAAAACAGCAGGGGGGACTCTAAAAGAAGCCGTGATGAATGAGACAGCCTTTTCTACTTTGTTTGTGTATGGTGAGGAAGACTGGAAACGGTATGATCGTAATAAACATGATGTTATTTATGGTCATCCTAATAAATGGCTTTATGGAAATATTGGTAAGGCTCTCGATGAGAGTGGCGACCGTTTTGCTTATATCACTTTCTTACGTCACCCGATTACACGAACGATTTCGCACTTTTATCATTTAGCTCGTGTTGATAAAGGTGAGGTTGGAGAGCGCATCCGCTCTTATCAAGATATTAATGAATTTTTTGCCAATGATTATCATTGGGAGTTCGATAATTATTACTGTAAGATTTTTTCAACTCACCCTAATCTACGATACAACGAGGATTTTGATCGACGTGTAGAGGAAGCACGTAAAAATATTCAAGATCATTTAAGTTTTGTGGGTTTTCAGGAATATATGGGGCTTTCTCTATTAACTTTGAATAGTATGCTGGGCAGTCATTTAAGCTTGGATAAATCAGTTAATCTGGGGGATTATTCTTATCAAGCCATTAATAAAGCAACGCTGAATAAACTTGTTTTATTAAATGAGCATGATTTAAAGCTTTATAAACTTGCTCATCGTTTGTATTTGGGTAATGAATTTTTAAAGTCTAACGGTGTGTTTTAATGGCAGTTGATAATAAAAATGCTATTTTAGTCGCTGGAATGCACCGCAGCGGCACTTCGGCTTTAACTCGCGTGTTTTCTCTATTGGGGGCCGATTTACCGAAGCGTTTGGCGCCTGCTTTACCAAATAATAATGAGACTGGTTTTTGGGAGTCGGTGGATTTAATGGTAGAGCATGATGCTCTGCTGGCATCAGCCGGTTCGTTTTGGAGTGATTGGTCGGAGTTTAATCCCGCTTGGTATGCCTCAGCTGAGGCTATTAAGTATAAGAAAATTATTAGCGAGATCATACAGGAGGATTTTGCTGAATCTTCTTTGTTTGTGATTAAAGATCCACGTATCTGTCGATTTCTACCTTTTTGGTTTGACCTTCTTAAAGATTTAGCGATTAAGCCTTTTGTGATGATTCCGGTTCGGAATCCTTTAGAGGTTGCACAATCTTTAAAGAAGCGGGACGGTTTTCCGTTGGCCAAAGGGGGCTTAGTTTGGTTAAGGCATGTCTTAGATGCTGTTTATTATGCGCAAGATTATCCGATTGCTTTTTTAAGCTATGAACAATTGATGCAGGATTGGCAAGGTTTTGTAAGGTCAATGCAAGCGCAAATTGATTTTACTTTTCCGCGTCAGTCGATCTTGTCAGCATTAGAAATTGAGCGCTATTTACAAGAAGATCAAAAGCATAACTCAGTTAGTTTAGCGGAATTAAAGCAGTCGGCTGAATTTTCTGAGTCAATTGTGCAGGCCTATGAGTGGTTACTTCTGTTAGTCGAAGGGGATCGGTCTACAGAGGCTTGGCAGGGGTTATTAAAGTTACGCCAGCAGTTTAATCAGGATTCTGCGTATTACGCCAAAGTGCTACTTGCAGAAGAGCAGTTAAATCTTCAGCAACGCCAGCAAGCTCAAGTACAGCATACCGATTATCTTGAGCATCTTAAGCGTGTACAGGCTCAGGATCGACACACTACTGAATTAGAACACGCGGCCATTCTTCAGGCTAAAGAGCAATTATTAAGACTACGGACTGAGCATCACAATAAACAAATCCAGCAGCTTGATACGCAATATCAGCAGCAACTTGAGCTTAAACACAAGCAGTTAGTGGCGGCGGCTGAAAAAAATCATGAGCTTGAGTTAGCTAATAAAGCATTGGAGGCTAGGCACAGTTTACTCGTTAAAGAGAGCGGCGCTCTACATGTAAAGTTAATTACCTTAACAGAATCGAAGGGGCGCTCAGTTGAGACTCCTATTGCTAAGAGTCCTAAAGATTTTTTAAAGTTTCTCAATCGTGATACTGAGATTAAAAGTCTTAAGCCTATTTTTAAATTAATTAAGAATAGTGGCTTATTCGATGCAGATTTTTATCGGGCGAGTTATCCAGAAGTCACGCAGCTTAATCAATCATTAGTTGAACATTATTATTGGACGGGTGCCAAGCAGGGTTATCAGCCTAATATCCTATTTAATCCAAGCTGGTATCTCAAGCAAAATTTAGATTTACAGACGACGGCTGAAAACCCGTTAGTCCATTACCTCAATAAAGGTGTAAAGCTTAACCATCAACCCCATCCATTGTTGGATGTGCAATGGTATCTTGAGCAATATCCCGATGTTGCGGCTGATGTTAAGCAACAGAAAATCAACCCGCTTAGGCATTATTTGCAGCATGGTGGGCAGGAACTTAGAAATCCGAATCCACTCTTTTTAGCGGAATATTATTTAGCGGCCTATCCAGAAATCAAACAATCGGGTTTAAATCCACTGGTCTATTATCTGAAATATGGCCATCAATGGCATTTAGATCCACATCCTTTGTTTGATAGTCGTTATTATCTGCGCCAAATAGGTTCTGAGCTACCAGAGGGGGTATCTGCTTTAGAGGATTATTTAACGAATCCGCATCATTGGCGTTTAGCTCCTAGTGCTGCTTTCGATGGGGCTTGGTATTTAAGCGAGTATTCGGATATCGAAGCGGCAGGCTTACATCCCTTAGTCCATTATCTAACACATGGGCATCAAGACGGTCGTCGGCCGCATCCGCAAGCAGAACAAGCGGCTTTTATTCGCCAACATCAACTTAAGTTTAGACAATTAGGCATTGAATTAGCCGGATCAGCGATAGCTGAAGCGAAGCCCTCAGCTCATTCTGCGGCGTTAATTAATAAATCGCTAGAGCAAATCTTAAGGTTTGATACTCAGTCGTTACGCCCACCTAGCTCCAGTTTTATTAAAGACCAATTGGTGATTCATTGGGTAACTTGTGATTTTGCTCGTCAAGGTGGAGGGGGTAATATGACTATCTTCCGCTTTGTACGTCTATTTGAGTTATTTGGGCATCAACAGCATATTTGGCTACATAATCAAGTAGTCCATGAAACTCCTAAGGAGGCTTATGAGGACTTAATTCGTCACTATCAGCCCACTAGTGCACAGATTCATTTTGTGGATGAAACTTTCAAGCAAGCTCAAGGCGATCTTATTATTGCGACCGATTGGGAGTCGATTTGGCCTGTGTTGGCGGCTTCTGCCTTTAAGCGGCGTTTTTATTTTGTGCAAGACCATGAGCCTTCGTTTTTTGCCGTCGGCAGTAATAGTCTAGCGGCAGAAATGACTTATCACGAGGATTTAGACTGTATTTGTGCAGGCCCTTGGCTAGAGAAGTTAATGCACGAGCGTTATGGACGTTGGGCGACCCATTTTTGGTTGGCAGCGGATCAGCAAGTTTATTATCCCTCAATCCATAAGCCCTTGAATGCTATTCCACGTATTGCTTTTTATGCACGGACTTCGACTTCGCGGCGTGCCGTTGAACTCGGGGTTTTAGCGCTCAATTATTTAGCCGATTTAGGGTTCGAGTTCCATGTCGAGGTCTATGGTGGTGATAATAATAAGCAGTGGTTAGAGCAAGTTCGTTTTAAGTATACTGATCAAGGGGTCTTGTCTGCTGCAGAGTTAGGGTATTTGTATCGCTCTTGTGATCTGGGTATGGTGTTTTCTGCAACCAATTATTCACTGGTTCCTCAGGAGATGATGGCTTGTGATTTGGCGGTGCTTGAATTAGATGGTGATAATACGCGCACGGTTTTCCCAGAAGGAACAGTGGTTTTAGCTAAACCACATCCTCGTGCAATAGCAGACTGCTTACAGCAATTGCTTTTAGATCAAGCGCTACGTATGAAGACAGCGCGACTAGGGGGGGAATGGGCTAGACAGTTTGACTGGCAAGCAACGGCACAGGTGGTTAATCAAGCGATACAACAGCGTTTGCTTGATTTAGGCTATCAAGCCCTAAGCCCCACTACTCAAACTACGAAGGTTTCGATTGTGATTCCGACTTTGAACGGTGGTGATTTGCTGTTGAAAGTTGTTGATCGTGTGCTTGAGCAACAAACTCCTTGGCCGTTTGAATTGCTCATTATTGATAGTGGCTCGACCGATGGTTCTATCGAGGCTTTAACTAAGAAAAATCTACGCATTCACACCATCCCTAAGTCTGAATTTAGTCATGGGGGCACACGTAATTTAGGGGTTGAGCTGACTTGCGGTGAGTATATTGCCTTTTTGACTCAAGATGCTTTACCTGTTGATTCGTTTTGGTTATTTCATCTAGTGTCGATGTTGGAGCATGAGCCGAAAGCGGCAGGTGTTTTTGGTCGGCATCTCGCTTATCCTGAGGCTTCTGCTTTTGTACAGCGTGATTTAGAAGCGCATTTTAAAAACTTAGCTCAGTATCCATTTTATTTAGATAAAGAGACTGATCCTGAACGCTTTGAGACTGGTGAGGCGGCGTGGCGACAGCTATTGCATTTTTATTCGGATAATAACTCTTGCTTACGTCGCTCAGTATGGCAGCAGATTCCCTATCCAGTCATTGAGTATGGTGAGGATCAGGTTTGGGCTGATCGCATTATTAAAGCAGGCTATAAAAAAGCCTATGCCTTCCATGCGAGTGTCTATCATTCGCATGATTATGATGAGCAAGCCACCTTTGAGCGTAGTCAGATTGAGGCTAATTTTTTCTATCAGCAGTTTGGCTATGTATTACTAGCCGGCAAAGAGGCTTATCTAAGAACACTAATGGCCTTAAATAAGCAGGACCGCTTATATGCGGAGCTGCATGGCCTTAGTGCGGATGAGCTGAATAAGCAAATGGCTTTAAATGAGGCGCGCTTAAAAGGTTATTTGGCACTTGATCTTTGACTTGATCCTTGATTTACCTACTTTTAGGGGGCTAATGGATTGCGATTATGCCAATTCATGGGGATTAAGCGAATGCTACTCCAATGCGCATCCATATTAGGCATGTCTTCCGCACGCGGCATGTGATAGAAGGAAACAGTCGGCCAAACCACAATATCTGCATCTTCAAGGGATTCACCATCAACAAATTCAGCTAAATTATCAGCACAAGTTTCATCTTCATCCAAGCTGCTTAAGTTGTGGGAGGCGTACAGCTCACAACTTTTCTCTTTAGTGACATAGAGATCATATTTAGTGAAGGGTTCAATAGCGGGGCCTTCATCGCGTTGACCCGATTGATTCAATTGGATTTCATAACCCATGGGTTGTTGTTTCGCATTTTTTAAAGTAGTCGAGGCAACAATCCAAGTGCGCGCTAATTCTGGCGCGACGGAGCTGGCAGTTTCTTTAGTGAAAACACTGCTTTGGCGAGTCAACTGGGCATTTTGAGTGACAAAATCAACTTGCTCTACATAATCTTTATCAAACTGTTCGCCTAAGTCGAAATCTAAGCGCCAGAAAAAATTGTGGAGATGGGAAATACCTACTTTATCATAACCAATATTCCAACCTGGGCGTTGGGCTTGGTTATCCGCCACGATACGCTGCAAAGCACCCGTTGCTCCTACCGCAAACTCCATACTACCATCATCCGCAAAACTCCAACTTGGAATGTAACTATAAGAGCCAATTTGTGAAACGCTAAATAAATTTAAGCGATGCCCTTGTTTAGTTTCTGTATCTGAGCGATAGGCATCGCCACGATTTTGCGTGGTTTGGCAGATAACCGGCTTGTCATAGTAGTTTAAAATCTGTCCACTTGGGCAATCTTCATGAGCAAGAGAGAGCATAGAATAACGGCCAAAACCATAATCAGTAATATCATGATAGCGGATGCCATTGTCATCATAAGGTACATGAACCTGAGCGAGTTCAGCTCGATAAAGCACCATTAAGCGTGAACCCTTAGCGGGTTTATAGAAAATATGATGCAACGAAATACCGCTTAGACCTCTATGTTCCCAGCATAAATCCCAACTCGCTTGATTAGGTAAGGTCACATGAATGTAATAAGCATCATCACAATATTCAGCCGCTTTCAGTAAGGGAGCGCACAGGAGGCTAATTAATAATAGTCCAAGGCTTGAGTAAAAACGAAGTGATCTATACATAAAGTTCAAACTTAAAATTGATTCTGACTATGCCAATCTCGAGGGACGAGTTGGAAACTATTCCAGATAGTGCCTAGTTTTAAGGCATCATCACTACGAACGATGTGGTGATACGTTTGTTTATACCAAACAACACTGTCTGCCCCATCAATGATGGCTTTATCACTGATATATCGAACAGTATGGGTATTTTTAATAGGACAAGCACTGAGTCGGTTGTCAGCCGCATAACGTTCACAGGCGTTATATTGGCTAAAATAAATATCTTGTTTGAGCCAAGGCTCGTTTAACGGATTAATCCGACTAAAATGGTAGTTATTCGGGACTATATCGTAAGCAGGAACACTGATGCCTTCATACGGTGTCGTGCCATCGCGCACTACCCACAAACGCTTTAGCTCGGGATCTTCAAGGCGAGCATTTTCTCGACCTATAATGGCAATATTCACCGTTTTCTGTAAGCGATCCTCGTTTGGGGTACTGGTCACTTCGAGAATCTGATCATCACTACCCGTCGTGCCAAGATCAAAATCCAAACGCCAACCCGCATGAAGGGTAAAATTTTCTAAGCGATTGTTGCTGGATGTGCTTAATTGCCCACTCAAACCGACAGCCGGTTCAAGCACGCCATTTTCATAAAAGCGCCAACGAATACTATAGATATGAGGGGCTAAGTTATAATGGGTGATTAACTCAAAAAAACGACCTTGACGTTGAGTTTCATACTTATATTGATAGCCATATTCTTGAGTATTCCGGCATAGCGCCTTCATCTGTAGCTGTTTGATATTGCCATTGGGGCAATCGGCTGCAGCCAAAGCTTGGATATTTTTACCTAAGCCCTGCTGAGTGACGAGATAATGGGGGCTGGTCTCGGTATCAAATAGGGTTTCGATTTGCGATAAGCTCGCCTCGCCTAATACCCGTCGAGCCGTTTTTTTGGGCGCAGCATAATACACTTGTGAGAGAACAAGGCCTTCTTCTGGACGGATTTCAGCACACATCTTCCAGGTTGCGCCGGAGGGGAAGGTTTTGCTGAGTGTATGCTCGGCTGAACAAGGGCTGCTAGGCTCGGGTGCGGCATAAGCAAGTTGAGAGCAGAATAAGCAGGCTATCATTAGTCCAAGGCTGCTAAGCGATGGGGAGGTAAAAATCAATTTAAAATCCAACAATTTGAGTAATAAGTTTGGCTGATAAATTCACAATCGGGCTGATTTCAAACACAACCGCATCATGGGTATAGAGTAAAATCTGTGCACAACGATGCAAACCGCATTGCTGAGAGGCTGAGTTCAGTTGCTCAGGTAAAGTGTCTGCCGTAAAGACAAAGGCTTTCGCTTGTAAATCCTTGGGTGAATTGAGGGTTCGATGGGTAATGCGCTGATATTCATTAGCAATCAGTGCCAACGTTTCTTTATCAGAAAAAATAAGATTAACCGTGCGTTCAATTTCACCCTCCGTTAAGGGCAGCTGGATATTTTTTCTGCGAGTTGTGGACAAAATTTTGTTAGTGACAGGATCAATCCGGTAAATAATCGTTTCATCGGTTTGATAATCATAGACAAAAGCATTAGCACGACGAACACCTGACTTTTTATCTTCTGAGCGATCCCGTTCAATTAGCAGCAATTCATGGCTGCTGAGTTGATTTGGCTTGGTTGCAGTCTGCGTTCTTAAGCTAGGCAAGACGGATTCGACTAAAGCACTGGTTTTCGCTTGTTCATTCAGGCTCAAAGGGTCTTGATTACCCGCATAACTAGCGGTACTCAACAAAGCACTGATCAAAAAAACACTAAACACAGTGCGGGTCGAACAGTTGACACTAAGCTTGTAAGAAAAGCTTGCTTGGGGGTTAGCTGTCATCGTAGAGAACTCGCTAATGGGTTACTGTTATGCCAGTCAAACGGCTTTAGGCGAATACCACTCCAGTGAATATTCATATTGGGAGCGTCTTCAGCACGAGGTATATGATAAAAGCTCGTACTAGGCCAGACAATTAAATCTTCTTGTAAAGATTCACCATTTAGGTAACTGGATAAATCCTTAGCGCAGAAATCAGCATTGGCATTATGTGAAGCGAAGCGCTCACATTCTTTCGCTTTGGTAAAGTAAATATCATGCTTAGTAAAGGCTTCTTCTTCAGGCCCTACATCGCGCTGTTCGGATTGATACAGCTGAATTTCATAGGCAATCGGTGAGCCAAGTTTATTTTTTAAGACTGAATCAGCCACTATCCATGTGCGTATTGTGGATGGGTTGACATCTCTACCTGTTTCTAGGCTGATCGCTTCCTGCTTGACTTTAAGACCTTGATCTTCACGAATAAAATTGATTTCTTCAATATAATCATTTGCGCCATTACCTGCTAAATCAAAATCTAAGCGCCAGAAGAAATTATGCAGATGAGAAACCCCTATTTTTTCAGGGCTAATCGGCCAACCTAAATGACTTTGGCTACCCGTCGTAAAGCGTTGTAAAGCCCCTGTTGCACCCACAGCAAATTCCATAGTGCCGTTATCAAAAAACTCCCAACGAGGTACATAATTATACGAGCCTATTTGTGAAATACTGAATAGGCTGAGTTTATAACCTTGTACCGCTTGATTTTGGTAACGTAATGCCTCACCACGTGGCAAGACTTGTTGGCACAGAACAGGTTTTCCATAGTATTTAAGCAGAGAACCGTTCGGACAAAGCTTTTCATCCAAGGCTTGTAGGTTTTTTTCCCCAAAACCATAGTCACTAATATCATGATAACGAGCACCATTATCATCATAAGGGACATGAACTTGCGCTAATTCTGCTCGATACAAAATACTTTGCAGAGTGCCTGTTTTGGGCTGATAAGCAATATGATGTAAACTAATGCCATTTTGCAAAGTATGTTCCCAACATAAGTTCCAAGTTGCTCCATTGGGTAAGGTAGTATTAATAGTATAAGCAGCGCTACAGCTCTCCTCAGCGCCTAGGGCAGTTTCCGCATAAAGGCTTAAAATTACGCTAGACAGACCAAGTAATAATGTGTTGCTAAGGGGTAGTTGAAACCTAGCCTTAGAGTGTATTAGGCTCATAGTGGATTACCTGCTGTCCAATCTCTAGGCATGAGTTGAAAACTCACCCAATCCGTGCTGAGATAATCGCTATCCTCACTCCGAGGTAGATAGTGATAGTTTTGTTTATACCAAAGCACTAAATCGGTTTTCTCCAAAGCTTCTTGATCTTGACTAGCCTGTAATACATTTCTGGCACAGTCGGTGTTGGCGGGGTTATCAGAGGCATGCTGTTCACATTCACGATAACGGGTGAAATAGACATCATGCTTTAACCAAGGACGACCACGAACCTCGCTATTGGTTTGATAATATTGAGAAGGAACTAACTCATAAGAAATGGCCTGACCAAATTCATTTCGCTCATCCCCATCTTTAATCCGCCAACTGGTTTTGAGTTCAGGATTGAGGTTGCGAGCGGTTTCATAACTTAGAATAGCTGTACTGAGACTTTTGTGTCGACGACTAGGGCTGGGGTGACTATTGATTTCTTCAGCGACATCATTATTAGCATCTTTACCTAAGTCAAAATCCAAGCGCCAACCTAGATAAGCACTAAAGCCTAAAGCCCATTCATCAGCGTCTGTAATGGCGCGACCAAAACCTAAATGAGCGGGAGCAAAACGTGGAATTTTTCCACTGAAACCAATGGCAGGCTCGATCACCCCTGTTTCATAAAAGCGCCAACGCTGTGTATAAGTTTGTAAAGCAGTGGTTTGGCTAATACTGAATACTTCAAAAAATGCTCCTTGACGCTGAGCTTGATAGCCATACCGATACAATAAGCCATCATCTTGAGTCCGTGCACAAATCAAATTACGCCGTCTGCCAGTTTCAGGATAAAGCTTACCCTCTAGACAATCTTTAGAGCTTAGCTTAAGTAATTTATCTCCACCTAAGCCATCGCGAGTGACTGCAAAGCTAGGTGGTTGAGTATTATCGTCAAACACAATTTCTAGTTGCGACAAACTTGCTTTACCTAGCACACGCCGCTCTAAACCTAGACTTCGATGTTTAAGCTGATGCACACTCAAGCCCTCCTCCTCATCTAGGTCTAGGCACATTGACCATGCCACTCCAGAGGTAAACTCAGCTGCTAGAGGTAAACCGTCACACTCAGGTGGTTTATTCGGGGCAGCTGATAAATTACTAACCAAACAAACCAGAATTAAAAATTTTAACTGTTGATTATTGAACAAACTCATAGTTTTTAGCATCTCGCAAACATGCTGGTTGATTTTTTGCAGTTCTTATCTTATGTATAGTAAATATTTACTACTAATGGATGAGCTATATTCAGCCAGATGGTAGGCTTGTAAACTATCATTATCTTATCTATATACTACTCGTACTATCTGAATCTTTGGGCTGAGTAGTGGTAGATAGGTTAATAAAAGCTAGTGGTATATTTACGACACTAGGCATTGCAAACTTACGACAGCAGCTATACAATCTCGCTGTACTTATTGGGTGGTCAGCCAAAGTAGTTGGCCTTGGCTGCTTCTCCACTGGGGCTGGTGATAAGTAAAAAGTAAACAATGCTTGGTAAATTAAATTTATTTGCGCTATGCTTAAGTGCTGTAAGATGGTTTAATACTTACCACTGTTCAGTGGTGGTTGGTGTTCCAGCTTGTGATAAACTTAGATAAACTTAACTGATTAAGTGAGGTTGCAATGAAAAATCTGTTTAAAAAAGGCGCAGTCGCAGCAGCAGTTGCTGGTTCGCTGATGATTTCTGGTGTGGCGAGCGCTGATTCTGTATTAGCTCCGTTAGTGGTTGGTATTAATGGGGGATCTCAGACCTTCCTATCTATTAAAGCTCGTGGTGCAGGTACTGTTAATGCTCGCATGGCTTCCACTAGTGATTTACATTATGTTTGGTTCAAAAAAGGTACTAATTTAGCTTCTCTAGCAAGTTTAACTGGCAAGTGTGAAGTATCAAATAATAACGGTAAAGTATCTCCTTGGGATATGGTTTTACAGCGTGCTGTTGATAATGATCCTGATGTTAACTTAGACCCTACAGATGATAAATCTGTCCCTAATGGTTATAGTGCAGGTGATTTTGTTGGTTTTGCAGTTATTACTGATAGTGCAAATAAGAACTCTAATCCTGCTGTAAAAGATTTAGCTAATGAAGGTGAGCTATCAGGTTTTGGCTATGTTGTTGATGCGGCAAATAGTTTTGTTTTAGATTATAAACTATTAAATAATCATCGTTCTAAAGTTGAAGGTGATTTTAGCGCAGGTTTCATTTCTAAAAAGTCAGTTGATTTTTCTTGGATGCCTATTGATATTGCAGCAACAGAGTGGTTGACAGTAGTTACTGGCGATGACATGTTAAAAGCTGATAGTGGTGCTGGTGAGTACGATGCAACTGTTAAGTTTTCTCAAGATACGTTAGCAGGTAGTGTATCTCCTCAATTGCCTTTCGGTGGTTCAGGTGTCTACAATAACGACGAAAAAGTAACTAGTGGTGCTAAAAACTTTAATGTAACTTGTATGGCTGTATTTGGTCGTTCTCAGTTAATGAATACTCTACAATTATCTGATACTGTTAATGGCGGTTGGAAACGTATGTCAGTAACTCCGGTATCAGGTACTAATCAAGTTGCTTCTGGTGCTATTGTTTACAAATCTGAGTTGATTGATTTTAGTGCAAATGCTACTTACGATAATGGTCTTCCTTATGCTGGTGCAGGCGTAAGACCTGAATTGTTGTCTTCTATTTCTATGTCTGTGTTTGGTACTGGAACTTATACAAACGTTTTAAGTCCTAATGTAAGTGACGCTGAAGCTTATAATGTTACTCCAAGTTATCCTTTAGGTTATGTTGTAGCATTCCAACCTGAAACTAGTGGTCACTTGAGTAGCACTCCAGAACCACATCCAAATCGTCCATACTAATCAATCTATTTTGATTTAGTTTAAAAAGGTGGGACTTGTTCCCGCCTTTTTTATTTTCGGCAAAAAGGGTAAGTGTTGATGAAGATAATAAAGTTGCTACTGTGGGTATTTTTAGGGTTGGCTACGGCAGGGATAACAGGATGCCAGCAAGAAGGTGGAGATACTGGCGGTAAGATCATAGAAAAGCCTAAAGTATTGCTTAATCAACAAGGTTTTTCTGCAAAACCATCAATGGTAACCTTAAATAATCAACTCTATCTTTTAAATGCAGAAAAACGTGGGTTAGTCTTTTACGAAGTTGGTAAAGAAACCATCTTATCGGAAGATGCGGCAGGCCAGCATTGGTTACATACCGATGGCAAAAGCCTGTATGCGTTTTGGTGGTCGGCAAAAGACAAAGAAAAATTTCTAAAAGTTAGAGTCTCTACTGATTCAGGAAAAAGTTTTACCGCACCTATTACCCTGAATACAGATACTGGCGTTTTGCCCGATATTAGCATTGCCTCTGCTTCGGACGGCTCTGGTAAAATTGCAGTTGCTTACACTGATGAGCGCAAGCTCGGATATGGTGTGTATTTTAATAGTTCCAGTGATGGTGGCGTGACTTGGCTGAAGGAGGATTTGCGCCTAGATACACCAGTTATTACTGCTGCTATGCAGCAAGCTGGTAATGTTTCACCTGCCACTTATGCCAATACACCTAAGATAGTTTTCTTAAAAGATCGGCTGGTAGCCATTTGGCAACAGGTTGATATGACTGAAATGGGAGGGCAGATCCTCCGCATTGCTACTAAAAGTTCTACTGACTTAGGTAAAACTTGGGGTGTAGAAAATAATGTTTTTGCTGCACCTAATATGCAACCGGTGGAAATGAATCTATTTCACAATGATAAAGAAATCTACTTATTTGCCATGCTCACCGATGGAGGCAAAGGTTTTACAGGTTTCTATAATAGCTCGCCAGATGCCACTGCTTGGACTGAAATATCGAATGCTCCGTTAGGCGCTGATTTTAATAAGCGCCAAATAAGCTGGATTAAAGGTGCTTTCAGCGGTGAAAATTTAGTGTTGGCATTCACTTCAGAACCTACTGAAGGTCAAGGTAAGGTGCAGGCTGATGTCATGACACTATCAATGGCTAGTCATCAGTGGCTTGGGCCTGTAAAGCAACTAGATGCAGATAAAGGACATACGCTGACTAAGTCTACCTACCCTGATGTAACTCATATTCAAGGTTTAGGGGTTTTGGTTGTATGGGAAGACTATCGTACTTTAGTTCCTTCAATCTATTATGATTTGAGCAAAGATGATGGTAAATCTTGGTTGCCTCAACCTAAGCCATTAACAACTCCTGGGTTGGTATTGGCTAAAGATCCAAAACTAGTCTTAGGTCAAGATAAATTATGGTTAAATTACTTTATGGTTGAGCTTAATGGTAAGAGTCCTCATGGCACCAGAGTTTATCAGGAGTATACCAAGATAGCCGATGGGGCGTTTGACTTTCCAAATATTGAAGTTGTCCAGCCTTCAGCCGAAAAACTTAAAGAGCGCCTGATTGAGAGGGCCAATAAATTTTGGGCTTTACGGGAAGAGCGTAATTGGGAGGAAACTTGGCCTTATATGGAGCCGGTCTATCGGGAGCGATTTGACAAAGCGCAATGGCTTGGGCAACAAGGCAAGCTAAGTTTCTCAAAAACAGTGGTTGATGAAGATTCTGTAGTAATTACAGGTAACATCGGTATTTTAGATGCTAATGTGGATGTAAGTGTTAATCAACAAGTATCAAAAGAAGGTTTATTAGAGGCGGCACCCCCTAGAAACCAAAAAGTCGAGATGCGTTGGGGTTGGTTCTATGATGATTGGTATTTTATGCCTGATATTATCTTCGGCAATCATTTAGAATATTGATTCTACCCAAAGCAATGGAAAGGAAAGGGAGTAAAGCTATACTCCCTTTCTTATTGTTGATATGTCTTTAAAGTTTTTGAGCAGCTTACTTAGAAAAAAAAATCAGTTAAAACCAACTGTGCTATTCCATCGTGATTATCTACGCTTTCAAGGTGGGCATTTAAAAGTTTTTCATTATTTCCAGCATTTGCAAAATTCTGATGCTTATCTACCGAAAATTTATTTCACTGAACAATCTATTCAAGATCAAGATAATCCTTGGTCGGGTTTAGATAGCTTAGCAACTTGGCAACCAACTGAGACGAATATTTTATTTCTAGCCGGTTTAGATTGGCAAGCTGTCTTAGCTCATCCTGAGTTTTTGCAGCAAAGAACAAAAATTCCAGTGATTAATTTGATTCAGGGTTTAAGTCATGCTGAGCCTGAAGATAGTAAATATGCTTTTCTAAGTGAGCCTGCGATTCGTATTTGTGTCAGTGAACAAGTCAGTAAAGCGATTCAGGCCACAGGCCAAGTGAATGGACCTGTATTTACTATTCCAAACGGAATCGATCTTGCGAGCTTACCTAAACCTTTAGCTATAAATGAAAAGGATTTAGATTTATTGATTGTGGCGAATAAGAAGCCTGTATTGGGTTTAGCTTTAGAGCAAACTTTGACTGGATCTTATAATAAGATTCATACTATTCACCAGTTAACTCCTCGGTTTGAATTTCTTCAGCTGCTGAATCGAGCTAAAATGGTAGTTTGTTTACCGCATTTAGCTGAGGGTTTTTATTTACCTGCATTAGAAGCGATGGCTTTAGGGGCATTAGTTATTTGTCCTGACTGCAGGGGTAATCGTTCCTTTTGTATAGATCAACAAACTTGTTTACGGCCTGAGTATGAAACTTCGGCTATTCTAGCTGCTATTCAACAGGCTAAATCTTTCAATGAGCAACACAGAAGGGCTTTATTAACAAGGGCAAAACAGCAAGTCGCGCAGCATAGCTTAGAGCAGGAGGCCAAGCAATTCCTTGCTATAATGCGAGATATTCCCCAACTTTGGTAATGATATGCAGCTTATTTCAGCACAACAACAAGTTATTCTGACTGGATTACCGCGCTCAGGGACTACACTCACTTGTCACTTATTGAATAAGTTGCCTAATTCTGTGGCATTGCATGAACCTTTAATACCTTTAGATTTAGCTGGTTATGAGCGCTCGAATATAGTTGAAATTATTCTGAAGTATTTCGCTGCTCAACGTGATCAGATTTTACAAACAGGTACAGCGGTGAGTAAAAGCTTTGGTGGGCAAGTACCTGATAATCCGATGGCGGGGATTGACCCTAAAACAGGCAAGCGTATTCGAGTATTAGATGGTCGGCTGGTACAAATTGATAAGCAATTAGCACAGGACTTTTGTTTGGCGATCAAACAGCCCGCTTTTTTTACCGCTATTTTAAAGGACTTAGTGGCAGTCGATTTGCTGAGTTGTTTTGCTTTGATCCGCAACCCGCTATCGGTTTTATTATCGTGGAATAGTGTTGAAATGCCGGTTTCGCGGGGGAGAGTTCCAGCTGCTGAAGCTTTCGCTCCTGAGTTGAAATCAAATTTAGATCAGATTGAGAATGTGTATGATCGGCAGATTTTTTTATTAGATTGGTTTTTTCAACAATATTTGACTTATCTACCTGCTAAACAAATTTTATTTTATGAAGCTACAATTCAAACAGCAGGTAGGTCATTGGCAGTGATTAATCCATTGGCCAATGAGTTAGCAGAGCCTTTATATTCAAGAAATAATAATAGTTTATACAATAATGATTTAAAGCAAATGCTATTAGAAAAGCTCCTGAATAAAACTGAAGGAGCTTTTTGGTATTTTTATACAAAAGAACAATTAATGACTATTTAACTTAATTAGGATCTCGTACTAAACGAGCAAAATAATAATCATATTTATAATTCATACTGTTTTGCCCATAATTAAAACGTACACTCCAAGCATACTCATGCCCATCTATATAAGGCGTGGATGACCAAAAAATGCCTGCAGGTGTAGTTGGGAATACATTCAAGTTAATTGCAGGGCCATAACAGGCATTTTCAATAATCGAAGAAAGCTCTTTTATATTCGGTAAACGCCAATTAACCGAGCCAGCAAATCCACCGTTACTATTGGTTTTATTGGCAAGCTCCAGCGCTTCGCGCCAATTGTATTGGGTCAATGTCACCTCATTAGCGAGGCAGGTATTGCTGCTAGCCTCCCAACGATAGCCTTCTGTGCATTTTTTCCAAATCAGCTTTGTTTTAAGATCAGTCACTGTTCCATCATGATTATCAGTGAACTGAGCGCTAGGTGTGGTTTCGGTAATTAAACCAATGCGACAAGGTTGATAATTGGCTAATGCATAAGTCGGTACAGTTATTAAAATTAATATAAAAAATAGTTTATTCATTATTCAATGGCCATTAATTATGTACTAAGCGAACAGGGTAGTTATACTGTTTTTCCCAAGGGCTACCTCCTCCATATTGGAAGTTAATAGTCCAAACTTGCTTATTTAAATAGGCATAAGGGACAGAAGTCCAATAATAATTGCTTTGTATCAGTGGAAAATACACAGTATCAATTCGAGGTGAGTTTTGATAATCCACGATAGAGTTTAATTCTTCGCGAGTGGGTAGGCGCCAGTTATTTGCTCCACAATAGCCGCTCTGATTGACTCTATTTACAAAAGCTTTGGTATTGCAATAACTTGCATTATTAGCACTCGTAAACCCTGAGCAGGTCTGATCGGAGCGTGAGGGATCATAATCCGTTGCTTTTTCATAACCGGGCAAGCCACCATTCCCTAAACGTGGATCAGACTCATACCAAACAAAGCTATCATCTTTGTCATGCAGGCCGCCATCATCGGTTTTTAATTCCCAGACTAAGCCGGTGACCTGATCTTTAACACAAGTCCATTGATTCGCTGAATGTGCAAGGGCTGCTCCAGCTGCATCTAGTTTGATAAAGCTAAACCCTTTGCTGCCATCAGTAGGATCAGCCGCTAGATCACGTCCAGAGTTACCATCTTGCCCACTAGGCACTGGGTCGCCATTACTGTCAGTTAACAGCTGGCAAACGACATTATTATGACTAACACCGCTGTAACCTCTCGCATAATCACCGCAGAGAGTCACTCCAGTATCATTAATTTTGGTAAGACTCTCAACAGGTGGTGGGGTTGGTTTAGGTTTAATAGTAATAAACACATGGTCGGCTGCTTTAGCATTTTGGGGGTCAATAGCTGAAAAAATAAGTCGTATTTTGATCGTTTTATTGGTATCAGGAGCAATAAAGCTAGTAGCTAAATGAGCTGGTTGGGCAATACTGAGATTAATCAGGTTTCGAGCTTTATAACTCCATAAATAACGGAGTGTTGCACCTTCTGGATCAGTGGCTGTCGCTGTTAAATTAACTAAATCACCTGCATAAACGGTTTGATTGCTTCCTGCATCAACAACAGGTTTAGCATTAAATCCAGCCATAGAAGTGCTTGGCAAGCTAAAAAAAGCGAATAAGAAATAAGCCCAAGCTAAACGCTTTGGGCTAGTGAAATCCAAAATTTTATTCATAATTTATTGTGCGTTTTTCCAGGTTTTTATATTTTTAAAAACTTCACTATTAATGCGAGCGCCGCGATTAAAGTTGGGTATTCGATAGGTATGAATAGCAAAAGCTAGTACACGTTTACCTGCATCATACCAAACAGGAGAGCCACTCATACCTGCATAGGTGTCGTTTTTATAATAAGCCCAATGAGAATCTTCTTTTTTGATACTATCAAAACCAACCCATTGACCTAAAGGTTTGTCTCCCGGATAACCACTAATAATAGCTGGGAGGTTTTTGGTCGTTGTAGGGGCGGCAAAGCCGAACCAACCAGTTGCTTGGCCCACTTGGCAATTAAGTTTAATCGCAGCATAATCATACTCAGGTTTACTGCTCAAAGCCCAGCCTTCAGTGGTATATAAGCGTTTGGCTTTGCAACTGCCATAATTAGCATTAGTACCGTCATGGCCAGGGTAGATAAGATAATCATTCAAATTATACCATGATCCTGTACTACCTCGATGTACACAATGCCCCGCTGTGATCACGGTATCTGCCCCTACCATCCATCCAGTGCAACGAGTAGTACTGCCAACCGTAATTAAAGTAATAGCTCGATAAGGATAAACTGCAGGTTTTAATTGAACTCTAGTATCTAAGCCCAAAACTGCTCTTGGGGCTGTATTGGCTTCTGCATTGGGTAAGCTAGGCGCTAAACGGGCGATTCTTTGTAGCTCAGTGGTGGTCATGGCCTGAGTATCAGCACCTAAGGCGAGTAAGGAGGCTGTATTACCCGTACCGACATAACCATTATCAATTAAATTACCGCTGATTACCGCCGGTTCAGGAATGCTGCCATCATTAGCAAGACTGTCGCTATCCGCTGCAAAGACTTGAAATGAAGCCGTCATTAAAAGGGTGGCAAGCCCGTAGTTTAAATGGTTCATAATTTAGAGGATGTGTAAAGACTCAGTGGATGGAAGTCTCATCATAGGTGATCTGTTGGCTAAAGAAAAGCGCGTGCTTCTGGTGAAATATGACCTAAATAAGTCGGGGGAGTGAAGCTTGTTTTAAACGGTTGTTGGCGAATTTTTGCATATTCCTCAGCCATTTCCTCCCAAGGATGTTGTTCCATAACAACATTAGTGGCTACACCACCATGAAATTGATGAAAAGTAGCTTCACCGAGTAATAAAATGGGTGAAAAATATGCATTTTCATGGATGCGATTAAAGAAATCTAAGTTAGTTAAGCCACCGCCTCGACTATTGAAGGCCTCATCGAAGCCACCCATTTGTAAATAATCACCCTTCTTTAAACAAAAACAATTGCTCTCTGCAAACTGCGAAAAAAAGCCCTGTCCGCTCGAAAGAGCTGTGCTTGCAATGGTAAATAATTGATACCCATTATGCTGCCAGTCGACAGAGGCTAATAAGGCATCTTCAACTTGTTGGTTATAGCCTTCTTTGATACTGAGGTTTTGTGGCTTATTACCGAGGTGCATGCTTAGGGTATAAATGAATGGATGTGCATGGAGCTTAGCGGCTTGTAAACTTAAACTTAAAATTTGGGGTGATAAAATACGCGCTCCATCAATACAGCAAATAATCAGTTCACCTCTGGCTAAGTCAGCGGCTTGATTTAAAGCTTTACAGGGTGATACAGAATGAGTTTGTAAATAATGATAATGAAAATTGCTGCCAAATCGGCTAATTTGGCTAGGATTCAAAGCTTGCGAAGAGCCATTATCAATCACTAATACTTCATAATCTGTGCTGTGTATCGACTGCTGATAGGCAGTGGAGAGAGAGTATAAAGTACGCTCAGCCTCGCGTTGCATATTATAAAAATTAACGATGACCGATAGTTTGGGGCGGCGTTTAAATAAGCTCATTTTGCCCAATCAAAATAAATATATTGTAAACGAGCATAGCAGTCTAAGTAGCTTGGCTCAGTGATGAGGGTGTCTGACAAGAGATCGCTGCTAGAGGTTGAGCGCAATTGACTCTCAAAAAAGGGTGGTTCAATGGGGGTGAAATTTAGCTGGCTAGCCGCACAGGCTTGTTTGAAGTCATGCTTATAAACCTCAGGAGCTACATCAAAAGATAAAAGCGGGAAGGGCTGCTGATCCCAGCAAGCAAGTAGACGCTGATTATAAGCATACCATAAAGCGAGGCCGGCTTCTAAAGGTGTGCCATTGCGTTTCTGCAAAGATTGCGCCACCGCTAAAGGATGGCGGAAGCTACCGATATAATGTAGGTCAAATTGCCCCTGTAAGCCGTCTAACCAAAAATCTAAGTTAATCAGTGTACGAGGATCTTTAAACCCCCAAGCGTATGAGGTTTGCTCGCTCAGCTCTTGAATCAGCTGGTCACGCTCTTGTTGTTGTTGCGCCGACCACTGAATACTTTGCGTAGGGGGATGATCCCAACTACCTTGATTGCTGGCAAATAGACTTTCGTTAAGCGCCATGATTTTGGGATTTTCACGATTACCTTTGCGGTTATGTGGATTCCACTCATGCACTTGACCAAGGTAAACACCTTGCTGTTGCAGGCTACCTGCTAAGCAACTCGTGCCGCTGCGGTGCATCCCTAAAATTAAAATACAGAGTTTGGGCTTAGCAATGTGCATATAGTTTAATCTTGAATCCAATGGCTGAAATCTTGCTTAAGATAGCGGCTGAGTGAATGAATCTGTGGAGTATAGAGGTGAATGAGGGCTTGCTTCAATCTGGGTCTAAGTTGGTAACCTTGGCCTTCAAAGACTTTGCTGTTTAAGAGCATGTTTTCTAGCTGATCTGCGGTAAAATGGGGTAGGCCAAGATGAGTACAACAGCTCTGTAGTATTGTTTCCGGTTCAGATTTAATCAGATCGTAATTTAGCAGGAGCAAATTTTCTTTAGGATAAAAGGCAGTCCAATTGCGAATACAAGATTCATAATCGCCCCGTAGACGGGAGTTTTTGGAGTAAAAATGATCCAGAAACCATTGATCACTGGCTTCATCTAATTCCATTTGGGCGCGGGTTAAAAACATGCAGGCCGCCGACCAAGCACGATCAATCGGATTGCGTAAACTATAGATAAGCTTTAACGCAGGTAGATGCTGATGGATTACTTGAATCGTGCTCAGGGGTAGACTTGCATAGGAGGGGGTGATTTCGCCTTCTAAGCGATCTGTATCTTGAAAGAAGTTGAGGTAGTTTTGTACTGGTGCATGTGGAAACTGTTTATCCCAATAATGCAGTTCTTTGGCTTGGGGTAATTTAAGCATGGGATGTTGGCTGAGCATGGTATGTAGCCAAGTAGTGCCTGCTTTTTGTGCTCCGATACCAAGAAAATCTAGCATTAAAATTCCTGCGCATAATGGCTAAGTTCGATAAGATGCAGCATCCTAAGCTGCTTAAGAGATGCTGCTAGCCTAGCTAAGGATAGCGCGTTTATCAATTGAGGATATTAAGGTGAATAGCAACTGTAGGCCAAACAAGCACAATCAAGCTCAAGGTTTTACTTTAGTGGAGCTATTGGTCGCTTTGTTTGTGTTTTCTTTAATATCAGGTTTTGCTTATACCTCCATCAATACGATGGTGAAAGCAGGGGATGCCATTGAGGCTGAAATGACCGCTTTGGCCAATCTACAAAAAGCGATGCAAAGCCTAGAGCGTGATTTACGCCAAAAAGTAGTACCTATCCTAGCAACGACGGAAAAAAGTGCTGCTGAGCTAAACAGCGATCTAAATTCAGATAAAACCCAATTGGAGTTACGCCTAATTTCCAGCTCTTTGGGTACGCAAAGCCAAACCAGCAAATTGATTCGTTACCGCCTCAAAGATAAAACATTGGTGCGTGAGGTTTGGAAAAACAATAAACCTAGTACGGAGCCACCAGATGAATGGGGGGTATTGTTAAAGCAGGTGTCTCGTATTGAGTTTGCAAGCTTAGATCTAACCGCGACTCCAACCAACAATGAATGGCCTGCCTATTTTCAGTTAACACTAGAGCATGAAAACTTAGGCCTGATTAAAAGAGTGGTGTATTTTGGGGTTAAACAGCCCGAATTAAATTTTAGTTCGTTATCTGAAGATCCAGCCCAAAATGGGGGAACGGGCGGAGGCGGTGCTCCTCTAGGTAAGCCCTGCCCAGGCAGTACAAATCCGAACTGCTGAACTTATTATTGAAAATGATTAAATTAATTTATAAAGCAGCTAAGCCCTATCTGTATCCTAATTTGCTTAAAAAAGCATTTGCTCAAGACAGTGTAGTTAGAGAACCCTATTCAAGCACCACGATTAGGATCGCTCAAGATCTGAAGGCGGGTTGGTATATGTTGGAATTGAAGGCTAAGGGTGAGTTTGCAACTGCTGAGCTGGATTTTCATTTTGCTGAGCTACAGCGTTTTCCAATGACGATTCGAGCTAAGCAGCTGATGAAGCGTATCGTCTATTTATCTAACCCTACACCACAAATAGAGCTTGATTTTAAAGTGGTAGGCGCGGGTGAGTTAACACAACTGCGCTGTGTGCCGATCAAAGAGCAATTTGCAGTTGACCGTATGTTAAAGCGCTTAGCAGATACAACGACCGAGCCTGCTAAACTGATCAGCAAAATCAATAAAAGGGCGGTAGCTAAAAAGCTTGAGCCTAAACAGGTATTGTTTGCTGCGTATAATAAATTATTTTGTAAAGTCAGTGAGGCTGACTATCAGTATTGGATCGAAGAGCTTGAGCTAGATTTAATTGAAAAATATCTTGGTACTGATACAGCCGTTGGCGTGGAGAAGGATGATTATCTGTGTATCCTTGCTCCAACGTATAAAATGGATGACAACTCGAAAGAGTTATTGATTCATTTTTTAAACCAACATCCTGAGGCGGTTTTAGTTTATCCAGATGAGGATCAGTTGGATCGTATGGGTAATCGGATTAAGCCTTGGTTTAAAACGGATTGGAATCCTGATTTATTTTTAAACCAAGATTATATTTCCAATGGTTTTGTTTGTCGGCGCAATTGGTATCAGCAACATTTAGATTTATTCGCAAACCTTGGTAATCATGCGGCCTTAGCTCAGTTATTGCCCAATCTAACGAGCTCGCAAATCTTGCATTTACCTTTGGTTTTAATGCATAAATTGTCTGTCAATCAAGCCGTAGTGCCTACTGAAGAGCCTTCTATATCCGTGAATAGGCCTCATTTTCAGTTGCCAGTACCTCAACCTTTAGTGAGTTTGCTGATCCCTACCAGAAATAAATTAGATATTTTAAAGCCCTGTATAGAGAGTATTTTAGAAAAAACAACCTATTCAAATTTTGAGATTATTATTTTAGATAATCAAAGCACTGATCCTGATATTTTAGCATGGTTTCGTGAGATTCAGACTAATCATCAAGTCAAAGTTTTGCTCTATAATCACCCTTTTAATTATTCAGCTATTAATAATTTTGGAGTGCACTATGCAAAGGGTTCGATTATTGGCCTGATTAATAATGATGTTGAGGTTATTTCGGAAAATTGGCTAAGCGAAATGGTCACACATAGCTGTCGGCAGGAGATCGGTTGTGTGGGTGCTAAGCTTTATTATTCTAATGGACAGATTCAACATGCCGGTGTCATTTTGGGCTTAGGACATGTGGCTGGACATGCCCATCGTTTTGCTGAGCGTGATGCTGATGGCTATTTTGGCCGCTTGAAATTAGTCCAAAACTATTCTGCAGTGACAGGGGCTTGTTTGTTAGTGCGGCGCGAGATTTATGAGCAAGTGGGGGGGCTTAACGAACAGGATTTGCCTGTTGCCTATAATGATGTTGATTTTTGCTTGCGGGTACAGGCCGCTGGCTATCGAAATTTGTGGACACCCCATGCAGAGTTGTATCATCACGAATCGGTGAGTCGTGGTGAGGATGATACCCCTGAAAAGAAAGCGCGCTTTGACAAAGAGGTTGCTTATATGCGTAACACTTGGTCTAAAGAGCTTGATAATGATCCTTGTTACAATCCCAATTTATCTAGACTACGTGAAGATTTTTCTTTACGTGAGATCTTCTAATTAATCAGCAATGCTTTGGAGTTCGATTTAGTGGCTGGTCTTCCGCTTGAAAATGCGTATTTATTTGTTCATATTCCTAAAACGGCAGGGACTAGTTTCCGTGATTCTTTAGAAGGTATTTTTGGCGATGGCCTCTATTGTGATTATGGGGTCGATGAACCTACCACTAGCCCTGTTATTGTAGACTATATTCATAAAAGAAATGCCTATCCTGAGTTTGGCTCTTTTCTAGCAGAGCAGAATAAATTAATTTGCTTATCAGGGCATTATCCTATTAAAAAATATGGCCCTTTCTTTTATAGTAAAAACATTATTATGTTTGTGCGTGACCCTATACAAAGAACAATCTCACAATATGAGCATATCCGTAGAGTAGAAGGAGCTACTGAGTCTTTAGAATCTTTTTGTTCGAAACCCGCGCATATGAATTTACAAACTAGAAATATCGGGCGCATTCCTTTTAGTTTGATTGGCTTTATAGGCTTACAAGAGTTTTATAGAGAGTCCTTGCAATTGCTCAGATCACAATTAGGTCTGCAAGTTCAGGAGTCTTTTCTTAATATCAATGAGCAACGGGCTTCAGTTAAGTATCAACCCGATAGTGAATTACTGGCCATTTTAGAAAAAAATAATGAACAAGATTTACTACTGTATAAAAAAATAAGTGCATTATTCAAACAGCGTTATGAGTTGTTTGCTGCCGGTAAGCCTTATATGTATGGTATAGCTAATCGGCCTAATAATAACCGTATCACCGGTTGGGTTTTTGATCCAAGTAGTGATGAGCCAGTTGAAGTTAGCTTGTGGATAAATGGCCAAGAAATCGAACAGACTTTGGCGAAGGATTATCGGCATATGTTGCGCGAGTGGAATATTAATCGCCAAGCCTATGTCGGTTTTGAGTTTTCACTAAAAGATTTATCAACACACGATCATGTTGAGTGTCGAGTGAGTGAAACTCATCAATTACTGCCAATTCTAAACTAATACTAACAGGAATGATCGCTTGTTATTATCTAGCCTGCGTCAGTTTTTAGTTTATAGAAAACAACTTAAACGACTCAGTAAAGAATTAAGTTTCAGGAAAAACTGTGAAACAGCTGCTCGTAGGATTTTTTATCTAAAACGCTGCTTATTCACAACTGCCCGTAATACTCAGTTAGCTCCACGGCAGTTAGTCAGTGCTTTTTATAAAATAACTCAACAGCAAGGGATTGATCAGGTAGGCTATCAATTATGGTTAGCTGCTCAGGCAGCTGCAAAAACTATGAGTCCAGTCGTTAATCATTATGATGAGCAAGCTTATATAGGCTTGCTTGGTGAGAATGATCAATTAAATCCTGAATGCCAAGTTTTAATAGCTGAAGCTTTTCGGTTTCATCCACAAGTTTTATTAATTTATACTGATCATGATGAATTGGATAGTGCTGGTATTCGTTATCAGCCTTGTTTTAAACCCGCATGGAATCCTGATTTATTTTACTCAATTAATTATTTAGGTAGCTCAGTCTTTGTTCGACGTACTTGGTATTTGAGTTTAAATTTGCCAGCTGAACTTGAATTAGAGGCCTTTCTATGGCGAGTTTTACCAAACTTACAACCACAGCAAATTTTTCATATTCCAAGAATTTGTTATCATCGCCAGCAAACGCTGGTTATTAAGCAACAGCCTGTTAAAGAAAACTTAGTATTACCAAAGCTAGCTTTAGCAGCTCTTGAGGTTGAGGGTGCAGAGCTTCAAGTCGGTCTGATTGCACAGAGTCGGCGTTGGCGATTTCCACTTCCTAAAAACTTACCTTTAGTTTCTTTGCTGATTCCAAGCAAAGATCAACTATCACTATTAAAAGCCTGCATTCATAGTATTTTAGAAAAAACGCAATATCCTCACTATGAAATTTTAATTATTAATAATAATAGCCAAGAACCAGAAACTTTATCGTGGCTAGAGTATATTCAACAAAAATCAAATAAAATAACAGTGCTGGCTTATAATCAAGAGTTTAATTATTCGGCAATTAATAATTTTGCGGTCAGCAAGGCGCGGGGTAGTATTATTGGTTTGATTAATAATGATATTGAGGTGATTAATTCAGAGTGGCTAACTGAAATGGTCAGTCAAGCTTGTCGGGTTGAAATAGGCTGTGTTGGGGCAAAGCTATATTATCCTGATGGCCGTATTCAGCATGCGGGGGTGATTTTAGGAAGTGGCGGTGGGAGTGGCCATGCTCATCGTTATTATCCAAGAAATGATGAGGGTTATCAGGGGCGTTTAAAGTTAGTACAAAATTTCACGGCAGTAACCGGGGCTTGTTTAGTTGTCCGCAAACAGTTGTATGAAATGGTTGGGGGCTTAAACGAGCTTGATTTACCGATTGCATGGAGCGATATTGATCTGTGCTTGAAGATTCGGCAATTAGGCTATCGAAATCTTTGGACTCCTTATGCAGAGCTTTATCATCATGAATCGGTCAGTCGTGGTAGGGATAAAACTAAGGCACAGCGCCGTCGTTACCGTGCTGAAACCGCTTATATGCATCGAACTTGGCAAAGTTTAATGTATCAAGATCCTTGTTATAACCCTAATCTCACTGTTATTGGGGAGGGGTTTGGCTTAGGTTTACCTATCGATTCCTGTCAAGACTGAATTAAGATGGAGTCTCTAATGAAATTAATAATTCATCCAATTTATTTAAATGATCTTCCCAACGATCAGGTAAATAAGGAGATTTTAATTGAGGCTTTGTATTTAAGGCATTTAGAATGGCCGCTTTCCAAGCTAAACCATCTAATGGGTTTAAATAAATGCTATGGGTTCTACCGCATTCTCTTAAAGCTGGTAGGTCAGAGCAAATAGCCGCAGTGTTTAGTGTTAAGGCTTCTGCTAATGGCATACCCCAGCCTTCGGCAAAACTTGGAAATAATAAAGCTTGAGTATTTTGAATTAAGCTCAGCATTTCTTGATCATTGGCATCTTGAATTTCAATGACGGTTTGTTGTAGAGCGGGTGAGCTATCTAATAAGTGAAAAATATGCTCAGCTTTCCAGCCACGTTTACCTAGGATGACTAATTTAGGGCAAGCCTCAGCTAATTCGGCAAACAGTTGTCGCCAAAGATGTAGCAGTAATAAATGATTTTTACGGGCTTCAATCGTGCCAATTGTCAAAAAATAAGGCGATTGTGTAAGTGCTGCAAAGCGTGAGGGGATAGCTTGTTGAGCTTGCTGCGCCGCTTGAATAAACAAGTCTTCGACGCCAATCAATAATACCTGAACCTCCGGTTGGGGTAGCTGTTGTTGCTTACAATAGGCTAAGAATTTTTGGCGAGAGTCTTCAGAGTTCGCCAAAATTAATTTTCCAGTGGTCGCCATTGTTTTGAGGCGGCGCTGATGCATAGCGAAGGCATGTGGATTATTGGTGTATTCAGGAAATTCAATTGGGATCAGATCGTGTAAATAATAGACCATATCGGCCTGTAGTTGATTTTTGATTTGCTCATGTAAATCAATATGATGTAGTGTGCCATGCCCACTATGGAGATAAATAGCTCGCTTAGAGCCGTTATTTAAGTGCTTACGCAGAGCTGGATCAATCAGTACCTGAGCTTGTTGGCGCCAGCGGGTGGACGGCCAATGACGTAGATAATTATAAGGGGTATTGATAGCGGGTTGTGCAAGTTTAAGGCCTTGTAGCCAACGTTTTTCTAGGGTATTGATTAGGGTTTCCGCTTCTTTAAACGGTACTAAATAACTAACATTCTGGCGCTGACGCAGGAAGTAGATCGGTCGCTCCTCCAGTTTTTGTAGAATAAACCGAGCATAGTGGAGATCAACCCGATCGACCCCCGTAGGGCTGGGGCTGGTGCAACGATCTATGAGGCGATGTAAATTATAAATAATGGGGCGTAAAGCAGCCATATTGATTTTCGTAAGGTTGAATAGCGGCTGCAGTATACCTTGCAGTCATTGATCAATGAAGGTTTATCCTTAAAGGTAGGATTATGCGCGTGCGGTTGGTGAGTTTGTGGGGATAGAGCCATTTATTAGCTGTTCAAGCAAGCTGAGTCGTCATGTCGGTTTAGCGGAGTTATTAGGAGCGCCTATTCTGTATACTAAACAGACACAGCCGCTCAAAGCACAAGCCGTCTTAGCATGGGGGCGTAAACCCAGTGTACAAAAAGCAGAGTCCTTAGCAAGTCAATTAGCTTTGCCCATTCTTTATTTAGAAGATGGTTTTATCCATTCTTTAGGTCAAGGGGTGTTAGGCGCTCATGCTTTTTCGTTGGTTACCGATCAACAAGGTATTTATTATGATGCAACTCAAAGTTCGGATTTAGAAACCTTACTCGCACACGATACCGAAGGGAAGCTCAATAATCCGAGTTTATTAGAGCGCGCTGCTCGACTCATGCAGTCGATTATTCATCACAAAGTTTCTAAATATAATAATGCCCCGTTAACGACCGCCCACTTAAATTTACCCGTAGGTAAAAAAGTCTTAGTTGTTGATCAAACTGCGGGCGATATGTCTCTCAAATATGGTTTAGTATCCAGCCAAACGGCAGAGCAACGGGCTGAGCAAATGCTAGCAGCGGCTTTGACGGAGCATCCTGATGCGCATATTTTGCTAAAAACGCATCCCGATGTGATCGTTGGTAAAAAACAAGGCTGCTTTCCAAAACAGTTACAACATCCTAGGGTACATTGGATTAGTCAGGCGATTAACCCCTTAAGTTTGCTAGCAGAGGTTGAGCAGGTCTATGTACTGACTTCACAATTAGGTTTTGAAGCTTTATTGATGGGGAAAAAGGTGAGTTGTTTTGGCTTACCTTTCTATGCCGGTTGGGGCTTAACGGATGATCGGGCTGAGCCTAATTCGTCAGCCTTTCAGCGTCGTACTCGCCAGCGCTCAGTCACAGAGGTATTTGCGGCAGCTTATTTGCTATATTCCCGTTATCTTGACCCTGAGACCGGTATTCGCTGTGAATTAGAGCGGGTTGTTGAATATATTGCCCTGCAAAACTATTATTCCCTGCTTAATGCGGGGTCTTTCTATGGTTTTGGTTTTACAGTCTGGAAGCGTAATTATATTAAACGCTTCTTATATGCTCCTCATAATCAGCTGCGATTTGTTTGGAAAAAGCAGCAAGCTTTAGCGCAAGGGTTTGATAAAAATTCACGTTTAGTGGTTTGGGGAGAACGAGCCGCTGCTGAGGTAAAGGCCTTAGCCTTAGAAACGCAAGTATCCGTGTGGCGTATAGAGGATGGTTTTATTCGCTCTGTTGGTTTAGGGTCTGATTATACACCGCCATTGTCTTTGGTTGTGGATCAACGGGGCATCTATTACGACCCTCATCAGCCTAGTGACTTAGAAAATTACCTCGAGAATAGTGATTTTTCACCTAAATTGCTCGAACGTGCGTCCGTTTTGCGCAACAGGCTGTTGCAAAATCGACTCAGTAAGTACAATCTGGGAACGGAGTCAGTGGTGGATGCAATTAAGGCAAGCCAAGGTCAACGAATTATTTTAGTGCCAGGCCAAGTTGAGGATGATGTTTCGATCCGTCAAGGTTGTGTGGATATTGCAGATAATACCGCTTTACTAAAAGCCGTAAGAGCTGCAAAACCAGAGGCTTACATTATTTATAAGCCACATCCTGATGTGGTGAGTGGGAATCGTAAAGGAAAAGTTGAAGCTGCGGTGCTGAAACAATACAGTAATTTAGTACTTGAAGATGCAAGTACACCGGATTGTTTAGAGGCCGTCGATGAAGTGCATACGATGACCTCACTCGTGGGCTTTGAGGGGTTATTGCGTGGCAAACAGGTTGCTTGTTATGGTTTACCCTTTTATGCCGGTTGGGGATTAACAACTGATCGACATAGCTTGACACGACGTACTCGAAACTTAAGTCTCGATCAACTCGTCGCTGCTACTTTAATTTTGTATCCGCGCTATATCAATTGGCAAACGGGGG
>JBJOOT010000014.1:0-30918 GCA_046051185.1 Pseudomonadota bacterium | reverse complement strand
ATTGATTTAAATGGTCGGAGTGAGAGGATTTGAACCTCCGACCCCCACAACCCCATTGTGGTGCGCTACCAAGCTGCGCCACACTCCGACCGGAAAGGAATGCAAAGATACTCTATACTGAGCTTGATCTCAACTAGAAGTTTAAGATTTTAAGGTTACTAAGACATTTTCTAAGCGTTGGATCACTTGCTCAAGCGTCGCAGGCGGCAAATCTTCCGTAGAAACCTCTACTGGCTCATCACTACTACCTAATAATTTCTGCCGTGCACCGCTGATCGTGTAACCTTCCTCATACAAAAGGCCACGAATCTGCCGAATCATCAATACATCTTCACGCTGATAATAGCGCCGATTCCCACGGCGCTTCATGGGCTTTAATGAAGGAAACTCCTGCTCCCAATAGCGTAAAATATATGCTTTTACGCAACATAAATCGCTAACCTCACCAATGGTGAAGTAGCGTTTAGAAGGAATAGCAGGCAACTCACTGTTCGGTATCTGCGTTTCCTGCATACACTTCGACTCGTTGTTTTAGTTTTTGGCCGGGTCTAAAAGTCACTACACGACGCGCATCCACGGGAATATCTTCCCCTGTTTTGGGGTTACGTCCGGGGCGCTGCGTTTTATCACGCAACATAAAATTACCAAAACCGGATAATTTCACATTCTGCCCTTGCCCTAAAGCTAAACGGACTTCCTCAAAAAACATTTCCACCAAATCTTTGGCCTCACGTTTATTCAGCCCAAGTTCTTCATATAAATGCTCAACCATGTCCGCTTTGGTTAACGTCGTCACCATTGTTATTGCTCCTTATTACCTTAGGCTTGCACCCGTATTTTCCTGTAATGACGCCATAATCTCCCCTACGATCTTCGTAACCTCACCATCTTCAAGGGTGCGTGAAGGCTCTTGTAAAATCAAGCTCAAGGCCACACTTTTTTGATGCTCTGCAATACCTTTGCCAGTATATACATCAAAAATCTCCCAATGGATTAAGCTAGCGGGGGCTACTTTAGCAATCGCCTGATCCAAAGCGATGGCTAACACGGAGCGATCCATCACTAAGGCCAAATCACGGCGAATCATCGGGAATTTACTAATCGCTTGATACACTGGCAAACGCCGATCTTGTAAAGCCTTTAGATCAAGCTCAAATAAGAAGACATCTTGTCCTAAGCCTAACTTTGTTTCTAAAGCAGGATGCAAAGCGCCTACCCAACCCACTACCGCTTGATCCGTTGCAA
This sequence comes from Pseudomonadota bacterium, assembly GCA_046051185.1. Lineage (GTDB taxonomy): Bacteria > Pseudomonadota > Gammaproteobacteria > Thiotrichales > Thiotrichaceae > Thiolinea. The sequence goes on along the minus strand of JBJOOT010000014.1, from coordinate 29,673 downwards.
TCTGTGCAGATTGCCCCGGATGTAGAGCAGGATGCGCCACAGGAACGAAATAGAATTTCTGTGCGCTCGCTTGCGCTAAAATAGCTTCCACATCCCCCTTCATATCATAGAAGTCTAGCGCACGATTGGCTTGTCCCCATTGTTCAGGAAAGACAGAACCGGTAATAATGCCTGCAATCTTATCCTGCTGTTGAATACCTGCCTCTGTTTTGCTAAACACAGGCCCTACTTCAAACAGGCGTACTCGGGTCTGTTGGCGGTTTAAATTGTATTCAAGCGCCCGCAATAATCCCGACCAGACTGTACTACGCATCTGGCTCAACTCCGTTGAAATCGGATTCGCCAAGACAATCGACGTCTGCCCTGGGGAGAGTAGTCCTTCAATCGTAGGGTCAACAAAACTATAGGTAACGGCTTCTTGATAACCACGCGCTAATAATGGCGCTCGTAACTCAGTTAAGCCCGTTTCAGTTTCCAGCTTGACCGTCAGTTTTGGCTGTAGCGCCTTGAGTGCGGCGGGAATATTGTCATAACCATAAACCCGCGCTAACTCCTCGACCAAATCTTCTTCAATCGTGATGTCAAAGCGACTATGGGGTGGTTTAACCGTCCAACCTGTTGGATTTGCTATGACCTCACAACCTAAGCGCTGGAGAATATCAACGACCATCGTATCCTCAATGGTCACTCCTAAAATCCGCGCAATCCGCTCCCGTCGTAAATTGACACTAGGACGCTCTAACAAATGCTCATCAGCACAAACATCCACCACTGGCCCCACTGAACCACCACAAATCTCAACAATCAATTGAGTTGCTCGCTCTAAAGCTTGAACCGGTAAATCAGCAGCCACGCCCCGCTCAAAGCGATAAGAGGCATCGGTTTGTAAGCTATAACGGCGAGCTTGCCCCCGCAGCTTTTCAGCACGGAAATGGGCACTTTCTAGAAAAATATTCTGTGTACTACTGCTGACAGCGGTAGCCATCCCACCTTTAATACCGGCCAAAGCCACCGCTTTTTCATCATCAGCAATCACTAGCGTATCAGAGGTCAAACTCACGGTTTGCTCATCTAATAAGACCAACTGTTCGCCTTCAGTGGCATAGCGGGCTTGAATCCCGCCTTGCAGTTTATCCAAGTCAAAGGCGTGCATCGGCTGCCCTAGCTCTAAGAGCACATAGTTAGTTACATCCACGACCGGCGACAAACTACGCGAACCTAAGCGGCGCAATTTTTCCTTCATCCACAAGGGCGTTTTTGCATTCGGATTAATATTGCGAATAATCCGCCCAGCATAACGGGGGCAACTATCTGCTGCAGGCAAACTAATCGGTAGGGTATCTGTATGCTGAATGGCCTGTTCTGGAATTGCTGGGGGGGTCAGACTTGTACTCGTCAATACACCCACTTCGCGGGCTACTCCGGCAATACTCAACCAATCGCCGCGATTCGCCGTCACATTGAGTTCAACCGTTTTATCAGCAAGCTTCAAATAATCCTGCACCGCAGCACCTAAAGGTGCATCCTCGGGCAGCTCTAATAAGCCTTCCGATTTTTCAGCCATACCCAGCTCAGCGGCTGAACACAACATGCCACAAGACTCAATCCCGCGTAATTTACCTTTTTTAATTTTTAAAGGCTTGCCATCTGGCATGGGCAATTCAGCCCCAATAAGTGCTAAAGGAGCTTTTAAGCCTGCACGCGCATTCGGTGCGCCACAAACAATTTGCAGGATTTCGCCACGCCCATGATCCACCTTACAAACATTGAGTTTGTCGGCATCAGGGTGCTTAGCAATTTCAACAATTTGCCCCACAATCACATCACTAAAAGCGGTCGCAACGGGTGCTACCCCTTCAACCTCACAACCTGCCATCGTCAATTTATGGTTAATTTCATCCAAGCTCAGCGCAGGATTAACCCATTCACGCAACCATTGTTCACTGATTTTCATGTTTGAATCCTGTTAACTCTTAGTGAAATTGCCGCAAGAAACGGACATCATTTTCGAATAACACCCGTAAATCATTCATCTGATAACGCAGCATGGCTAAACGCTCCACGCCCATACCAAAAGCAAAGCCAGTATATTGCTCACTATCAATACCGACATGCTTTAAGACATTCGGATGCACCATACCGCAGCCCATTACCTCCAGCCAACCGGTCTGTTTACACACACGGCAACCCGCACCGTGGCAATGCACACAGGTAATATCCGTTTCAGCAGAAGGCTCAGTGAAGGGGAAGAAACTCGCACGGAAGCGCATTTTGATTGCATCATCTTCAAAGAAAGCACGGAAAAACTCATCCAGAATACCTTTCAGATCAGCGAAAGTAATATCCTTATCTACCATCAAGCCCTCAACCTGATGAAACATCGGGCTATGGGTCATATCCGAATCACAACGATACACTCGACCCGGTGCAATAATCCGAATCGGGGGCTGATGCGCTTCCATATAACGAATCTGTACCGAAGAGGTATGTGTTCTTAACAATAAAGGCTCTTCCGTACCGAAATTCTCTAGATAAAACGTATCCTGCATCGCCCGTGCAGGGTGATTAGCCGGTACATTCAAAGCTGTAAAATTATGAAAATCATCTTCAATCTGTGGGCCTTCCGCTAAAGCAAACCCCAGTTGAGCGAAAATCGCTTGCATGCGCTGAATCGTCAAGGTGACAGGATGCAGCCCCCCTGTATCCATACCTCGGCCGGGCAAAGTCACATCCACAGACTCAGCCTCTAAACGCAAATTTAAAGCCTCGGCTTGCAAACTCTCCCGCCGCAAATCAATAGCATTGGCGAGTGATTGCTTGGCTAAATTGATCTCTTGACCTGCAGTTTTACGTGCCTCCACCGGCAACTGCCCCAACTGCTTAAGTTGCTCAGTAATCAGCCCCGTTTTACCTAAATACTGCACACGAATCTGATCAAGGCTCGCCAAATTGCTGGCACTGGAGATTTGCTCGTGAGCAGTGCCCATCAGTTCTAGCAAACTTTGCACAATGCTTTCCTTCTAATCACAGTTTTCAGAAAAACAAAAAGCGGGAGAGGCAAAAACCTTCCCCGCTTTTTATATAAGTAACAGCCTTGCTTTACAGCAGGATGATTAGGCAGCTAGGGCAGCTTTTGCTTTTTCGGCAAGCTGGCCAAAGGCCGCAATATCATGGACTGCAAGATCTGCCAACACTTTACGGTCAACCGTAATATTGGCCTTCTTTAAACCATTCATGAAACGGCTATAAGACAAACCAGAGATCCGTGCTGCCGCATTAATCCGTACTATCCACAAAGCGCGGAATTGACGTTTTTTCTGACGGCGGTCACGATAAGCATATTGACCTGCTTTGATGACTGCTTGATGGGCGACACGATAAGTACGGCTACGGGCACCATAGTAACCTTTTGCCAACTTCATGATTTTCTTGTGACGGGCTCCAGCCTGTACACCACGTTTAACTCTTGCCATCTATCCTATCCTCCTTAAGCGTAAGGCAGCAAACGATTAATCATTGGGGTATCCACCGCTGCGACACGATTTTCACCCACTCGTAATTGACGTTTACGCTTGGTTGTTTTCTTAGTGAGGATATGGCGTAAATGGGATTGCTTACGTTTAAACGTACCATTTGCAGCCTTCTTGAAGCGCTTGGCAGCTCCGCTGCTGCTTTTCATCTTAGGCATCTTAGTCTCCTTTAACAGAGGATTAAAAAAACACCCAGCAAGAGTGCCTAACCTTGCTTGGATGAGGAAAAGCTCAAATTAAAATTCAAGCTTCTATACTTTTTTCTTCGGTGCCATCACCATGACCATTTGGCGACCTTCGAGCTTTGGAAATTGTTCAACCACACCTAACTCGGTCAAATCAGTCTCAACACGCTTGAGCACTTCCATACCCAATTCACGGTGAGCCATTTCACGTCCACGGAAGCGGACGGTTACTTTAGCTTTATCACCCTCTTCCAAAAACTCGATCAGTTTTTTCAATTTGATCTTATAGTCACCTTCGTCAGTGCCGGGGCGAAACTTAATCTCTTTGACCTGAACTTGCTTTTGTTTTTTGCGTGCCTCAGCCGCTTTTTTGCTTTCATCAAAACGGAATTTACCGTAATCAATGATTTTACAAACAGGCGGCCTCCCAGTGGGGACAATTTCCACCAAATCCAAACCCATATCTTGTGCCATCGTTAAGGCTTCTGACGTGGACAGGATTCCTTTATTTTCACCATCTGCATCAATTAAACGAATCTTAGGGACTCGAATTTCTTCATTAATGCGATGTTCTTTTTCCAGAGCGATAAGTTTATTCCTCCAAATCAATTGTGCTGTGATTGGCAATTTCTGTTAGCAATTTTTGCTGAATCGCAGAAACAGGCATGACACCTAAATCTTTACCAGAGCGCGTACGCACAGCAACTGACTGTGTTTCGACTTCACGATCCCCGATTACTAATAAATAAGGGACCCGTTGCATTGTATGTTCGCGGATTTTAAAGCCAATCTTCTCATTTCTCAAGTCTGCTACTGCGCGGATACCTTGATCACGTAGCTGTTTTTCCACTGTTTTCACGAAATCAGCTTGATTATCCGTGATATTAAGGACAGCTACTTGCACCGGTGCTAGCCAAACTGGGAATTTTCCTTCGTAGTGCTCGATTAAAATACCAATAAAGCGCTCGAAAGAACCAAGAATAGCACGATGTAGCATCACAGGCACTTTCCTTGAGCCATCTTCTGCCACATATTGTGCATCTAAACGTGCAGGCATCGAGAAATCCACTTGAATCGTACCGAGTTGCCAATGCCGACCTAAGCAATCTTTCAAAGTAAATTCAATCTTCGGCCCATAGAAAGCGCCTTCGCCGGGCTGCTCTTCCCAAGGTAAACCCTTGGCATCTAAAGCATCTGCTAAAGCTTTTTCAGCTTTATCCCAAACCTCGTCTGAACCGACACGCTGTTCAGGGCGAGTTGAGAGTTTGTAAATGACCTCACTAAAACCAAAGTCACTGTAAACATCATGCAGGAAATCAATAAAGCTCACGACTTCAGTTTGAATCTGCTCTTCCGTACAGAAAATATGTGCATCATCTTGCACAAAGCCACGAACCCGCATCAAACCATGTAAAGCCCCCGAAAACTCATTCCGATGGCATGATCCAAATTCGGCTAAACGCAAAGGCAAATCACGATAGCTTTTTAAGCCTTGGTTATACACTTGAATATGACAAGGGCAATTCATCGGCTTCATGGCAAACGAACGTTCTTCCACATCCACCACGAACATATTCTCGCGGTATTTACCTGCATGCCCTGAACGCTCCCATAAGGAGAAATCCACCAATTGCGGGGTTTTAATTTCCTTATAAGCACGCGCACGCAAATTCTTACGCATGTATTGTTCAATCGCTTGATAGATCGTCCAACCTTTTTCATGCCAAAATACTTGGCCTGGGGCTTCATCTTGTAAATGGAACAGATCTAATTGCCGCCCAATTTTACGATGATCCCGCTTTTCGGCTTCTTCAAGGAAAGTTAAATACGCTTGCAGATCCTTTTTATTCGCCCAAGCTGTACCATAAACACGTTGCAGCATGGCATTCTTAGCATCACCACGCCAGTAAGCCCCTGCTGCTTTCATGACTTTAACAGCTGGGATTTTTCCAGTGCTCGGTACATGCGGGCCACGACAAAGATCAATAAAATCACCTTGTCGATACAAGGACAGCACTTCACCTGCAGGAATACTTTCGATGATTTCCGCCTTATACAACTCGCCCATATTTTTAAAGAAGTTAATCGCTTCCTCACGGGGCATGGTGCTGCGCTCTACTGGAAGATCCTGACGAATCAAGTCCTGCATACGTTCATCAATCGCGGCTAAATCTTCTGGTGTAAAGGGCTGGGGGCTTGCAAAGTCATAATAAAAACCATTTTCAATCGTCGGCCCAATGGTGACTTGCACTTGAGGAAACAACTGCTTCACCGCCTGCGCCATCAAATGCGCGGATGAATGACGAATCACATCCAAACCTTCAGGATCTTTAGCGGTGATAATGGCTAAATGGCTATCTTGATTCAGCACATAACTGGTATCGACGAGCTGACCGTTTACTTTGCCAGCAACAGCCGCCTTGGCAAGCCCAGCACCAATATTGGCAGCCACTTCAGCAACAGAAATAGGATGATCGAAGGAGCGTAAACTCCCATCCGGTAGAGTAATGACAGGCATTATTATTCTCCAGTGGTGATCCATACCAAGGATCACATAGTTTAATTAAAAGCAGGCAGGATACTCAGGTATCGGCTAAGCCGCAAGTTTTATGCCATATTCGCGATGATTTTACGACTAAACGTCTGAAATGCAGACCTAAGGTTTGAACCAGCCGGAAATACGCTCACCCCAACTAAGCTTGGCTGTTTCATAGGGAATCCACTCTGGTGTAAAATAAGCACGTTTATCTTTGCTATGCCCCGGCCGCCAGGGTTTAGCGCCTTTTAGATAATAATGCGTAACCTGTGATTGGCGAGTGAGTGCCTTATTGGTTTGTTTAGAGCCACCATGCAGTAGATTACCCGCCCAAACGACGGCCTGTCCTTTTTTCATGACTCCATAGCTTGCTTGTAGCTGCTGATCCACAATTAAGCGCTCTAAATAGGCTTCATATTGAGGGTAGTAAAGATAGTTAGGCTCTAAGTCCATATCTTCAAAATTCATTTCAGGTAATTTTTGACTGCCAGGATAATAAACTAAAGGCCCTTGCTCCATGCTAATATCTTCAAATGCAACCCAAACTCCACACATTAAGCCAAAAGGTTCAGAATTAAAGTGAATGCTGTCTGAGTGAATTTTTTGCTCAGTACCTTTATAAAAATTTAAAGTCTGGAAAGGTTGCGGTTGGCGTTTATATAAATCCTTTAGTACAGCCAGTATCGTGGGGAAAATAGCGATTGATTTAATATCTTGATCAATGCGCCAACCATCTTGAATACGATTAAAATCCGCATAAGAAACACCCTCAAGCTTTTTACCATCATGCCCCCAATAAGGCTTGAGACGCTCAGCAATTCTATCTAAAGTAAGTTCAGAAAGCTGTGTATCAAAAATTAAATAACCATCTTCTTTAAATTTATTAATTTGCGCTGCTGATAAAATCATAAGTTTTACTTGGGTTTTAAAAAATTACTAAAATTATTTTTTTCTGAATCTTAACAGTTTATAGAGAAAAAAGAAGTGATATAGTTCACTGGTTTAAACTATAGACTTTAGTCTTTGAAAATTCGCTATCAACTATTCATCGTCATCGCCCCCCCCAAGCTACCCGCTAACTTAGCAAGCAATTCGTCCATTAATGGCATAGTAAAACCTACCAAACACGATCCTGTGCTATGCCATGCTACATCATGCAACAAAAAAGCCCTTGCAGATTGCGGCCTGCAAGGGCTTTTGAGACATCATGGCAGACCATGAAACAGATTAGTGGTGGGTCTGGAGGGACTTGAACCCGCGACCAAGCGATTATGAGTCGCCTGCTCTGACCAACTGAGCTACAGACCCGAAACGATTACTCGATTCACTTTATCCCTTTACCTTAAGATAAAGGCAGTGAATCTGTGCCATCAAGGAAGCTGCGTAGCATATCTGAACGGCTCGGATGACGCAATTTTCTTAAAGCTTTCGCTTCAATCTGCCGAATCCGCTCACGAGTCACATCAAACTGTTTACCAACCTCTTCCAAAGTATGGTCGGTATTCATATCAATGCCAAAGCGCATCCGTAATACTTTCGCCTCACGCGCAGTTAAACTACTTAAAACCTCACGAGTAACTTCACATAAACTACGTGTGGTGGCTGAATCGAGGGGCGACATAATATTGCCATCCTCAATGAAGTCACCTAAATGTGAGTCTTCATCATCACCAATCGGCGTTTCCATCGAAATCGGCTCTTTGGCAATTTTCAATACCTTGCGGATTTTATCCTCTGGCATATCCATTGCAACCGCTAACTCCTCTGGAGTCGCCTCTCGTCCCATTTCTTGCAGCAGTTTACGTGAAATGCGATTGAGCTTATTAATCGTCTCAATCATGTGCACTGGAATACGAATGGTACGGGCTTGGTCAGCAATCGAACGGGTAATCGCTTGACGAATCCACCAAGTAGCATAAGTTGAGAACTTATAACCACGGCGATACTCGAACTTATCAACCGCTTTCATCAAGCCAATATTACCCTCTTGGATGAGATCCAAGAATTGTAAACCACGATTGGTATACTTCTTCGCAATCGAAATCACCAAGCGTAAATTGGCCTCGACCATTTCCTTCTTCGCACGCCGAGCTTTGGCTTCACCCACCGACATACTGCGGTTGATGTCTTTAATTTGCGAAATGGTCAGGCTACATTCACGCTCAATTTCTTGTAATTGCTGCTGAACCGCCAACACATTTTTCTTCACTGCTTGCAATTGAGCTGAGCTATCTTGATCAGCCATATAGCGATCTAACCATGTCAAATCAGTTTCATTTTGTGGAAAGCTATCCACAAACACCTGACGTGACATGCCGCCCTTTTGCACACAAAGCTTCATAATCTGCCGCTCATGGGCGCGAATACGATTAACGATGCCATTCAGTTGATTCGTTAAGGTATCAATCACCGGTTGAGCTAAACGAAACTCCATGAATTTAGCGGCTAAGGCATCCCGAGCAGTGGCATAGGCAGGGCCGCCTTGCTCGCGTAAAGCCGCTGCTTCATCATATAAAGCACTTAATTCAGCAAATTTCTGGGCTGCTTCCTCAGGGTCAGGCCCTAAGTCGACAGGATTCTCATCAACGACTTCCTCGTCTTCCTCACCCACTACAACTTCTGGTACTTCATCTTCACCGGCGGCTAAGGCTTCTTCCTCCTCAGTACGCACTTGGAATTGCTGAAGAGGACTTTCATCAATTGCATTCGGATCAACAAAACCGTTAACAATATCAGTTAAACGTGTTTCTTCTGACTCGATCTGTTTAGATAAATCTAATAAAACCTCAGTAGAGGCAGGGTATTGTGCTAAAGCACGTAGAATTTCATTTAAGCCTTCTTCAATGCGAATCGCGATTTGAATTTCGCCTTCACGGGTTAATAGCTCGACAGTACCCATTTCCCGCATATACATACGGACTGGATCGGTGGTACGCCCAAAATCACTATCAACACTCGCTAAGGCAGCAGCGGCTTCTTCTGCGGCTTCATCATCGGCCTGAACGGCCTCATCGTTCAACAATAGAGCATCGGCATCGGGTGCATTTTCATACACCGTAATACCCATGTCATTAATCATAGCAACGATGTCTTCAATCTGTTCCGGTTCTACGATAGTATCTGGTAAATGGTCATTCACCTCGGCGTAGGTCAGATAGCCCTGTTCCTTACCACGCGCGATTAACTCTCTAAGACTGGATTGTTGCTGCTCTTCTTGACTCATGCCCGAATAGACCTCGACAAAATGGACGCGGGATTATATCACAAATCCTGAAAATGCCAGCCTCGTTTGTAAAAAACCTACCCTCAAGTTCCCTAGCTCATGACTACACTTGCCCAAAGATAGCTTCTTAACACTTAGCTGTTATTTCAGTGAGAGTGCCTAGGGCACTACCCTTCACTGCTCTATATGGGGTAGCTGCCAACTCATTTCAACTCTAAACGATTAAATTACCAAGTAATTGACCCGCTTGAATACAACAGGTTCAAGCCTTCACGATAAACGCGAAAATAATGCAGATAATGTAATGCCTAGTTACTAAGTGTAGAAAAATTTTCTGAGCTTAGCCTGAATAATTAAGCTTAATCACTCATTTAGTGCATAAACTACGGCTATGTGCTGTGCTTACTTTGTATTTCGTTCTTGCAACAGCGAAAACAAATCATGCTTCTCTTGCTCGCTTAGACCTTGAGTTTGTTCTTTAGCCAATAATCGCTCAATCGCTTTAGCAGTAGCTTGTGCTTTCATCCGCTGTAAACAATCTTGAAATTCGCGCCTCAGTAAGGTTTCATCAGTCGATTGTGGCTGCCACAGCATGAGTTTTAATAAGGTTTTTTCATGGGCGGTACCTCGAAAGCGTTCTAGTAAAGCCGCTGCAGGCAGACCATCGCTATTTTCAATCGCGGCGACTAGCTGCACCAGCAATTCAACCCCGGGTAGCTCCCACTCTAGCAGCTTTTCTGGATTATCAATTTCTGCAACCAATTCAGGGGAGTGCACCAACAGCGTGATTGCATAACGTACTGGGGTTTTACGAACCTCAAAATCCTTAGCTGTTTTAGCACGCGCTCCTTCAGGCTTAGATCCCAAATACGCTGTCTTGAATTTTGTAAACTTCGTAGGCAACGTTGTGACAGCTTCCGCATTAGGCAGCTCAGCAGTACCTAAAGCTAAGCCACTCAAACGCTGGATCTCCTGCATCAACGGCTGCTTGATTAAAATATCAGGCATTAAATCCAGCAAGCGTTTGGCCTCATTCGCAAAGAGCGCACTATCTTCGCTCACATGTAAAGTTGACTCGGCGTTAAAACCTAATTCTTCTTTCAAACCCAAGATAAAGAATTTGGACAAGGGCAAAGCTTTTGCTAAAGCAGCCTCAAACGCAGCCTGTCCTATTTTACGGACTTGGGTATCGGGGTCTTCGCCCGCTGGTAGAAATAAAAAACGTACATCACGCCCATCGCGTAACTCCGGCAAAGCGGTCTCTAAAGCACGCCATGCTGCTTCCTTCCCCGCGCGATCTCCATCAAAACAAAAAATAACTTCCGCGACTTGGCGAAACAACAGACTCATATGTTGTTGCGTGGTTGCCGTACCTAAGGTAGCGACGGCATAGGAGATACCAAATTGGGCAAGAGCAATCACATCCATATAGCCCTCGACCACCAATAAGCGTTCTAAATTGCGTGTCTGTTGGCGAGCTTCAAACAGACCATATAATTCTGAACCCTTATGGAAAACTTCAGTTTCAGGCGAATTCAGATATTTGGGTGTTCCAGTACCTAAAACCCGCCCACCAAAACCTATCACTTGCCCCTTACGATTGCGAATCGGAAACATTAAGCGCCCCCGAAAACGATCATAAATCTTGCCTGCTTCATTTTTTAACTGTAAGCCACTAGCAAGTAATTTATCCTGCCCATACTGCGCTGCAAATTGCCGACTCGTGGTATGCCAATCATCAGGGGAAAAGCCTAAGCCATATTGCTGAACAACCGCCTTACTCAATCCGCGCTGCTGCAAATAGGCTTGCGCTTCTGGGGCTTGGTTGAGGCAATCTGCATACAATTTGGCAGCTGCGGCTAATAAGCTATACAAATCGGTCAGCTTAGCCTTCTGCGTTGAAGGTAGTGATTTTGTATTATTTTCCCGAGGAACTTCGATACCTAAAGTACGCGCTAAAGCCTCGATAGCCTCGGTATAATCAAGATGCTCATACTCCATCAAGAAACTAATGGCAGAACCATGCGCACCACAACCAAAACAATGATAAAACTGCTTAGTGGGGCTGACGGTGAACGAAGGTGTTTTCTCCCCATGAAAGGGGCAACAGGCCATGTATTCCCGCCCCGCTTTTTTCAGCGGAATACGAGTTTGAATCACATCAACTAGATTAATGCGAGTCAGCAGTTGATCAATAAAGTCTTTGGGAATGCGTCCGGTCATGGATCAGCCGTAAAAGGTTTTGCGTGAGTGAGTTAATAGGATTAAAATAGGGTAACTGCCTGTATTATCAAGCGACATCTGCCTGCATTTTGCATCTTGATCCTGATTATATCAGGATACTGGCATATACCCTGTGAATTATCCATAATAGTACCCCTTTTGTTGCCCGAAGGTTCCGATGAAATACACTGAACTCCCCCCGGCGCAGGGCTTATATGACCCTGCCAACGAACATGATGCCTGTGGCATGGGCTTTGTTGCTCATTTAAAAGGCGTTAAATCTGCCAAGATCGTTCAGCAAGCGCTAAAAGTATTAACGCATATGGAACATCGTGGGGCTTGTGGTTGCGAAGAAAATACCGGCGATGGCGCAGGTATTATGCTGCAAATTCCACATAAGTTCATGGTGAAGGAATGCGCTAAGCTAGGGATTACCCTACCTGCTGTCGGTGATTATGCCGTAGGTTTTGTCTATTTACCGCAAGATGAAGCGGCACGTGCAGATGCCATTGCCACCACGGATCGGATGATTAAAGCCGAAGGCCAAACCTTATTAGGTTGGCGTGATATTCCGGTGAATCCAGCCCCGATTGGGCGCTCTGCGATTCGTAGCATGCCTGCGATGAAAATGGTCTTTATTGGCCGTTCTGCTGATGTAGAACCAGGAATCGACTTCGAACGTAAACTGTATGTGATTCGTAAGCGCACCAGTGGTGATTTACTCTATCGTAAAGAGCCGGGCTATATTTACTTTGCTAGCCTCTCAGCACGTACCATTATTTATAAAGGCATGCTCACTACTGAGCAGGTGGCACAATATTATCCTGATCTGTCAGATCCAGACATGGAGTCAGCGATTGCGCTAATACATTCACGCTTTTCTACCAATACCTTTCCAAGTTGGGAACGCGCCCATCCCAATCGCTATATGATTCATAATGGTGAAATTAACACCATGCGCGGCAATCAGAACTGGATGAATGCCCGTGAAGCAATGATTAAAACCGAAGTCTTTAAGACTGATGTGAAAAACCTCACCCCTATCGTGCGCCCTGATGGTAGCGACTCAGCACGGATGGATAATACCTTAGAATTTTTATATCTAGCGGGTTATTCCTTACCTCATGCCATGATGATGATGGTACCCGAGCCTTGGGCGAATCATGAAAGTATGAGTCCTGAAAAACGCGCCTTCTATGAATATCATAGTTGCTTAATGGAACCTTGGGATGGCCCTGCAGCACTCGGCTTTACTGATGGTACTTTAGTGGGTGCAACTCTAGACCGTAATGGTCTGCGTCCTTCTCGCTATTATTTGACTGATGATGACTTGATTATTCTCGCCTCAGAAGTAGGTGTATTAGATGATCTCCCCATTGAGCGGGTCATTTCTAAGCAGCGCCTACAACCTGGGCGGATGCTGTTAGTGGACACAGCGGCAGGGCGAATTGTTTCTGATGAAGAAATCAAAGCAGAAATGGCGGCTGCTAAGCCTTATCAAGCATGGCTTGATAAGCATTTAACTAAACTAGAAGATTTACCGGCAGCCCCTGAAGCGCCTTTGCCCGATCACGATACCTTAATTCAGCGTCAAAAAGCCTTTGGTTACACCTATGAGGATGTACGCAAGGTCATTGTACCGATGGCAATTGATGGTATTGATCCACTAGGGGCTATGGGCTGTGATTCACCCTTAGCGGTGCTTTCAGATAAACCGCAACCGCTGTTTAATTATTTCAAACAGTTGTTTGCACAAGTCACTAACCCGCCTTTAGATGCGATTCGTGAAGAGATTGTGACCTCATCACTCACCACTTTAGGCTCAGAAGGTGATATTACGAACCCCACGGCAGAAAGCTGCCACCATATTCTGCTGCAATCGCCGGTTCTTCATAATGATGAACTCGCTAAGCTCAAATATGTGCAGAAATCAGGCTTTAAATCAGTCACTTTGCCGATTCTATTTAAAGCAGATAATGCGCCAAGGGCTTTGGAAAAAGCCTTAGATGAATTATTTGCAGCGGCAGATAATGCGATTGACAATGGCGCTAATTTATTGATTCTTTCAGATCGGGGCGTGGACAAAGACTTTGCACCGATCCCGTCTTTATTAGCCGTAGCGGGTTTACATCACCATTTGATTCGGGATGGTAAGCGGACACGGGTGAGCTTGATTTTAGAATCCGGCGAACCGCGTGAAGTACATCATTTTGCAGCGCTCTTAGGCTATGGTGCACAAGCGATTAACCCTTATATGGCCTTTGAATCTATTGATGATCTGATTCGTGAAGGTATCATGAAAGATACTACACACGATAAAGCGATCATCAAATACATTAAAGCCGCTACTAAGGGCGTGATTAAAGTCATGTCGAAAATCGGTATTTCGACGGTGCAGTCTTATCGGGGTGCACAGATTTTCGAAGCCTTGGGTATTCACAAAAGTGTTGTAGATCGCTACTTCACTGCGACGGCCTCCCGTATCGGTGGAATTGATCTCGATACCATTGCTAAAGAAACCTTAATGCGCCACAAGCATGCTTATGGTCATCATGACAGCAATTTACGTACCTTAAATTCAGGCGGTGTCTTCCAATGGCGAAGCGGTGAGGATGAGCATCAGTACAATCCGCAAACCATTTATATGGCACAAAAAGCGGTGCGGACTAATGACTATAAATTATTTAAGCAATACACCGAATTGCTAAATAATGATCCTGAAGTACGCTTCAATCTGCGTAATTTATTGGATTTCCATTATGCCGAACAAGCCATCCCTTTAAGTGAAGTAGAACCGGCTTCTGAGATCGTTAAACGCTTTAAAACCGGTGCGATGTCTTTAGGCTCAATTAGCCCTGAAGCGCATGAAGCTTTAGCCATTGCCATGAATCGGATAGGTGGCAAATCGAACTCCGGTGAGGGCGGTGAAGATCCTGCTCGCTATATTCCAGAGCCGAATGGAGATTCACGTTGCAGTGCAATTAAGCAAGCTGCTTCCGGTCGCTTTGGGGTTAATAGTCATTATTTGACCAATGCCCAAGAGTTACAGATTAAATTAGCTCAAGGTGCAAAACCCGGTGAAGGTGGGCAGTTACCCGGCAAGAAGGTTTACCCTTATATTGCGAAAAATCGTGGTACAACGCCTGGAGTTGGCTTAATTTCGCCCCCACCGCATCATGATATTTACTCTATCGAAGATTTAGCTCAGCTCATTCATGATCTGAAAAATGCCAACCGGGCGGCGCGTATTAACGTTAAGCTGGTTTCTGGCTCAGGGGTCGGCACTATTGCAGCCGGTGTCGTCAAAGGCAAAGCTGATGTGGTATTAATCTCTGGCTATGATGGTGGTACGGGGGCTTCACCCAAAACGAGCTTACAACATGCGGGTTTACCTTGGGAATTAGGCTTAGCTGAAACCCATCAAACGCTGTTATTGAATAATTTACGTAGCCGCGTACGGGTTGAGACCGATGGCAAGCTCATGACCGGCCGTGATGTGGTCGTAGCTGCTTTATTGGGTGCTGAAGAATATGGCTTTGCGACCTTACCTTTAGTCGCTTTAGGCTGTGTGATGATGCGGGTCTGCCATTTGGATACTTGCCCTGTCGGTATTGCGACCCAAAACCCTGAGCTTCGCAAAAAATACAGTGGCGATCCACAGTATGTTATCAATTTGCTGCATTTCATTGCTGAAGATATGCGCGAGCACATGGCGAAACTGGGCTTCCGCACGATTGATGAAATGGTTGGGCGGGTTGATCGCTTATACGCTAAGCCGATTGATCATTGGAAAGCCGGTAAAGTCGATTTAAGCGCCCTACTCTATCAACCTGAGCTTGAAGACTGTGATGGTATTCGTTGTAATCGGGCGCAAGATCATGGGATTGCGCAATCAATGGATATGCGCCTTTTATTAGAGATTTGCCAACCAGCGATTGAGCACGGCACTCCCGTAAAAGCAGAATTTGATGTCAAAAACATTGATCGCGTCGTAGGTACGATTACTGGAAATGAGATCACCAAACGTTATGGCGCAGCAGGCTTGCCAGATGACACGATTCAACTGAAGTTCAATGGCTCAGCGGGGCAAAGCTTTGGTGCTTTTATGCCACGCGGTATGACTTTAGAGCTGGAAGGAGATGCTAACGACTATATTGGTAAAGGCTTATCGGGTGGGAAAATTATTGTTTATCCACCTAAACAAGCCCGCTATGTGGCCGAGGAAAATATCCTAATCGGTAATGTGGCTTTCTTTGGTGCAACCAGTGGTGAGGCTTATATTCGGGGCATTGCCGGTGAGCGTTTCTGTGTGCGTAATTCAGGCGTTAATGTAGTGGTTGAAGGTACAGGTGACCACGGCTGCGAATATATGACCGGTGGACGTGTCATTGTGCTTGGGGATGTAGGGCGTAACTTTGCAGCCGGTATGTCTGGCGGCATTGCCTATGTCTATGATCCGAAAGGTATCTTAGCGGTTAGTGGTAATCGTGAAATGGTCCATTATACCAGCCTAGAAGAAGCTGAAGATCTTGCTTTTGTGAAAGCGATGATCGAAACACATATTCTGCATACGGATAGCCCTCGTGCACGCCTAATCTTGTCTAACTGGGATCAGGCCAAGCAAGCCTTTATACGGGTCATGCCTTATGACTATCAACGGGTCTTGGAAACGGTAAAGCAGTTTGAAGCTCAAGGGATGACCGGTGAAGAAGCACTGATGGCGGCCTTTAAAGCTAATAATGCAGACCAAACTCGTGCCAGCGGCAACTAAGCAGGGAGATTGCAAAAAGAATGGGTAAACCAACTGGATTTATCGAATATGAGCGCGAACTGCCAGCTGATCGTTCGCCTTTGGAACGGATTAAGGACTGGGGTGAATTCCATCTCCATTTCCATAGCGAAGCCGAAAGCCAACGCCAAGGTGCACGCTGTATGGAATGTGGGATTCCTTTTTGCCAGACAGGAAAAATCTTACCCGGTGGTGCTAGTGGCTGTCCGGTCAATAATCTGATTCCTGAATGGAATGACATGATTTATCGTGGCTTATGGCGTGAAGCTTATGAGCGCCTACGCATGACCAATAATTTCCCCGAGTTCACCGGACGAGTCTGCCCTGCCCCTTGTGAGGGAGCTTGTACTTTAGGTTTAAATGAAGACCCAGTGACCATTAAGCTCAATGAAGTCAGCATTATTGATAAAGCCTTTGCTGAAGGTTGGGTGCAAGCTGAACCACCTGCCGAGCGTACGGGTAAAAAAGTTGCCGTAGTGGGTTCTGGCCCAGCCGGTTTAGCCTGTGCAGATCAATTGAATAAAGTTGGACATGAAGTAACCGTTTATGAGCGTGCTGATCGGATTGGTGGTTTGCTCATGTATGGTATTCCCAATATGAAGCTGGATAAAACGGAAGTTGTGCAGCGACGTGTTGATTTAATGGCAGCTGAAGGCATTCAATTTGTTACTGGTGTGCAGGTCGGCAAAGATATTTCTGCTACCGAATTGCGTCAAACCTTTGATGCCGTTGTGCTTTGTGCAGGAGCAACCCAAGCTCGTGATTTACCCGTACCAGGGCGAGAGTTAAAGGGGGTGCATTTTGCGATGGAATTCTTAACCGCTAATACTAAGAGCTTATTGGATTCCAAGCATGCTGATGGTCAGTATATTTCAGCTAAAGATAAACATGTGATTGTCATTGGTGGGGGAGATACTGGTACGGATTGTGTAGGTACTTCACTTCGTCATGGCTGTCAATCAGTGACTCAGCTAGAAATTATGCCACGAGCGCCGGATCAACGGGCACCGAGCAATCCTTGGCCAGAATGGCCGTTAATCTTCAGAGTCGATTATGGCCAAGAAGAAGCAGCGGCTTTATTTGGTGCAGACCCGCGTCAGTATCTTGTCTCAACTAAGAAAATTGTTGGTGATGCTGAAGGTCAGGTTCGGGAAATTCATACCATCGGTGTGCAATGGGAAAAAACTGCTGATGGCCGGATGAACTTGGTAGAAATAGCTGGTAGTGAGCGCGTTTTACCTGCGGATTTAATTCTCTTAGCGATGGGATTCACTGGCCCTGAACAAGCGTTAATTAAAAGTAGCGAAGTCGCGACCGACCCGCGTGGTAATGTAAAAGCGGATTATGGCAAGTATGCGACGAATGTTGCGGGTGTTTTTGCAGCCGGTGATATGCGTCGTGGGCAAAGCTTAGTAGTTTGGGCGATTCATGAAGGCCGTCAAGCAGCCCGTGAATGTGATCGCTTTTTAATGGGTGAAACCACCCTGCCTTAGTCTTAAAAACTACACCCCTGAATAATTTATTTAGGGGTGTAGTGAGCCTCTTCTAGATCCTGCTGGCTTAAGTTTTCACCTTAGGCCGCTTTTTCCTTAGTTAAATTCAAACCACTATTAGTATTAGCTGGTTTATCATAGGTTTGCGTATGTGTGAGGCCTTGATTATAGCGATCATAATAACGGGCATCCGTCACGCCATGTTTTGCATTCACGACTAAAAAGCCCCCGATACTGGGTTTAACCCGTTGCAATTGTTGAATCACATTTAAAACTTGCTTGCGATCCATATTTTTTTCATCCGTCACCAATACCGTATTATCGGCTTGAGCAGCCAAGATTAAAGCATCTGCAAAACCGGTAACGGGTGGCCCATCAATAATAGTAATATCAAAATGATTACGCGCCATCTCTAGCAACTGATGCATTTTCGCACTGGCTAAAATACTACTAGGATCAACACGAAATGGCCCTGCGGTAATCACATAGGCATTCTTCATATTCGGCACTTGTTGAGTGACCTGCACTAATTCTGCTCTACCTTCTACATAATCGCTTAAGCCCCGCGTATTATTAATTCCCATTTTCAAATGAACCGTTGGGCGGCGTAAATCCGCATCAATCAGTAAAACTTTTGCCCCCATTTGGGCATGACTTAAAGCTAAATTGACAGATGAAGTGGATTTACCCTCTGAAGGATTCACGCTTGTCAGCACAATCACACTAGGCTTACCAGCTTGCAGTGCAAAGCGAATATTCGTAGCAGCAATACGATAGGCTTCAGCCGCTGGCGAATTAGGATTTTTCATTGTGACCATTGCCAAATCCTGTTCACTCATGCGCCGTACATGTGGAATTGTTCCTAAAACAGGTAAGCCACTCACCATTTGTAATTCATCGCCCGAAGTTAAAGAGCGGCGTAAAGTTTCACGTAATAAAGCCAAACCTGTAGCTAAAATCAAACCTGTAATCAAACCGACTATTAAATTGATTGCCTTATTGGGTCTAAACGGGTCAGCTGGTGGCTTAGCTGCATCAATAATTCGAATATTAGTTGCCTTATTTGCACCTGATGCGACATTCACCTCACTCATGCGCTTTAAAAGATCATCATAAAGCTTACGACTCGTTTCTACTTCGCGCTTTAAGGCATTGTATTCCACACTGCGATCACGCAAATTCACTAATTCACCCTTGTAATTAGACAACTCTGTGCGAACTTGCCCTTCAAGGCGTTTGGAAGCAGTAAACTCTGCTTCTAGAGATTGTTTTAAATTGGCCACCTCAGTCGCTAATTTTGCTTTAACGGCCTCAATTTGTTGGGCAAGTTGCTGCATTTCTGGATAGGCCGGCTTAAAAACTTTAGACTGGTTTTGATACTGCCCCTCTAAATCCACGATTTGTCGCTTTAAGGACTCAACGACTGGATTTGTTAAAACTCCAACTACATTGCCATGTTTACGAGCTTGGCCTAATTGGCTTTCAGCCTCAATTCGCCGCCGTTCTGCAGCTGCCAAAGCACTATTTAACTCATTTAATTTTTGCTCTTGGGTTGCTTGACTATTATTAACCTCTAAAATTTGATTATCACGAGCATAGCTAACCAATTCATTTTCACTATTTGTCAGGCGCTCACGTGCTTTTTCTAATTCTCGATCTAAAAAAGCTTGAGCATAAATATCAGTTTGGCTGCTAGTGCTGATTGAATTTTTAATATATAAATCAATTAACTTATTAACGATCTCTGTAGATAATACCGGATTAGTGCTTTCATAATACACTTTGACTAAATGCGCCTTTTCAATCGGCTCGACATAAAGATTTTTCAAAAAAGCATCTACATTATCGCCTTGAATCGCGGCTGTACTGGCTTGTTTTGGTATTAGATCAGCGGGTAAACTCTCAAGGATTTGATCTTTAAGTGTAGTGATAGTTTTTTTAGCATCTGCGAGGATTTCAGATAACGGGGTCGTTTGCTCTTTAAGCTCAAATAAACGCTGATCTAAATCTAAGTCACTAATCACTTGCTCGGCGAGTTGACGACTCTTCAATTGCTCATATTGAGTACGAAAAAACATATCGCCTTCACCCATATCAGGCCCTACTTGACGTACACTGCCAAAATCAACAATCTGTGCACCTTGTTTATCAATTTGAATGGTAGAGCTTGCCCGATACTCTGGTTTCATCATTAGAGTAATCAGTAGCGTTGCTAAGAGAACTAAGCTTAACGTGGTTAAAAATAACCATTTTTGCCGCCACAACCGATGCCATAGCTGCTCTAAACTGAGTAGGCCTGTGGCCGCAGTCTGCTTAGCCCCCATCGCAGACATTAATTCTGGAGAAGGCAGGATCACAGGAATACTAGGGCTTGCGACAGCTGGAACTTGCTCAGAGACGGTCAACATAATCTTATCAGCCATTGGGTAAAATATCTGATGCTATCCTCTTATAACATTTTTCTATATGCAAAAGCCCAACTGCATACCGCAACGTTTTTTTAGATAAGCGGCTAGTCGATAGTCAAGTCACGCTTATTCCATTTACCTAAAAACTTTGCCCTCTTATCCAGTCAGCGCAGGCGAAACACCTGTAAGCGATCAATACTCTAGCGAACTAACTAGCGAATCGAGTACCCCGCCGATGGCTATACGAATTAAAGAATTAAATAACCCAGCAGAAAAAACCTCAAACCTAGGCTTAAATGAAAAGGTATTTACCAGTCCTGCTTTTAGATTAGCTTTAGCAAGAGAGTATAAGTTGCAAGCCATTGATCTTGAATTAGAACTTCAAGATCAAGTGATTAGCATTCCTGCGTTTATAAAAAATACAGCATTGGGTTTAGGGACTAATAAGCTGATTATAGGCGCTGGTTTTGATAAAACTGGTGAAATCAAATTTCCAGCTCCTCTTGATTACTCTGATTTAGTCAGCGAGCTTTTGGAGCAATTGCCCCAATTAAACCTCAAAGCGCAATATTTAGAATTGCGAACTACCCAAAGCTTACCTTGTGCACTTGATCATGCTGATAAAGTCGAATTGATTGTTGACCTCAGTAAAACCTGTGAGCAGCGATTAAAAGACTTCTCTAAATCCACTCGCCGCAATATTCGGCAAGCTTTTAAGCAAGGTTTTCATTTTAAAATTGGAAATGATTTAGAGCTATTGCAAGCATTTTATAAACTCTATCTCAAACAGATGCATGAAGTGGGCAGTCTGCCACATAGTTGGCGCTTTTTTGCTGAGCTTCATGAGCATTATCAAGCATCAATGTCTTTATTTGTAGGTTATTTTGCAGAAACACCCGTAGTAGCCGCCCTTGCGTTTAGTTCTAAAGACGAACTATATGGAGCTTGGATGGGTTTAGATCCAGCTTATAAGAAAGATAATATCTTTCTGACCATGCTCTGGTCGATTATTGAATATTGCGAGCAAATCGGTAAACCCGCTTACAATTTAGGGCGTTCATCCGTCGCAAGCCAAGCCTATGATTTCAAATTGCGCTTAGCCGATTACACCCGCCCGATTCATTATTATCAACTGCCTATTCCTCAGGTGAAATCCTCACGTTCATCTGTTTATAGCAGTGCTTCTTGGCTAATTCGTAACAGCCCACCATTTGTTATGAATACCCTGTCTCGTCATTTATTACATAAGTTTTATTGATATGCTTAAAATACTTGAAGTCTGTACCGCTAGTAGTCCAGCTTATGCTTTAGTGTTTAAACGCGCTCAAATTTTAAATGAGCGTTATCCACAACAATTAAAGATTGATATTTTATGTAGTGACGGTAAAGAAGTGGAGCTAATGCGCCAACAAGGTATGCAGGTGGTCATTACTGATTTACATCGTAGCCTCAAACCTTGGTGCTTATTAGAATCCTTACTTAATTTACGCAAAGTATTAACTCAAACTGATTATGAGGTTGTGCATCTCCATTTTGGTGTACCCAGCCTAATTGGACGCTGCTTGGCCTTGTTTATGCGTAAACCCATTTGGATTTATCAAAGTCATGGTTATAGCTTATCGCATAACACCAGTATTTTAGGTAAATACACTTATCTAGCCATTGAGCGCTTATTAAAATGGCCGGTGCAGCTTGCTTTATTTCAAAGCTATGAAGATATGCGACTTGCTCGCCGCTATCGTCTGTTGGATGAGGCACAAATGGTCTATTTAGGCAATGGTATTGATACCGATTATTTCCAAGCCCACACTCGCCGTGGGCAAGACCATAAAACCATTTTTGGGATGGTGGCGCGCTTTGAGCCGATTAAAAATCACCAATTGCTCTTAGATGCGGTTAAGCATCTGCGTTTATTGAATCCTAATTTCAAAGTATTACTGATTGGTCAAGGCGAGTTACAAACAGAGCTTGCAGCTAAGATTGCAGCCCATCAATTACAAGATTGGGTCGAAATGCGTACCTATAGCACGGATATGGCAGCGTTCTATCAAGAGCTTGATGTCGGTCTACTGACTTCATTCGGCGAAGGTTTGCCTCGTGCACTATTAGAACCTATGGCTTGTGCTAAACCGGTAATTTGCACCGATGTTAAAGGCAGTCGAGAAGCTGTTAAAGATCAACAAACAGGCTTTATTGTGCCCTTAGCTGCGCCACAAATTTTAGCGGCTAAAATGCAATGGCTTATGGAGCATCCTCACGAGCGGACGCAAATGGGCTTGGCTGCCCGTGAACATGTGTTGGCTAACTTCACTGCCCAACAGGTTTTGGAGCGTTTAGCGAATATTTATTTAGCTTGCCACACCCATCGCCAAGGTTTTACCCCTCTAGAGGCGAGCTTGGAAACTTCACGATGATTTTTAGTGCTGATATTGAAGATTGGCAACAATCGGTGTTTGATTTTGAGCGTCCGATCTCTAAACGAGTGCTCAATAATACCTTACAGCTTTTGGATATTTTGGCTGAGCATCAAGTCCAAGGCACATTCTTTGTGCAAGGTATGGTCGCAGAGCGCTTTCCAGAATTAGTCAGCGCTATTGCTGCTCAAGGGCATGAATTAGCCAGTCATGCTTATAGCCATCGGCCTTTATATACTCTGACACCCGCACAATTTAAAGATGAATTAGAGCGCTCGGTTTCTAATCTAGAAGAGCTAAGTGGACAAAAAGTGTTAGGATTCCGCGCCCCTACGTTTTCGGTACGCACTGAAATGCTGCCTTGGTATTGTGATACCTTACAATCTTTTGGGCTACGCTATGAATCCTCAATTATGTTGGCACAAGTCCGCAAGGTTTATGGCTTTGCTGATGCGTCGATCTTAGCGCAAATTCGCGACCGTGGTTTAGATACCTACCCACTCTCAACGTGCACGGTCTTCGGCAAATCCTTACCTGTAATGGGGGGGGGATATTTTCGTATTTATCCTTATGCTTTAAATCGTTGGCTAGCGCGGCAGCTGAATAAAACCTCAGGGGTATTTTATATGCACCCCTATGAGCTAGATACCAAAGAATATCAGGAGGTTGCCAAACCAGCCGGTATTTCTAAAGCATGGGCAGTGCATCAATTCGCAGGACGCGCAGGGATGGTCAATAAATTGCATAAACTACTGACCGATTATTCCTTTACTTCGTTTCAAACTCAGTATTACCACTAAAATTACCCGCAAAACGATTAAAACGAGCTATGAGGTCAAAACATGTGTGGCATTGCTGGATTTTTGGGATTTACTCATTTAAACCAACCCGCGCACAGTTTAGAGCGCATGACTGCCTCACTTCAACATCGCGGCCCTGATGCTCAAGGCTTATGGCTTGATCCTGAGGCGCAAATAGCCTTAGGCCATCGACGTTTAGCCATTGTTGATTTATCCAATGCTGGGCAACAACCGATGCGCTCAGCTGATGAGCGTTATCTTTGTGTGTTTAATGGTGAAATTTATAATCACCAAGCACTACGAAAAGAATTAGAAGGCAGTGGATTTCAGCCACAATGGCGGGGTCACTCGGATACTGAAACGCTTTTGGCTGGCTTTGCTCACTGGGGGATCGAAGCGACTTTGCAAAAAACGGTGGGGATGTTTGCTATTGCCTTATGGGATCAACAGGAGCGCTCACTGACCCTTATTCGGGATCGCATGGGCGAGAAGCCCTTATACTATGGCTGGATCGGTGCACAATTTGCCTTCGCTTCTGAACTTAAAGCCTTACGTCAACTGCCCGCTTTTGAGGCAGAACTTGATCGTGGAGTTTTAGCTAGTTATTTACAATGTGCTTATGTCACCAGTCCAGCCAGTATTTATCAGGGAATTTATAAACTAGAAGCAGGCTGTTTATTAGAGTTAAAGCTTCAACAATTGCCACAAAAACAAGCTCAACCCAAGGTATGGTGGTCAAGCCTCGAAATAGCCCTACAAGGCCAACAAGCGCTCTTAACTGATCAAACAACAGCCTTAGCTTGCCTTGAACAACAACTGCAACAAGCTGTGCAATTACAAGCACAAGCGGATGTACCACTAGGGGCTTTTCTCTCAGGTGGCATTGATTCATCCTTGATCGTTAGCTTGATGCAAGCCCAACACAGCCAAGCGATTCGTACTTTTACCGTGGCTTTTGAACAGGCGGGGTTTAATGAAGCTCAACATGCTCGCACGGTTGCTGAGCACTTAGGCACGCTCCATACAGAATTTACGGTTGGAGCACAAGAAGCCTTGGATGTGATTCCCCTGTTACCCCAACTTTATGATGAGCCTTTTGCAGATACCTCACAAATTCCTACTTTCTTGATTAGCCACTATGCTCGCCAACAAGTAACCGTTGCCTTATCGGGTGATGCGGGAGATGAGCTGTTTGGCGGCTATCGTAGTTATTTATTTGCGCAAAAAATCTGGTCTAAACTCGCTTGGCTACCCACAAAGCTTCGCAAGCAAGTTACTCAATGCTTGCTCGGCATACCAACACCAACTTTAAGCAAATGCTTATTACAATCCGACGAACAATTAGCTACACAATTACATAAAATTGCAGCCGCTCTTCAAGCGAGTGAGTCGGTTTATGATTTATTTCCACGCCTATCCCAAGCTTGGCAAGCTCCTGAAACGGTGGTTATTGGCGCAACTCAACTCACAACCCCTTGGCCTTTAAGCAAACTCGCTGCTCATTTCAGTGATGCGGAATCAGCCATGATGATGTTTGATACCCTAAATATTCTGCCCGATAATATGCTCTGCAAGGTAGATCGGGCGGCAATGGGTGCTAGTTTAGAAACTCGTGTACCATTTTTAGATCATCGCGTTGTTGAATTAGCTTGGCGGTTGCCGCTGTCGTTTAAGATTAACCAAGGGCAAGGCAAATGGCTAGTACGGCAATTACTGTATAAATATGTACCTGCCTCAATCGTCAACCGTCCCAAGCAAGGTTTTAATGTGCCACTCGCTAGTTGGTTAAGAACTGAATTGCGTGATTGGGCAGAAGAGCTACTAAATCCAATACGTCTGCAACAACAGGGCTATCTACAAGCCAAACTTGTGCAACAAGAATGGCAGCAATTCTTAAGCGGTGCCGCCAATCAACAACGCTTATGGTGTATTCTCATGTTCCAAGCTTGGTTAGACTCACAAGCAGCCATGACTTCAGTGAATACCGCCCAATGATGTTGTTGCATCCGCTCTAAGCTAAAATGCGCTTGAATATAGGCCCAAGCAGCTTGTACTTTGGCCTGTTTTTCTGTTTCATTCCAAGCTAAAACTTGTAACCAAGCAAGCGCTAAGCTTTTGCTATCATTCACAGGAACTAACAGACCATTCCCCCCAAAAATCAAAGCAATATCACCGACATCCGTAGCTACACAGGGTATCCCTAAAGCCATCGCCTCAACTAAAAATAACGGAAAAGCCTCCGAGCGTGAAGATAAGGTAGCAAGATCAAAACCACGAATTAAGTGTTGCGGATCATGACGAATCCCTAAAGTATGCACTCGAGCCTGCAAACCCAGAGCAGCGATTTGTGCTTGCAACTCTGTATTATCCTGATCAACCCCTTCACCAACCAACACTAAATGCGTATTGGGACTGGAGTTTAATTGTGCAAAAGCCGCTAGCATCACTGGCAAAGCTTTTTCAGGAACAGCACGAGTGAGACTGCCAATTAATAAAGCATCTGAGGCTAAACCTAATTCAGCCCGTAGCGCTTGCCGATCTAGGCTAATTTGCTCTGCTTGCAAAATAGAGAGAGGAACGCCATTTGGGATCAGCTCCATACTGCTAGCTGGATAGCCGACCTCAAGATAACGCTGTCGACTACGTTCAGAAACCAAAATAATCTTATGGGGAATACGCGATAAACGTACACCTAAGTAAAATAAAGCTCGATGCTGCCAACGTGTATAAATTTTTTTTACAGGGGTATCATGTAAACCCCAAATGACTGCGGGTTTAGGTTTAGAACTAAGGGTCGCTAATAATACTGCAAATAGATTAGCATGATGCAAAAAGCTATATAGTATTTTAATTTGGCGCTCAGTAATTATTTTTTTAAGTGTTGCGATTTTTTTAAAAATCAAACTTGGTTTTTCTAGCTCTAAATAAAAAACCTCAATTCCAAGTTTAGCAAACTCTATTTGCAAACCTTCTGTTTTTAATAAGCTAATCACTAAAGGCGGTCTTGTAGTGGATTGTGTATTCGCTAATAAACCTAACAGGACTTTTTGCGCCCCACCCATTGCTAGTGAGGTGATAATATAAGCCACTTGCTCTAAGTGTGCATTTTTAATTAAAAATTCACTCATAGTTTTTTCATTAGATAGCGCATCGCTAACCAACCCTTTAGTGTTTTAGGGGTAAAATTTATATACTCTTTAAGCTCTTGCCCGCCAAAACCACGTTTAAAATGATTAATATTTTCTAACTCTGGATCAGCACCGATAGCCAGACCACCTAAATCATATAGCTTATAATTCATTTTTTTAAATTGCATCATTTCAAACCAATGTAAAGAGCGATGAATTTTACTGATAACCCGACGCTCAGTCGCCGTTTCAGCTTGTGTACGGAAGTTTGAAATCGAATATAACAAACGCGCACGCTCATTATTGCAAATAAAAGCATGTAAACAAATCAACTCATTTGTATGAGCATAACTTACATTAGTTAAGATCAAAGTATTTTTTCCAGCAAAAAACTCAAGCTTATTTTGATTACAAATAGCTAGATTTTTTTCACTGGCAAAATTATCATAATACTTACAAAAGACTTGTATGTCCTCTGCAGATGGTTCAGTTATAAAGCGATACGATAAATCATTTGATGTTAAGGTCGTTTGAACTCCCCGACGATGACTAGAACGAAAATTAGCTAAGATCACCTCAAGATCTTCAGTTAAATCAATGACTGCAGTTAGAGCAGTTTTTGTATTTTTACCTTGGTTTGGAACACAGAAATCAACTTTCAGATCACAGTTTGCTTGATAAGTATCTTCAGAAGAAAAATAAATTTCCTGAATATTAATCCCATACTTTTTACGCTTGATAGTGAGTGCTTTCATTTTGTTTATTCATAGTTTTCAAAAAACAAGCTAGAAACAATCTAGCTTTCCCTACATTCAATAACCAGATCATCGCCAAATAAAAACATAGACCAACTACAATACGGATAAACCCTTCTATCAACCCAGTGTCTATTGGTAAGTAATTTAATAAAATTAGCATTAGGCTAGAAGCAAGAATAAGCTTTAATAGCTCCCACCAAAGAATAGGCATCTTAAAATACTTCATACTGACCATATAACCATAGACAACACAAAACAAATAAGCAACCAAAGAAGCAATAATAGCTCCTTCAATTTGATAATAAGGAATTAATATAAAATTAAGTATGATATTTAATACAGTAGCAAAACCAACAATCCATATTGTTTTTTGTGTTTGCTTTGCAATTTGAAAAGCCAAAGAAATATAAAATAGATAAATAGCATTAATCACAAGTAAAAAACCAATCGCAGGTAACAGACGTAAAGAGTCATTTAAATAATTAACACCAATCAACAAAGGCATAAAATCATGACTAACTGCGATCAAACCAAAATAGCTAGGTAATAACAAACCTATGAGTACTAATAAGTAATCCGCTAATTTATTTTTAGCCACAGCCTCACCATGCTGTTCTAAAGCTTGCAAGATCAAAGGATAAGCAGCCATATTGATAGCA
Source organism: Pseudomonadota bacterium (assembly GCA_046051185.1). GTDB lineage: Bacteria > Pseudomonadota > Gammaproteobacteria > Thiotrichales > Thiotrichaceae > Thiolinea. The sequence goes on along the minus strand of JBJOOT010000014.1, from coordinate 1,527 downwards.
CTGGCAACTAAAATTAATAATTGAAAAGGCAAACTAAATGCAACAGCATATTGACCTGCAGCCTCAAAACCTATTAACCAACTTAATAAAACTCGATCCGTTACATGAATCAACTCAAGCAACATAAAGACTATACTCAATGGTAAGCCATATTGTAGTAATTTGAATATTTTTTGATAATTAAGATGTTTTGGATAATGCCAAAAGCGCCGCCAAAAATCAGGTGAAACTACAGAAATAAGCAAAAACCCTAAGCTCGTAGCTAGTAAAATTCCATACCAAGAATAGCCACTCCAAACTAAGCCAACTGCTAATAGAGTCGTCAATATTACCCTTGCTAATTCAATCAACAAATAACGCTCTGCTTGTAAACTGATCGAATTAATGCGTTGATAGCCCATATAAATGGCATTAGCTATCATCAAGATGGCAATAATCACCGCAACTAAAGCATCTTGGGTTATCACAAAATAAACAATAGCCCCGCCCACAATCAAAGCACTACCGATTACTAAGACCACTCCAACTAAACTAATCAGCTCATCTTTTTGGAAATCAGTTGTATTCCAATAGCGCATCAATGCCACATACATCCAGTTAAATAAAATAATATTGGCGCTATTGGCTATTATTAGCAGCGTACTGTACATCCCATAGTCTTCTGGGCTAAGCCAACGAGTATAAAGAGCAAGGGTAAAAAAAGCTGCAAGAGCAGGAATACCTTGTGCTAGTAGATATAAAGCACTATGCCGCAACTGCATTTTAGACCGCCAACCAAGTATCAGCGACTGCACGAATATCATTTATTTGTACAGAACTTGGGGCTTGCCGTGACAAACGCTCACGCAATTGCTGATCGGTACACAAACGTTGCATTCCTGCTGCTAAAGCCTGCTCACTAAGAGCCACTAATAAACCATTAACACCCTCACGAATAATTTCTCGGGGGCCACTCGGGCAATCGGTACTTAAAACCGGACAACCTAAACTCAATGCCTCAATTAATACGACTGGATAGGCTTCTGTATCACTGCTCATAACTAAATACTCAGCGCGTGTCATATATTTATAGGGATTAGACTCATACCCTAACAGTAAAACTCGATTTTGCAAGCCATAAGCTTTAATTTGCTTTTCTAAATCTTGGCGTAACTCACCTTCACCTAAAATGATCAATTGACAAGTTTCAGCTATTTTAGCCTGAGCATAGGCAGCAATTAGACGATCAAATCGCTTTAAAGCATTTAAGCGCCCAACCGCTAAAATAAAAGGTTTATTAATAGCAATATGTTCTTTAGCACGTTGATGAACTAAATTAGTCATCACGGGGTTATAAATTCGGACTACATTATTAAGTTGCAAATTAGTTTCTAATTTAGTTTGCATACTATTTGTTAAGGCAACTACTGCACGCGCTCGCTTAAAAGCAAATTTAATAATCTTTTTTTGGCGCTCTGTCCATTCATCGGGATCAATATGCACTGATACTAGTGTCAACGGGCTAGCTAAAGCACAAGGTATATTGGC
>JBJOOT010000013.1:0-32040 GCA_046051185.1 Pseudomonadota bacterium | reverse complement strand
ACTTCCTGATGCCAGATCATGGCTACAAAGCCAGCCATTGCTAGCCACGGGCCAAAGGGCATGGGTAGACTTTGCCCATTACGCTTAATCAACATCCAAGCAATCCCAAATAAAGCTCCAAAAGCGGAGGATGCAAAAATAACAAAAGGTAATATTTGCCAGCCACCCCACGCGCCTAATGCTGCTAAAAGTTTGAAGTCACCATAACCCATGCCTTCTTTACCCGTGAGTAATTTAAAGAGATGGTAAATACTCCACAACGATAAATAGCCAAAGACAGCACCTAAAACACTATCAGCTAAAGGTACAAACCAGCCATTCATATTCAATAATAAACCAATCCAAAGTAAGGGATAAGTTAGATCATCGGGTAAGAGCATGGTTTGCGCATCAATCATAAAGAGTGCTATTAAGCTCCAAGTGAACACTAATAAGCCTAAGGTCTGCCAGCTGAAACCATATTGATAAGCCACTAACATCGAAAGCAGCGCAGTTGCGATTTCAACCAGTGGATATTGCAGCGGAATAGGGGTGCGGCAGCTTGCGCATTTACCACCTAAGGCTAAGTAGCTAAGCACAGGAATATTTTCCCATGAGGCTATATTATGTCCGCAGTTTGGGCATTGTGAGCGTGGTACGACTAAATTAAAGCGAGTCGTATCGGTGCTGGCTAGGGTATCTTCGCCCCCTAAAAACTCAGCACATTCATGTTTCCACTCGCGCTCCATCATCACGGGTAAACGATAAATCACTACATTCAAAAAGCTACCGATTAATAGTGAAATCAGCCCAACGCAAACCAATAACCAAGTATTACTGGTCGCTAGTAAATGAATTAATTCCATAATATTGCTTAGACCACTGCCCCCAGTTTGAAAATCGGCAGATACATGGCGACGACCAAACCACCAACTACAACACCTAATACGGCCATAATTAAAGGTTCAATTTGCTTAGCTAAGGTGTCTACTAAATCATCGACTTGCTCTTCGTAATAATCAGCCGCTTTTCCTAACATTTCTTCTAAGCGCCCCGATTCTTCACCGATTCGTGTCATTTGTACTACCATATTGGGAAAAATTTGCGTGGTTTGCATGGCAACGTTTAATTGTAAACCTTGCGCTGTATCATCTTTCATGCGCATCGTAGCATCATAATACAAAGAGTTGCCTGTACTCCCTGCAACGGAATCCATTGACTCGACTAAGGGCACCCCTGCTGAAAACATTGTAGAGAGTGTCCGACAAAAACGTGCAATGGATGAGAGATTGATAATATTCCCAATAATTGGAATCTTCAAAACCATTCTATCCACAAGTTTTTGGAATTTGGTGGAGCGTTTCAAGGCTGTTTTGAACACATAAGCGATCATAATCATCGCCCCTAAAGGCATCCACCAATAAGCCTGCAACCATTCAGACATAGAAATAACCATCAGGGTAAACGCAGGTAAATCTGCACCAAAGCTACTAAAGACTTCTTTAAATTGAGGAATAACCCAAATTAACATAATCGAAGAAACAATGACGGCTGCCACAATAACAATGACAGGGTACATTACTGCTTTTTTGATTTTGGATTTTAAAGCTTCTGTTTTTTCTTTATAGGTGGCGACCTTTTCAAGCATGGTTTCTAAAGTACCTGCTTGCTCACCGGCTTTCACGAGGTTGACGAACAGTCGGTCAAAGTGTTGGGGATGGCGGCTGAGCGCATTACCAAAGCTTGAGCCCGCTTCAATATCCTCGATAATTTTTTTGATTAAATCATGCATGGCGATATTATCCCCGCCCCCGCCGACCATTTGCAGTGATTGCACCATCGGCACGCCCGATTTCATCATCGTGGTCATTTGACGGGCAAAATGGGCAATATCAGCGGGTTTAATCGCAGGCTTAAATAAAGGCTTGGGTTTTTTAACGATGCGCCCTGGGTTAATGCCTTGGCGACGCAGCGTCGCTCTTAACCAGTTAGCATTGGCTGCTTGAGTCTCGCCTTTGATTTTTACGCCATTACGATTCACGCCTTCCCATTTGAAGGTTTGCATGCCGTCGACAGCGCTCGGGGTTTTCATGGTGCTTGGATTACGTGGGCTAGCCATAAGCTTTCGTCATCTCGTTTATTATTATAATGAGGATGTCGCAGTTTAGCAGTTTTTAGCCTTGAGTCGCTGATAGCTCAGATAAGCGGAAATTTGTTAATCTTTTTAATCTTTGGTCACGCGGGAGATTTCGGCTAAAGATGTAATCCCTTGTTTGATTTTGGCTAAGCCGGATTGACGTAAGTCCAAGATATTTTCGCGCTGCGCCTGTTCTGCTAAATCCATCGAATTACAGCCATCCATGACCATCCGCCCCATTGTGGGGGAGATGGGCATGACCTGATAAATACCAACCCGTCCTTTATAACCTTGTGAACAAGCAGCACAGCCCACGGCTTCATAGACTGTAAATTTACCAATTTCTTCATCTTTAAACCCAAAACTACGCAAAATATCAGGTGGAACGGTCGCGGGTTGTTTGCATTTATCACATAAACGCCGTGCTAAGCGTTGAGCAATAATTAAGTGCACTGAGGAAGCAATATTGAAAGGGGGTACGCCCATATTGAGTAGGCGGGTTAAGGTTTCTGGAGCGCTATTGGTATGTAGAGTGGATAAGACTAAATGCCCTGTTTGTGCCGCTTTGATCGAAATTTCTGCGGTTTCTAGGTCACGAATCTCCCCTACCATAATAATGTCAGGGTCTTGCCGCAAGAAGGCACGTAAAGCTTCTGCAAAGGTCAGTCCCACCTTCGGATTGACATTCACTTGATTAACACCGGGCATATTAATCTCAGCAGGGTCTTCTGCTGTTGAGATATTACTTTCAGGGGTATTTAACATGCCAAGGCCGGTATAGAGTGTAACGGTTTTACCACTGCCAGTTGGACCAGTGACTAAAACCATGCCGTCTGGTTTGCTCAAAGCATTCACGAAATCGGCTTGCTGTTTAGGGTCAAAGCCTAATTTCTCGATACCAATTGTAGCACTGTCCGAGTCTAGGATACGCATGACCACCTTTTCGCCATAAATGGTCGGTAAGGTATTCACACGGAAGTCGATATTTTTTTTCTCATTTAAAGCAAATCGAATCCTCCCATCTTGAGGGACACGCCGCTCGGAAATATTCATGCGTGCTAAGACTTTGAGGCGCGAAGTGAGTTGAGCAGCAATACCAATGGGCGGCGTGGCAATAACCTTTAAAATACCATCGACACGGTAGCGGATGCGTAGATTTTTTTCGTAAGGTTCGATATGAATATCAGAAACTTTAGAGTTAATTGCATGGGCTAGCAGCTTATCGACGAAGGAAATAATTTCAACTTCTTCGCCTTCGGCTTCCTGCTTTTTTATATCACGGGTATCCAGTGCAATATTTTGGGTAATCGCTTCGCTTGATACCGCCATGCCGGATTGCAGGGGAGAGGCAGAACCACCGAAGCCACCTCCATTAGCAAGATAAATTTGTAATTTATCAAACTCAACAAAGACTGGCTCGGGCTTGAGATTGGTGGCGAACTTAACATCGTCTAGATTAGGTAAGTAAAGCGGATCCGCTAACGCTACTAATAAATGATTGCCATAGCGATGAATCGGTAGCAAATGTAGGCGTTGTTTTTGTTCATCTGAAATGAGATCAGCCACCATCGGGCGAATATCAATGGCATCGAGATCCACCACACTGATCCCGTATTCATCACTCGCTGCTCGGGCTAAATCCCTAGCGGAAACCAATTGCTGATGAAACAACCACTCCATTACGGAGATTTTATCCGCATGCGCTTTTTTTACGGTTTTTTCCGCAACCCCTAAATCCAACTTGCCTGCAGTGACCAGTTGTTTGACATAGCCGGGTAGTTGGATGTTGGGTGCGCTCATGAGATAATAATAGTTCTTTATTATTTATAATAATATTTTTTTATAAATAATACGTGTCAGGGCAAACTGCCAGCTGAACGGCGGATCAGTGTTGATCCTGTTTGCCATCAGCCTTTAAGAATTAAGCTTGATCTTTATCCTCGTTACAGACGTAAAGTCGTTTCATTCGCTGGGAAAAGATATTTGAGATCATAGAGTACATGGCTAGGTTTACCTAAGCTATGAATATGAGAGACCCCCATCTCACGAAATTGCTGATGAGCCACTGCTACCAAAATTGCATCATAATAACCTTGCTCTAGCCTGCTGACGGGCTGAATGCCATACTCGTGTTCGGCCTCGAACGGTGAAACCCAAGGATCATAGACATCCGCCATGATTTGGTAACTACGTAGTTCTTTTATAATATCAACCACCCTAGTATTGCGTAGATCAGGGCAGTTTTCCTTGAATGCTAAGCCCATAATCAATACTTTAGCACCTGCCACAGGAATAGCTTGATTCACTAAGGCTTTGATGAGTTGTGAGGCCACATAAGCGCCCATGCCTTCATTGATACGCCGTCCGGCTAGAATAATGTCAGGATGATAGCCAAGTGATTCGGCTTTGTGAGTCAGATAATAAGGGTCAATCCCAATGCAATGTCCCCCTACTAGACCGGGGCGAAACGGTAGAAAATTCCACTTTGTTCCGGCAGCTTGCAAGACGGCTTCGGTATCAATACCTAAGCGATTGCAAATCAGTGCAAGTTCATTGACTAAAGCGATATTTAAATCCCGTTGGGTATTTTCAATTACTTTAGAGGCTTCAGCGACTTTGATACTCGGTGCTTTGTGTGTTCCTGCGATAATAATGGTGCGATAGAGTTGGTCGACTATCTCAGCTACCTCAGGAGTAGAGCCTGAGGTTACTTTTTTGATCGTAGTGACCCGATGTTCTTTATCGCCGGGGTTGATTCGTTCTGGGGAATAACCTGCAAAAAAATCGAGGTTAAATGTCAGACCAGAGATTTTTTCAAGTACAGGGATGCAATCATCTTCAGTTGCACCGGGGTAGACGGTTGATTCATAAATGACAATATCACCGGATTTAAGCACTTTGCCCACACTTTCACTAGCGCGAATTAACGGAGTTAGATCAGGGCGCTTATGATGATCAACAGGGGTAGGGACGGTGATAATAAAAATATTTGCATCCCGCATATCATATAAGTGATCGGTGTAATTCAGGTATTGGGCGCTCTGCAATTCATGTGTATCAACTTCTAGCGTATGATCTTGACCACTGCGTAATTCTTGAATACGCCGAGTATTGATGTCATAGCCGATAGTTGGGAAGTGTTTACCGAACTCAACTGCGAGGGGGAGGCCGACATAGCCAAGCCCGATAATGGCGATGGTGGTGTTTGGGGTAGATTTCATTATTGTTATATTTCCTATGCGTCGTATGCGTCTTGAGTAATGTTAATGCGGTTAGGCATACATCAAGCTGTATTGTTTTATTTATCGTTTTTGCTCAGGGTTGTAGGAAAGATCAAGCGTGATAAGGCCTCAGTAAATGGGATGGCATCTCGATAGTCCAGATGTGAGCCATCCGGCAGCTCAAAGCGTGACAAACTAGGGTAATCTTTAAAGTGGATACTGGTGGCAGATGTCATACTGGCTAATTTGTCCCAGAATTGTTGGCGTGGGTAGCGAGCTTCATCTATTTGCCAAATGCCTTTGTCGGTGGGAAAGCGTACAAAAATAACTTTGCCACCTCGTCGCTCAATCCGTTGTACCAAGGTTTCAAGGTATTGCATATCGGTATCAAATGTTGGCCATTGGACTGGATTAATTTTATCTAAGGTATCGTTGCCGAGGTTGCGTTGCAGGCGTGACAAATAGACTTCTGGCTGAGCCACCTTCTGGTAGTCGGCTTGTCGAGAACGGTCAGGTAAGGTAAGGAGATAATCTGTGCCCATTGGGTCACTATCCCCGGATAGTGCGCGTGTCAGCAAAGTTTGTGGATTCGCTCCGGTTACTCTAAATGCAAGCCAGCGGTTGATCTGATTTTGTAGGAAGTCCTCAATGGGTTGTATCAGTCCATGAGGATTGTTAGATTGGTATTTTTCGTAAAACTGTATAAGTTCTTGGGTTCGGGCATTTGTTAACTGAGCGGGGATTTTTTCAATTTCCAAATCAACAATAATTGTTCCAGTAATGCTGTTATCTGCCGCTAGGTTTTCAAGTACGGGCATGAAGAAGCTACCATCAATAGCGAGCTGTATCGGATGGCTTGGTGTATAGCGACTCATGACTTCGGTGTTTATACCCAATTGACTGCGTGATGCACCCACTAAAATAACGGCATCGTGTCCTAATACAGAGGCACGTTTGCGAGTTTGTTGCCACAATTCTGGGGTGTCAGCTACACCTGCAGGTGTGAAGCCAATTGTGCGACAATAGACCTCCCATCCTAAGGTGATACTGATAACAAGGATTAGTGTTATCAGCCATGTTGCAAGCCAGTGACCTTGAGGGAGGCGTTCATTAGCGTTAGAACTGGAAATAGATGAAGGCACGGCTATCTCCTCCGGTGGTAAAAATTAAGGCAAGCAAAACATAACTCAAAACGACGCAGCGGGCGGCGACGGGTAAGCGTTGGAAAACCATTTCGAGATTGGAATCGCGGGTATACCAATGCCAAGCTAACAAGGCTACGAGTAATAGAAAGGCAGTCGGCACATTATCTGCTGGGTAGTCTGGTATCATTGGGTTTGCGGGTATAGAACTAAGTTGAAATAGCACACCGAGTAAGGTCTGGGCATCGTCTAAGCTATGCGCCCGGAAAAATACCCAAGTAACTGATACCACTAAGAAGGTCAAAAGTCCTAAGGCAAGCTTCAGTAAATCACTTTGCGGTCGTTGGAAGCGTGCAGCAAAAGTAGCTCGCCCTGCATGTTCAAATGCCAAATATAAGCCGTGCAAACCACCCCAAATAACAAATAACCATGATGCTCCATGCCATAATCCACCAATGAGCATGGTAAAAAGAAGATTGGTATAAGTACGGGTTATGGACAAGCGATTACCGCCTAAGGGAATGTAGACATAATCTTTCAGCCAAGAGGATAGGGAAATATGCCAACGTCGCCAAAAATCAGAAAAGCCAATCGCCATATAAGGTGCTTTAAAATTATCAGGTAGCACAAAACCAAAACAAAGAGCTGCACCGATGGCTGCAGTACTGTAGCCACTAAAATCAAAAAAGATTTGCCCCGAAAAGGCTAATACAGTGATCCAAGCATCCAATCCAGTGAGTAGATGGACATTGGCATAACCTGCATCGGCTAAAGGTGCAAGAATTTTGTCAGATAATACGACTTTAGCGAATACACCAAAGGCTATCAGTGATAAGCCCCAGCCTAACTGGTTCATATTGGCTTTGCGTGGAGTTAGACATTGTGGCAAAAAATCGCTGGCTCGCACGATAGGCCCCGCTACTAGTTGCGGGAAAAAAGTCACGAAGAATGCAAAGTCAAGAAGTGATTGACTCGGTTGTAGTTTTCCACGATAAACATCAATAGTATAAGATAAGGTTTGGAAGGTATAAAACGAAATACCAATAGGTAAAATAATATCTAAGGGTGCTGGAGTATAATGCACCCCTAATTTATTTATAAGTGTAACGAAGTTTTCCAGTACAAAATTGCCGTATTTGAAATAAGCTAATAACCCCAGATTGCTGATTAAACTGAGTAACAGTAGGTAGCGTTTACCTGTTTGAGTGGGTGCAGCAGCGATCCATCGAGCGATCAGCCAATCGACAACTGTGGAAAACATTAATAATAAAACAAAGGGTGGATTCCATGCAGCATAGAACACATAGCTTGCTATTAAGAGATGTAGCTTTTGTTGTTGCCAATTGCGCAGGCTGTAATGGATGCTGAGTACGGTCAGCATAAATAATACAAAAGTCAGTGAATTGAACAGCATATTTTTATAATTATTTGTTATTGTCTGCTTTTTACTTTTCTAATATCCAAATATAACCCGGAAGACTCCAAAAACAATAGTTAGCTAAAAGATTTGCGAGCTTACTTGTGAAGTGCTCAGGATTAACCATATATTCGATACCAAACTGCAAGGGTGATGCTAGCATTTTTTTAGTATAGTCGTGGCATTTAAAATGGCTAACGAGCTTTTTTAAACCCCAATAACTGAGGTGTTTTTCATAATAATAATGGCCTTTATGGGTCAAGCGGAGGTAGCTATGGGCAATAGATCGGGGTATAACCGATAATAAGGGTAAATTGTAATGCGGTTCATTCCACATTAGGCGATTTCCAGCAGCGAAATAACAAACTCCACTTGGTTTTAGTACCCGATAAATTTCCTGCATCATTTGGGCTGAATCAGGAACATGCTCGTAAACTTGAGAACAGATGACTATATCGAAGCTATTATCCGCTGCGGATAAATTCATCGCATCGCCTAAGGCAAATTGGAGATTGGGCGTACTGAAATGTTGTTGTGCATAAGCGATGGCTTTTTCATCAATGTCGATGCTACTCACTTGTTGGCAATGTTTAGCTAATACACTGTCAATAATACCAGTCGAGCCACCAATATTGAGTACCGATAAGTTATGTAGATTTCCCCGGAAATAATCTTGTAAAACGGCAATCATGGTATGGGCTTTACGTTGGCGTCCTGTGAGGTCATACATGGCATTGCCATTTTCTGAAAACCCATATTGGTAGCCGCGTTGGGCAAGGTTAGCTGAGGATGCGCTCATCTTATTTTCTCATTTTATTTATACCATGATGGTAACATCGTTCACACTTGTCAGGCTATGTGTAGACGACGAGTTGTAGGTTTACTATTTATCGACTTAATAAAAAGAAATTATCGTGATTGTAAGTCCAGTCTCGGTTGGGAATGGTGCATTTGTCATCCATTCTAACCTTGCGAAACATCTTCCAAATTATCATTTATTGCCATACTCAGCGTGGCGTAGCTTGTTTCCGCTCAGCTATTATCCCTTAGGACGGCGTTTGCCTGCTAAAGTGATTCATGCAATTCCCGATTCTGCTATTTTTCATGCACGGACTGATCTGCCACTCGTTTTAACTTTGCATGGCTATGCAATAGACAAAGCGTTGTATCCATACAGCAGTTTGCTACAGAAAATTCATGGACGTACTGATTTACGTTGGTTACACCAATTAGCGGTACGACGGGCGGATGTGATTACCAGTGTGAGTCATTTCACTGCAAATTTGGCAAAGCAGGATTTAGAGCTGGAGAAACCCATTCAAGTCATTTACAACGGCGTGGATGAGCAGAGTTTTAGACCTAAACCACGAGTGGTAGATAAAGAAATCAAGGTTTTATTTAGTGGTAATTTAACCCGTCGTAAAGGCGCTCATTGGTTATTACCAATTATCCAGCGCTTAGATGAGCGGGTAGTGATTTATTACACCTCGGGTTTGCGGGAGACTTCCGCATTAGTGGCGCATCCGCGCTTACGTCCCTTAGGGCAGATTCCTCATAAGAAAATGCCAGAAATCTACCAAAGTATGGATATTTTACTGTTTCCAACCGTGCGTGAGGGCTTTGGTTTGGCGGCTGTGGAGGCAATGGCCTGTGGTTTGCCCGTTGTGGCGACGGATAGTTCTGCTTTACCAGAAGTTGTGACCAATGGGCAAGGTGGTTTTTTATGCTCCTTGGGGGATGTCGATGCTTTTGCGCAGGCAGTTCAAGCCTTGGCCGATGATGCTGGATTGCGTCAAAGTATGGGGGCGTTTAATCGAGCAGAGGTAGAGGCTCGGTTTACTTTAGCTCGGATGGTGACTGAGTATGCGGCAGCGTTTGATAACTTAATAGCATGAGATCTCTAACAACACTTTTCCAGCCATTGGCGTATTGGGTATAACCGCGATTAAAGATTTCTTTGAAGATACCCGCAAGTCGATGTTTGTGTTGGCGATTTTCTAAATGCCGTATTTTGCCAATGAGATACTGGCGTTTGGGATGTGTAACTGGAAGGCGCTCTAGTAGTGGATAGTATTTTTCTGCCGTTTCTGTGGGCTGTGTAACCATTAAACGTCCTGCTTTTGTCATTTTTTGTTTTAGACTGGGTGGTTTTAAGCCAATTTGGTTGTTCTCATGTTGGCGATACTGGATGAGTAGATCAGGAATCGCTTGCACTTCCCCCCTAGCACTTGCTATTAAACCCAGCCAAGCATCATGTACCCAGTGCGGGGGAATGGGCAGGGCATCATCAATCAGTTCACGGCGGAAGGCACAAGCTGCCCCTGTAATCCAATCATTGTTCAGTAAATCTGTAAAAGAAGGTTGGATTTGAGGGGGGGTGGGTAAGGCTTGCCATAACTGACAATTTAAGGGCTGAGCGTCAGCATTCACTAATTCGCCATTAGAAAAAATCAGGAGGGTGTTGGGGGCTTGGCTAAATTCCGCGATCATGACTGCGACTTTATCGGGATGCCAGCGATCATCTTGGTCGCATAGGAAAATAATATCACCTTGGCAGCTTTGGATAGCTTGGGCAAAATTTTGCCGAACCCCTAAGCGTTGTGGATTTTGATAAATCGTTAGCGGTAAGCCTTGTTGTATGAAGGCTTGGGCAATGCCAAGGGTATTATCAGTTGATTGATCATCACAAATTAGGATTTCATCGACCGCTACCGTTTGCTGAGCAATACTCTCTAATTGTTCGGCTAGATATTTCTCACCATTATAAGTACATAGAGCAACCGAAAGCTTCATTTACGGGCATCCAACACAAGCTCATCACCTTCACCCCAGCCTAATTGATGCGCATATCCAAACATAACAGCCAAAAAAGATAAAAAGAGCTTGTTCATTAAGGGAGCTGAATCACCCATTTGATAATTACCGTGTTTGGCAATTTGTGAAGAAGCCCACCATAAGCCGCTGAAGTCACGAATTGTAGAAAAACAGTGAGCTTGTTTAAAGCCTGCTTTATGGGCAATTTGTTGTAAGGCATTAGCAGTGAATAAATGTAAATGACGAGGGGGATCAAGATGTAGACTGGCTTGTTTCATATAGCGATGTATATAACCCTTGGTATTAGGTGTTATCGCAATGAGGCGCCCTTCAGGCCGCAGTAAACGCAGACATTCTTGTAAGCTTGCAATCGGGTTGGGTAAATGTTCGACTACATGACTCATGACAATAACATCGAAACTATCAGAGGGTAGGTTTTGCTCCAATAAATCCCCTTGATAAACAGGAATACCGGTTTCTTCTGTAATCGACTGACATTGGGGGTCAAAATCAATACCGGTCACATTCCAGCCAAGATCACGCATATTTTTTAGCATTTGGCCGCTACCACAACCTACTTCTAATAATTTTCCATTAGGATGGGTTGGCAAGTAAAATAAAGAAAAATCCAAATTGGCTTTCCACGCCGGATTAAGTTTGATTAACGGCTTTAATAATCGCCCCATTCCATTGACTGTATGTGGGGTTTGGTATTTTTCTTGTAAATACGCATGGCAGCCCTCAGTAAAATATTGTTTAACTAAGCTAGTTTTAGCGAGTTTGGGGGGCGTATGCGTATAGTAATTTTCATAAAGTTTAGGAAGTTCATCTGGGCGTGGCATTGGATCTAGCCAGACTAATCCACAAGTTTGATTTGTACACTCCAGTAAATCCCAGCTACCTTTTACACCGAATAGGCGATCATGCAGGGTATTATACAAGATTTTACCTTCACTACCGCAGTTATAACAAGGCTGCTTGGTAGTCATATAGATATTGCACATGTTATGTGATTCCGATTAATTCTGAGTGAGTAGATTAAAAGTAACAGCATGTCGATAGCTGCACGTACAGTCCATGCAATAGCTGCACCAATAACTCCTTGATGAATTAAAAGAATTATTAGCAGCCCCAAATAGAAAGGTAACTCAATTAAATGTATTTTTGCGGTAATATCAGGGCGCTCCATAAACTGGAGATGGGTATAGAAAATTAAGGCGATGGCATTAAAGAAAAAACCTAAAGCTAGCCATTGAGTGGTTTGATGTATAATTTTTATTTCATCCTGTTTTAGCCACCAATGCAGTAGTAAATCGCCATAGGCACTGATACACCCGATCAATGGAATAAAAATACCCGTTATCGTGATGCTGCTCAGGATGAAGGTTTGTGTAATCAAATTAGGTTGATTTTTTTGCTTTGCAAAAAAAGGCGCAAGTGCTGTGCTTAAGGCAGCCGCTATAATATTTAGCTTAGATGACAATTCATAGGCTATGCTATAAGCACCTACGGCAGTCGGCGATATGAGTGAAGCAATAAAAAAGCGATCAAAATAAGTCATGATGGGTCCGACAATATTGGTAATTGTCATCCAACCACCTAATTTAATTAGCTTAGCTGGATAATGAAAATGCCATGATTTTATCTTTAATAAGTAAGGTGCACTGTATATACAGGCGAGAAAGAAGATAATTGAAAATAACCAACGCAGCCATGACAAGGCTTCCATAATATGTTCAAAGGTATTAGCTGGCGAAGAAATTTGGCAAATTAGAATGGGAATTATAATATTTAATGAACTTAAGCTGGATTTCAATAAATTTAGTAAAATAAATTTCTCAAGTGCTATTAAAAAATAACTTAAACTATTAATGAGTAAACTAGGAAAAATCATGAAAATGCTAGCCCATACGACATGTTGTAGTGCTGGGTTAGGGTTGTTATCTTGATTAAAGAACCAACTAGTGATGAGAGCTATTATTAAGCTACCCAAACTACCTAGGCTGGCTATTAAGGTATGTGTATCCCAGAAAGTTTGAGTAATTTGAGATTTATTATTATAGTTGGCTGCAGTTTGTTGTGATAAGGCTCTACCTAATCCGAAGTCAAGCAATGAAAGATAGCCGATAATTGCCCATGAAAGTGACAAGAAACCGAATTGCTCCATCCCTAATTCTTTAATAAGTAAAGGGATAGCTAATAGGGTTAATATAATAGGAACACTAGAGCCTAATAAATTGATGCCACTATTAACTAATAGTTTACGAGTCATGGGCTGACTGTCTGATGTTTACTTGATACTAAGGCTTTTAATGGGGTTAATGAGGCCATGCGTGCACTGCGTAGGATCGCACGCATACTCAATACTAAAATGCGGCTAGCATACATTAAGATTTTTTCTAGCGGTGTGCGTGCAAGATTGGCTACTAATAACCAATGACCCCGATTAATATGATATTCGTAAAATAAACTACCTTCACGGCTACTTTGTGCAGGTGTATGTGTTAACAAGGGTTGGCTGAGTATTTCTACTTTCCAGCCTTGCTCCCCTAAGCGCCAACTCAGTTCCACATCTTCGCCGTACATGAAATAACGTGGATCAAACAGTTCACCTTGAATAGCTTGTGGGCGCAGTAATAAACAATAACCGGTCGCTACTTGGAAACTACCCGTGACTGCTGTCGGGAACATCAGCCCCGTCCAGCGTTGATAATGCAAACCAGTTTGTATTGTTGTGCCTGTATCTGCGGCGACTCCTAGCAATGCGGTGTCAGGATGTTCCGCCATGTATTGGCATAAGCTGGCTAATAAGGGTGGTTGGGCGATAATGTCATTATTCAGAATAAGTGCGTAATCCCACTGCCCGAGGGTTTGCGCGTGTTGCCATGCTAAATTCATGCCTTTGGCAAAGCCTAAGTTTTCTGCTGCGATGACAACCTGTAACCAGCCTGCAGGGAACTGTTGCACCAGTGCGAGGGTACGTTGGTGTTCGGCAGCATCAGCTGAGTTATCGACTAAAATCAGGGTTTCAAGGCCTTGATGCTCGAGTGTTTTAAGGCAGCGTAAAGTCATTTCTGCATGGAAATAGGCCAGCATCAAACCGCATACTCGCATGGGTGAAGCTTCTCCTAATCTCCCCTGATCAGCAGAGGAGCGGGATAGTCCACGGTCTTTTCCACCCGCTGATAAGGGTAGGGGGGGGGTGGATCTTTTTTGTGCTAAGGACTGAAGCAAGACTTGTGCATAAGCCTCGGTCACAGTTTCCCAATCAAAGCTATGACGCACGGTAGCTAAGGCTTGAGCACTCAGGGCTTGGCGTTGGACTGGATTAGCGAGTAATGAGGCGATGGTTGCTGCTAAGGCCGCACTATCCGCCGCTGTCACCAATTGTCCTGTTTCCCCGTCACGGATCACATCTCGTACAGCGGGCAAGTCACTGGCAATGACAGGGCAGCCACAACCCATCGCTTCTATCATTACTAAACCTAAGCCTTCCATATCACCGTCTTTAGCTTGAATAAACGGGAAGACTGCGAGCGTCGAACTTTGGTAGAGATGTACGAGGCTAGTGTGTTCTAGCCTACCGACGAAGCGAACCTGTTGGCTGAGGCCTAAGCTGGCCACCAATTGCATCAAGTCAGCTTCTGCTGTACCGCTGCCAGCTACGATGAGCTGTAAATCGGGATGTTGTGGCAATAATTGTTGTAAGGCCTGTAGTAAATAGGGTAGCCCCTTTTTCTCCACTAAACGCCCAACAAACAGTAATTGATTTGAGGCTCGGCTAATCTTCGGGTTGGGAATAAAGGTCTGTTGCAAATCCGTTCCCATTGGAATCACTTTGATGGGTGGCGGGTTTGCATTGGTAAGAGCATGGATAGGCGGAAGCATAGCATGGCTGACCACCGTGAGTGCTTGGCAATGTCGTACTACCCAACGTTTCAAATACCTGCTGATTGCATCTTGCAGACCAAATAAATCACCACCGTGCGAAGTGCAAATCAATGCAGGTTTTTCACTTTTACCCCATAAAGCAAGGGCAGCCGTCAAACCTTGTGGAATCAACCAATGCGCATGGACGGCCGTGACAGGGCGGGTTTTTAAAAGCTTATGCAAAGCCCAGCATTGCCCAGCAAAAAAAAGGGGCAGCAATAACATCTTCCACGGTTTTTGTTTCAGATTGGCAGTAATTCCCCCATTATAAGCCAAGGTTTCCCATGCTGTGGGTGCGTAGCGATAGCGATAAATCTGCATTCCATGCCACAGTTCAGTGGTTTTTGCCCCAGCGGCATGCGGGGCAAGTACGACTACATTAAACCAAGCTGTCAGGCGACGACTGAGATCGTAAACAAAGCGTGGTTCACTATCAGCCTCCCACCGTGGAAAGGTTGAGGCAGTGATCACTAAGGTTGGCTTAGCCTCACCCATCTTAGGCAACCTGTTGTGGAGTACGCGGTGCAGGATGGGGGAGTTCCGCTAGTTTTTCGTCGAGTCGTTCAGCTAATTGTAACGGGGTATTGGTATGACCTTGGTTGTAAATCAGGCTGGTGATTTGCTCCGAGACCAAACCAATCAGAAAAATGAGTACGGAGGTTGATAAGAGCAAAGCACTCATATTGGTGAAACGCCCGACACTGATCAGTGTGTTGAGATAATACGCCAAGCCTACACTAAAAAACGCCAAACTAATGGGTAGGAATAATTTCAAAGGTGAATGTAAGGTGCCGATTTTGAAAATAATGAGCAGAAAGCGAAACCCATCTTTTGTAATATTCAAATGACTTTTGCCAATCCGCTTCGGGGCAGTAATCGGTTCATAAATAACACTATAGCCAGAGCGGAAAAAGGCCATTGTTGAGGTTGTTGGATAGGAGAAGCCATTAGGTAATAAATGCAAGAACTCACGAAACTTATTCGCTCTCACTGCGCGAAAACCGGAGGTCAAATCTTTAATGACATGTCCGGTCATATAAGTGGCTAGGCGATTGTAAAGAGCATTACCAAACCCCCGCGCTTTAGAGGCTTGTGAGTCGCCATCTCGTGCACCAACAGCCATATCATAGCCCTGCTCAATATGGGCTAGTAGGCGAGGAATATCTTCAGGTTGATGTTGCCCGTCTGCATCCATGAATACCAAAATCTCGCCAGAAGCATGACGTGCGCCTGTTTTAACCGCTGCGCCATTGCCCATACTATAAGGATGGGTGACAACAAAAATGCCATTAGCAAGGCAAACTTCTGCGGTATTATCAGTCGAGCCGTCATTGACGACGATGATTTCAGCCTGTGGTAATTGTTTACGTAAACGGGGTAAAAAACTTTTTAAGCCTTCTGCTTCATTTTTGGCTGGCAGAATAATCGACAGCTTGTTGTGCATGATGGTTTGCCTTTTCTTGTTGTAATTTATCTTGCAACGCACTACGCAAGTTATCTAGGTCAGGCTGGCGCATTTTTAGTATTAAGCAAGTTCGCCAGTTGCCACAGAAATCCTGTTGCGCATGGGACAATTTGCTGTCTGCTTCGGTGTATAAGCCCGCTGACATTAAGTAACTTGCTTGCAACAACAGCAGGTCAATATTTTTATCTAATGCATAGGCTGCGTCGAAATGTTGCATGGCTTCAGCAAGGTTACCTTGTTGAACATGAACCTCTGCTTGCCAATAATGCAGAATTTGTGGCATTTCGCCTTTTTGAAGGGCAGTGATCAGGCGAAATTTATCTAAAAATGCTAGCATTTGCGCAGTGCTTACTTGTCCACAATGGCTTTCTGTCCAAGTATAAACAAATTCTGCCAACACATTGGGTAAAGGGGCTATAAAACTTGAGATGGTCAAATTTTCTAGGGCTTTAGATAGTTGTTCTGAGCTTAGCGAATTATTTTGACAGGCAATTTTTAGATTACGAAATATTAAATAAGAGGCACTCGTTTCTTTTGCCGCAACCCGCTCTAACTCTGCGAGTAATTGCTGTCGAGTTGCAGGGGAAATATGTTCACCAATAACAGCATCTAAACCTTCTAGTGTACGTTGTGAATTAGGATGCTGTTCTAGCCAAGTTATGAATAGCTTTACTGGGTCTGTCCATAATTTAGCAATATGATGAGTAGAAAGCGCCATTAAGCTTAGATAAATAACCAGCATCACAGGCATCACGAAGCGTAGCTTGGCCGAAATTTGCATGGCATAAAGTGCATAATAAACACCAGCAGTTATAAATCCTAACAGGGGCAAATAATTGCGATGTTCAAAGTATAACTCTAGAGCAACCGTCGTGGACTCTAATAAGTGGCCAGCAAAAAACCATGCAATAGCAAAAGATAGCAGAGGCTGTGATTTACGGGTATACCAAGCCAAACTACCTAATAAAAAAATTCCAAGTAAAGCAGGTAAAGTAGTAATGGGTGAGAGTAAACCACGTGAAATTTCAATATCATCATATAATAAGCTAGAGCCATGATAACTTGGGATAAAAATATGACTAATATATATCCATAGAATCCGCGCTTCGCTCATTAAGCGTTCAGTCGTATTAAATGCTCGTCCAGTTTGATCAATCCATCCCCATTTATATAACATGATAAATAATAAAATGGTCGGTAGCCATGCACACAGCCATAAAGCTCGAGACAGTGATTTAGGTACAGGCTTTCCCTGTGAGCGAATTAAGGTGAATTCAATAACAAGAATATAAACGACAACTAAGATCCCATTTTCTTTGCTTAATAGAGCTAAGGCTGTACTAACCCCACCACCGATGATTAACCACATCCAAGCACGTAAGGGTGATTTATCAAATAATTCACGAGCATGGATATAACAGAGCAAACCCGCTAAAGTAAAAAGAGCACTTAATTCGGTCATGCGCTGTACTGCATACAGGACTGTATTGGTATGCATGGGATGAACGAGCCAAGCTAAGCTAGCGATCAGGGGTAACCATTGCCCCCAAGGGTTGGATAAGGCTAAATAAGGACGTAGCCGCTCTAATAACCAAAAAATTAATAAGCCATTTAATAAATGGATCATTAAATTAGTATATTTAAAATCACTTTTATCCATGCCTTCCCAAATTTGATCATTCAAATAAAAGCTGGCAAGACTTAAGGGTCGACCTATTAAACCACTACTACCTTCTAGTAGATAGAGAGCAAAATCACGCCATCCACCTAAGTGTGTATAGCGACCGATGGTATTCATGTTTGGAATATCATCAAATAAAAAGGCACTCCCTAAACCAGCCCAATAGCAGTACGTAGTTACAAGAAGTATGATTGGAATTAATGTTAAGATTAGTATTTTATTTATTTTTATTATCATACTTAGATCTTTTTAACGACAATTTATAGGGCGATATTTTGCAGGTACAGTACTTCCACTTTTACATTGCCATTCGATTGACCCGATATTATTTATAGTAGGTGTAAACACAATACTTTGACCACTGCCCACCTGAGTTCGATAAAGTATTGTAATCACACCGTTATTGATTGTAACTGAACGAGTAGCATTACCATTGATAGAGTTATTCAGTGAAATGTTAACAGAGCTATTAGATGCAGGCCATAGACCGAAGTTGTGGCGGTATTCGTAGATGGCTGCTTTGACTTGGCTAGAGAGCTGAATACCTTCTGCAACATGAGCGCGGATAGTATAAGTACGATAGGAAAATAATGCTGTGGTACTCAGTATACTAATGATGGTAATCACTATTAATAGTTCTAGTAAGCTAAATCCTCTATGAGCCATTGTTTTACCCTCATATTAAAAATAAAATCAAGGGGCATGAATTAGCCCCTTGATTTATTTAATAGAATAACTATTAGAAGTTAGCAGTGCGGCAAGCAGCTGGGCGGTATTTATTGGCAACAGTACCTTGGTGGCAGTTCCATTTCATACCACCGACAGAGTTAGTTGGAACAAGAGTAATGGTATTGTTATTTTCAACTTTAGTATTGAAGGTAATAGTAATCGTTGGAGCAGTGGCACCACCACCAGCAGTAATACCAACAGATTTCACAGCATTACCAGTGATAGATGCAAGTAATGCAGCACCTGCTTCAGCATTATTTGCAGGCCATACACCTTTATCTGCACGGAATTCTGCAACTGCTTGTTTTAATGAGGCCGCCAAAGTCAAACCTTCAGAAACATGTGAGCGCTTGGTGTAATCTTGATAAGCTGGCAGAGCAATCGCAGCTAAGATACCGATGATGGCTACTACGATCATTAACTCGATTAAAGTGAAGCCTGCTTGAGCTTTCTTCTTCATGGACATTTTTATAGTTCCTTATTGTTGGTTTTAATTTATTTCTTCTTGAAAATCTTGTTTGCCTTAAGGCATCAACAATATTGCAGGCCTTGTGCCAACTCAGGACTATTTTTTAAGTTAATGATTTTTATGATGTTTATTTTTTTCAAATTCACAAATAAATGACAGTTGACACAAATTTTTGTCAAAAAATGACAATTTAATTAAGCTTGTCAATATTCGCGATTAAAAAATCATTGTTTTTATTAAAATGGTTGATTTTTAGGAGGGTAATGGTTAGCCCTCAACAAGGGCGAAAAGCGATTAAGCGGCTAAATGACTCAAGGTAAAATCGGTACGAATCTGTTGGTAAGGAATGCTCACACCGTGCTCATCTTGTTCAATAATACCCAATTTTTTCAATGAGTTAACATCATCATGAATACGATGTATATCCCGTCGAGTTTGGCGAGCCAATTC
Organism: Pseudomonadota bacterium; assembly: GCA_046051185.1. GTDB lineage: Bacteria > Pseudomonadota > Gammaproteobacteria > Thiotrichales > Thiotrichaceae > Thiolinea. The sequence goes on along the minus strand of JBJOOT010000013.1, from coordinate 12,606 downwards.
ACGTAAACTAACTTTGCCTAACTGTTGCAGTTTGCTGATCAACTCCCAACGTTTAGGGGTGATAGCACGGAACAAAGCAGAAGGGGATTCAAAGGTTAGGAATTCACCAGAATATTCGCCCGTTTTCCATACATTAACGAAGCGCTCCTGCATGGCTTCCAAGGCAGCCTCTTCACTCAAAATACGGATAGTTAATGTTCTCATGCTTGCCTCCTGATACGTTGTACGTCTGCGAAAAAATCGGCCATTAATTGCTCTACTGTTGTGAATAGGTAAGCTTCTTCATATTCCCCATAATGGCGATGATCTCCTTTGGGGCGTTCATTGTCATAGCCTACAATGCGCCGATGTTCCGCATTGCCGTAAAAAAGCCGATATTTATAAGGGTGCTGACTACCTAGTACTGGCTGAGGAACTTGCCAGACTACTATTTCAATGATCATTCCATCATGGTAATCAAATCGATCCTTATATAATTGTATTGCATTCATGTTGTCATATATAGCAACAAACAATAGAGCGGTCAATGCTCTTCAATCAGCCAAATTCGACTAGCTAGATGCTCGTTGCTAACAATCAATGATTATCCAATTCATATTTCTGAATACGATAACGCAATTGGCGGAAGCTCATGCCGAGCAGCTCTGCAGCTTTGGTTCGGTTCCAGCGAGTTTGATCTAAGGCTTCAATAATCATATTGCGCTCGGCTTCTTCATCGGTATGGGGCGTCCAAGAAGGCTCGGCCGTATTTGAGTTTGAGTGAGACTGATTGCTTGGCTGTACGGTGTAGGGGTTAATCAATTCGGGAGGGGCTGACAACTGTACAGAGCGTATTGGCTGTGGGTGCACGGAATTTGGCTGATGAGTACTAGTCATTTGCGGTAATTGTAAGTCTTCGGCTTGAATCGTATTGTCTTCGCAGAGTGTGCTAGCACGCTCAAGAATATTTTCAAGCTCACGCACATTCCCTGGAAATGAATAGCTTAGGAGCATTTGCCGTGCTTGGAAGGATAATTTAATAGCTGGCATCTGCCAACGTTCAGCGATTTTTTTCAAGAAAAACTCGGCTAATAATTCAATATCATCTTGGCGCTCGCGTAAGGGGGGAACTTTTAACTTAATAACATTCAGGCGGTAATATAAATCTTGGCGAAAGTTACCCGCTGCCACTTCATGCTCAAGACTTTTATGCGTGGCGCTTAAAATGCGTACATCTACTGGAATTTCCTCTAAACCGCCGACAGGTTTAATGGCACGTTCTTGAATAGCCCGTAGTAGTTTAACTTGCATGGTTAAAGGTAGATCAGCAACTTCATCTAAAAACAAAGTCCCTTTGTGAGCAGCTTGAAAGAGGCCTTGTTTATCAGTAACCGCGCCAGTGAAGCTACCTTTTTTATGCCCAAAAAATTCACTTTCCATGAGATTTTCAGGGATAGCACCACAGTTCACAGGAATAAAAGGTGCTTTTTGTCGAGGGCTTTGTAGATGAATTTCATGGGCAACGAGTTCTTTCCCACTACCCGATTCACCGTGAATATATACCGGGGCTTGGCTACGAGCGAGTTTACCAATAGTGCTTTTCAAGGTCTGCATCGCTGGCGATGAGCCTAAAATCCGCCCTTGCGCTAGCACGCTATCGCTCGGTTTGGGGCGTTGATTTTTTTCACCACTCGTCAATTTTAAAGCGGTTTGAATTAGATCGCGTAATTTGGGTAAGTCGACAGGCTTCGAGACAAAATCATAAGCACCTGCTTTTAAAGCCTCAACCGCAGCATCCATACTGCCATAAGCGGTAATTACTGCCACCGGAATCTGCGGATATTCTTTCTGCAAAAAGCGCACAATATCAATACCACTGCCATCCGGCAGGCGCATATCGGTCAAACACAGATTGGGTTCATGGGCTTTAATTTGGACTAGCGCCTCTTCAACATTGCCTGCCGTGAGTGTGTCTAGCCCCATGCGTAACAGCGTGATTTCCAACAGTTCACGAATATCGGGTTCATCGTCGATGATTAGTACACGTTGTTCAGTCATGATATTTAACTTTATTGTTATTGTTGATTAATGGGTCGACCGCGAAAAAACGATGCGAAAACAGCTACCTCCCGTGGGTAGCGAAATATATTCTAAGGCTGAGCCATTACTCAAACAGAGTTCGCGTGCCATGAATAAGCCTAGCCCTGTGCCTTGGGTGCTAGTGGTGAAAAAGGGTTCAAATAAGCGTTGGCGCAAATCTTCTGGAATGCCTCGGCCATTATCAATAATGTTCAATAGGACATCACGGCTATGGGCGGGAGTGCCACCTTGAATATCGAGCTGCAATTTTTGTGGATTATCATGCGCGTATTTAAAGGCATTGCGGCATAAGTTCCACATAATTTGATGCAAATGCGCCGGATCAAATTCAATCATTAAATCAGCAGGCTCAATGAATAAGGTCACCTGCTTTTCTTTTAAATTATGCTGTAGCATGAAATCCCGTAAGAAGCTATGCAGCCAACCTTTGAGGGGTAAGCGCTCACGTTTAGGTTCTTTCTTACGGGAAAGATTGAGCACACTTTCAATGGTCAGATTCATGCGTCTGGCATTAGCTTGGATAATTTGCAGTAAGCGCGTATCGGCTTTATCTAAGTTTTGTGATTCGCTCATCAGTTGTGCCGCATGGCTAATAGCCCCTAAGGGATTACGAATTTCATGGGCGATACTGGCGGTGAGTTGGCCTAAGGATGCGAGTTTAACCCCTTGCACTTTTTCGCGTTGCTCGCTGGTATCTTCGAGGTTAATCAAGGTATTGCGGCGGGTTTGTGTGCCTAACTGGGTGAAGCGCACCCGTAGTTCAGTGGCTTGCTGGTGACGAAGATCATAACTGGCTGTGCGTGGGCTGACTTCATTAATCCATTGCTGATAATGCTTATCGAGTTCGGGGGCGAAGACGGCTAGCGGTTTGCTGCGCCAATTGCCCGGATTCCCCAGTAAATGCCAAGCCGCTGCATTCATGTGACGAATAGCACCGGAGGTTTCTACCACAACAATCCCTGACTCTAGGCGATCTAAAATCGACTGATTGAGTTGCGAGAGATTCGCTAAATCAATTCCTCGGCGGTTAGCGAGTTTGGCCATTTCATCCGCTTTACGAATCCAACGATCCCCCAGCCAACTGGCCAGTAGAATAAAGGCTGTCAGGATGCCACTGTGAGTTAAACTGGTGGTATTACTTTGCCCTTCACTGAGCCCTAACCATACCTCTAAGCTGATTAGACAAATACCCGTCAAGGCCGCCATCGCGATAGAAACTTGCCCAGGGGCACAGATATAAGGAATCAGTACCGGTACGACTAATAAAATGCCAATGCCTACACTGACTCCACCACTGGTATACAAAATTACAAATAAAACAATAATATCAATGATTGAATAGCCCACCCCTTGGATGGCTAGATCAGGCCACTGAAAATAAGAGGAAAGATTGCTAATAATGGCAATTAATAGATACGTCGCGGTAATCCAGCCGAATAGCTCTTTATTCTGTGCCCCTAATTGTACGAATTTCGACTGGCCGACCATCGCTAGCAAAAAAGCCCCTGCTAAGGCTAGGCGATAAACATGATATAGCCTTAACAGATTCCACGGGTCTTCGTGCAGAAAAAAAGCAGCTACGGTTTGCCCTTGGGCATTGATTGGTGCGTGACTTGCGCTTGCTGCGCGTGATCCAGACTGCAAAAGAACTTACCCCCATGCTGGACGGCTTCTGGTTCGGGAACATGTAGGCCACATTGCTGGCAACTGACAATATTTTGATTGTTTTTGATTTGCCCCGAATTTGGCACGTCACGGCGTTGATTGTTTAATTGTTTTCTACGCTGCCATGATTTTAACAGGAGATAACCAACTACGAGCAGAACAAGAATAAAAATTATGCGGGACATGCTGTCATCCAAAGTTTTCAGGTATAGTTTCTAGATCATCATCTTACTGTTCTAGACTACTGTGCAAAAGAATAATCGAAGCTTAAGCGTCGCCTTGGCGCAACTGAACCTCTGTGTGGGGGATATTGCTGGAAATACCCAACAAATTATCAAGGCTATTGGCGAGGCCAAGGCAAAACACGCCGATGTGATTGTGTTTCCTGAGTTAAGTTTATCCTCCTATCCCCCCGAAGATTTAGTCTATCGTGAAGATTTCTTGCAGCAGTGTGAGCAAGCGATTCAATTAATCAAACCTCATACGCTTGGTATCACCGCTTTAGTTGGCTTGCCGATGTTACGGGATTATCTGATTCATAACTCGGCCTATGTGCTGCAAGATGGCGAAATCATTGGTGAATACCATAAGCAAGATTTACCCAATTATCGGGTCTTTGATGAAAAGCGTTGGTTTGAGCCGGGAGCGGGCAGCTTAATCGTCAAGATCAAAGGTGTGCGTGCAGGTATCTTAATTTGTGAAGATATTTGGCATGATCAGCCGATGGACTCCGTGATGGCTTTAGGGGCTGACGTGGTTTTAGTTTTAAATGCTTCACCGTATAGCCATGATAAACCCGAAAAGCGAGAACAAGTGGTCTTGCGTCAAGTTTTGAAGCATCAAGTGCCAATGGCTTATGTAAATCTAGTCGGTGGGCAGGATGAATTAGTCTTTGATGGTGATTCCATGCTGTTTAGCCGTGATGGAGTGCGTACTTTAAGAGCGCCTTTGTTTGAATCGGGTGTCTTTATAGGGGAGCTTCCGATTGATAATCCCGAAGCGCCTGCAGCCGCGACTTATCAACACGAAGCTTTAGAGGCACATATCTATAAAGCGCTCGTCATGGGGGTGCGTGATTATGTACATAAAAATGGCTTTAAAGGTGTTTTGCTAGGTTTATCCGGCGGGATTGATTCTTCCTTGACTTTGGCTATTGCTGCGGATGCTTTGGGGGCGGAAAATGTCGAAGCGATTATGATGCCGTTTCGTTATACCGCAGCTATGAGTGTTGAGGATGCTGCCGACCAAGCTCGCCTTATGGGGGTAAACTATCGGCAAATTCTGATCGAGCCTATTTATGAAAGCTTCGTGCAGTCGCTAGCCCCTGAATTTGTCGGTTTCAAAGCCGATGTGACGGAAGAGAATCTGCAAGCGCGGATTCGTGGCATGCTTTTGATGTCGATGTCGAATAAATTTGGCAAGTTATTGCTCACCACCAGTAATAAAAGTGAAACAGCGGTCGGATATGCCACCCTCTATGGGGATATGGCGGGGGCATTTGGACCTTTAAAAGATGTCTATAAAACTTTGGTTTATCGCTTAGCGGCTTATCGTAATACCTTAGGGCTGGTGATTCCCGAACGAGTGATCACGCGCCCACCTTCTGCAGAACTAGCACCAGGGCAGCTTGATCAAGATTCTTTACCCCCTTATGAAATTCTCGACGGTATTTTAGAGCGCTTTATTGAGCAAGATGCGCTGCTTGAAAATATAGTTGATGCAGGATTTGAGCTAGCAACCGTGCGTCGTGTGGTAAATCTGGTACTATTAAATGAATATAAACGCCGCCAAGCAGCGCCCGGAGTCAGAATTACTCGGCGTGGATTTGGTAAGGATTGGCGTTACCCGATGACGTCAGCTTGGCGTAAGCAATTACCCTTAAATTAGGACTGGAGATTACGCATGAAAATGGTTCAAGCCATCATTAAACCCTTTAAGTTAGATGATGTTCGTGAAGCCCTGACTGAAATTGGTGTCACAGGGATGACCGCTACAGAAGTCAAAGGCTTTGGGCGGCAAAAAGGTCATACTGAATTATACCGTGGTGCAGAGTATGTGGTTGATTTTTTGCCAAAGATTAAGCTGGAAATTGTTATCAATGATGAAAAAGTCGAAGCGGTGATTGAGGCTGTTTTGAAAGCTGCTCAAACGGGTAAAATTGGCGATGGGAAAATTTTTGTGTTGAATGTTGAGCAAGCGATCCGTATTCGTACTGGTGAAGAGGGTAATGAGGCTGTTTGAGTACTGATCAGGCTCGGCAATTTTTGCATCTTACTGGCTCGCAAGAGGATTGCTTGCGAGCGGCTCAAAATAGACTCGTAAATTATTCATCCGTTTTATGGGTTTCTACCTCAGCTTTGATTCATGGGGCTGTTCCTGCTCATAAAACCGCTGGGGTTTTAGGGCGCGAATTCGAGGCGATTGTTTTCGATGCCTTTAGTGGTTTAGCGGTGAATGCGCTAGCGGCTGTCAGTGGCACCTTACGCGGCGGCGGCTTATTTATTTTGCTAAGCCCTCCGCTAGAACAATGGCCAGAGTTTCCTGATCCAGCATATCAGCGTTTTTTGCCTTATCCTTATACGGCTGCGCAAGTGAAGGGCTTGTTTTTAAAGCGCTTTATTCGCCTGCTTCAAGAACCTATTCCACCTCAACAAACGGTTCAACTTGCTAGCCAAACTCCCGTTGATATTCAAGCAGATAGGCAAGCTGATGTTGTGGCAAAGCTGGTTAATACCGAAACGGCGAGTGTACTCACAGCAGATCGGGGGCGGGGCAAATCAGCCGCTTTAGGTTTAGCCGCGAGTCAATTAATTGCTCAAGGTAATCGCGTGCTCTTAACTGCTCCTGCCCGAGCGGCGGTGGAGGCGGTGTTTAAGCATGCGGAATTCGCGCCTGAGTTTTATGCACCGGATGCGATCTTGCGCCATTTACCGCAGGCTGAGGTCTTGATGGTCGATGAAGCTGCTGCAATCCCTTTACCCTTACTATTAAAATTAGCCCGTATTTATCCGCGCTGTGTGTTTGCTACGACATTGCATGGTTATGAGGGGAGTGGGCGTGGATTTGTTTTGCGGTTTCAACAAGCACTCAGCCAAATTTATCCGCAGTGGCAATCTTTGCGTTTAGAACAACCTCTGCGTTGGCCATACAATGATCCGCTAGAGGCTTTGCTGTATCGCTTACTGCTATTGGATGTCGAGGCGGTCGCTATTCAATTTGACCCTAAAGTAGACCTTGAATACCGTCAGCTACAACAAGAGCAATTGCTCGCCCATGAGGATTTATTACAACAGCTATTGGGTCTTTTAGTAACAGCACATTACCAAACTCGTCCTTCTGATTTACAACAAATCCTTGATGCTCCGAATCTTTCCATTCATGTTTTACAACAAAATCAACAAATCCTTGCAGTGGCTCTATTATCTCAAGAGGGTGGTTTTGATCCTGAGTTGGGGCAGGCGATTTATGCAGGCCAGCGTCGTCCTCATGGGCATTTAGTCCCACAAACCTTGACCTTTCATGCCCAATTGCTTGGCGCGGCAGAATTGGTTTGTGAGCGGATTATGCGGATTGCTGTGCATCCTAGTATGCAAGGGCAGGGCTTAGGATCTCGGTTAATCCAAGCCTTAATACGGTATGCCAGCTTGCAAAAAGCGGATTATCTTGCTGTGAGTTATGCTTTCAGCCCAGAGCTACTAAGATTTTGGCAACGATCAGGCTTTATGCTAGCCCGAATCGGTTATCGCACCGATACTGCCAGCGCGAGCCGCTCTGCTGTGCAAATTAAAGCGCTTAGCACAGCAGGCGAGCGTTTAGTTGAGCAGATTTTAATGCACGCTCCAGTTGACCCAACCGGTATAAGCGGTGATTAGGACAATCACACCGAAAGCAATTCGATACCAAGCAAAAATAGTAAAGTCATGGTTGCTGACATAGCGGATTAGGGCGCGTACTACAAACAGAGCACTAATAAATGAGAAAATAAAGCCTACCGCCCAAGGGGCAAGATCCGCCATGCTTAATAAATCGCGAGCTTTATACATCGAGTAAATAGACGCAAGCCCCAAGGTGGGAACGGCTAAGAAAAAGGAAAACTCAGCGGCGGCCGTCCGTGATAAACCAAATAAAATCCCACCAATAATGGTAGCACCTGAGCGCGAAGTCCCCGGAATTAAAGCAACCGCCTGGGCGAGACCTAATTTCAGGGCATCGAGCGGGCGAATGTCATCAACAGTTTGAATCGTCACTATTTTTTGGCGCTTTTCAGCCCAAAGAATAATAAATGCTCCCAAAATAAAGGCAATGGCTACTGGAACAGGTTTAAATAAATAAGCTTTAATAATATCGCCGAATAACAAACCTAAAATGGCCAGCGGCATAAAGGCAATCGCAATATTAATAAATAAACGATTCGCAAGTGGATCACGTCCTAAACCAGTAAATGTCCGCACAAACCGCTGCCGATACTCCCAAACAATGGCAAGGATCGCGCCCAGTTGAATGGCGATTTCAAAGACACTGCGTTTTTCATGATCCATAAAATTGAGCAAATCACCCGCAAGAATTAAATGCCCCGTGCTAGAGACCGGTAAAAATTCAGTCGCACCCTCCACCAATCCCATGATGGCTGCTTTGATTAATAAGAGAATATCCATACGATCCTTTGCTGCAATTTATTTAAATAGGTTAATTTTATTTGTTTAAGCTGGCTTGCTTTTTTAAAGCCGATGTTGGCGGTCGCTCAGTCTAAAGCCGAGGAGGGGAGTGGTAAACCCTTTTGTGAGTGCCATGACCTTGAAACGCTCGCCCATTTCTGAGGGTAGGCTTAAGGTTCGAATTTGCTGAGCTAAAGGATAGCTAGCTTGTGGATTTTGCTGAAGTGCTGCCATGAATAAAGCTTCTAAATCGCAATTGATTAGAAAAGCAGCCTGCGTTGTATAGCCGCCTAAGGCTAAGCCCGCCGCAAGCCCCGCCTCTGCCACTGCTGTAAAATCGACACTTGCGGTTATATCTTGTAACCCCGGATAAAGCAGCGGATTGGCATGTACCCGATGTTGATAATGGCACACTAGCGTGCCTTGGTTGCGTTCGGGCTGATAATAATCCGCTCGCTCATAACCATAATCAATCAAAAGTATTGCCCCCGCCTCCAAGCAAGCCGCGAGGCTAGTCATCCAAGGCGCTAAGACGGGATTAAATTCAGAGGTATAAGGTAAAACTAATTCAGTGGGTAATAAAGGTTGAATCCGCTCTGTCTGTGTTGAGGGGCGTGTGGTAAAGCGTAATTCATTTTTCTCTAGTGCCACCTGCAAACTCGCAATGCCTTGCGCATTAACGGTGAATAGTTCCACTGGCATTGCATCGAGAACTTCATTCCCTACAATAACCCCTCGAAAAGTTTCCGTGGGTAAGCTCGACAACCATTGTACTTTGTTAAATAAATGCGGAGCTTGTTGTGCTAGGGTTGCACGTTGGCGCGCTTGCAAATCAGGGCTAAGGTCTAAAATAAAATAGGTTTCAGGCAAGCAATGCAGTTGTTCTAAGCGCAGTAAAATTTCTACAGCCATCCGCCCACTGCCTGCCCCGAGTTCTAAAATAGAACTGTTCGGTAATTCAGCAAGAATTTGTGCACATTGATGAGCGATACATTGGGAGAATAAAGGAGAAATTTCGGGTGCGGTGATGAAATCACCTTCAGCTCCAATTTTGTGTAAACCCGCCACATAATAGCCAAGAGCGGGTTCGTATAGCGCTGTTTGCATAAATTCATAGAAGCTAATAGAACCACCTTGCTGGTTGATTTTGTGGCCTAGCCGCGCTATCAGTTGTGCACTATGAGCTAAGGCTGCTTCAGAAGGGATAGGTAAGGTATCTGTAAAACGCATGACAAGGTATGATGTTAAGAAGGCTTGATGATAACCTGAATCCAAAGAAGAGATGATAGAGAATTCGCTGACAGGAAAAGTCGCTTTAATGACAGGGGCTGCTCGTCGCATTGGGGCGACAGTTGCTCGTGCTTTACATCGTGAAGGGGCAACGGTTGTGCTTCACTATAAAGCGAGTGCGGTTGAAGCGAAGGCTTTGCAAGCAGAGTTAAATGCACTACGGGCGGATTCTTGCTTTTTGCTGCAAGCAGATTTACTAGCAACGGAGCAGTTTCCAAACTTGATCAGCCGTTTAGTTGAGCAAACGGGGCGCTTAGATGTTTTAATCAATAACGCTTCTAGCTTTTATCCCACGCCATTAGGTTCTATTCAAGAGCAACAATGGGAGGATCTGATCGGGACGAATCTAAAAGCGCCTTTATTTCTAAGTCAGGCTGCTTTACCGTATTTGCGGCAATCTCACGGGACGATTATTAATATAGCGGATGTGCATGGTTTGCGTCCTTTACCGGAGTTTTCGGTATACTGCACTGCAAAAGCAGGCTTAATCATGTTAACCCAAGTCTTAGCACGTGAACTTGGACCGCAGATTCGAGTCAATGGCATAGCCCCCGGTGCGATTCTTTGGCCAGAGCGGCCTATGAGCGAGGAGCAGCGTACTGAGCTATTAGCAAAAACGGCTTTAGAGCGGATGGGTAGCCCCGAAGATATTGCACGCACGGTATTATTCTTAGTTCGAGATGCCTCTTATATGACTGGGCAGGTGATTGCCGTCGATGGTGGTCGTTTATTGAACCATTAACTTGCTTGTGATCTGTTTCCTAAGGAATAGGTTTGCGCCCTCTGGTCTGGTATTGTATCTTGCGCGTGTGGTAAAAATGACGCACTGCGGTTAACGCGGCGTGACGCTTAAGCTCACTAAACTTATTTTGGTTAAATTCATTCATGTTAATCTATGTAAGAGTTCTGATTATCTGCACGCTAATGAGCTTGTTGTCTGGATGTACAGGCATTATGAAGTATATCGAGCGTTTGCAAGCCCAAAGTGTGGATGAGTTTGAGCAGCGCTCCGCAAATTTTCAACCTAAATTCCAATTTCAAGCCCCTGCACGTGAAGAGTTGAGCGCAGAAGAAAAACGCTTAATCGGTGCACCGCCTCCACAACAGGGCGAGGTGATCTTAGATGGGGTACGTTATTATTCGGGCAATGGTTATATTTGCCAATACTTTACCCAAGGCCGAGGACGCAATGATCCAAGACCAAAATCCGCTTGTTGGATCAATGGGCGTTGGGTATTAGCCGCCCCGATTGTGAATACCGAGCCAGCCGGTTTATAAATGTCTGAATTCCTCAATGCCCTGACCGTACAAGCTCGCGTAGTCCTTGCCTTTATCCTGCGTGATATGCGGACTCGCTTTGGTCGCAGTCGTTTAGGGTATTTCTGGGCGATCTTTGAGCCTTTAACCATGATTCTCGCCTTGGCTTTGATCTTTGGTTTAATGGATCGAGGTTCACCGATTAATGTTGATATTCACTTATTTTTCTTTACGGGCATTATTCCGTGGATGCTGTTCTCTCGGGGCGTCTCTATGATGAGTAATGCCATTGAAAGCACAACAGCCTTATTAACCTATCCTCAAGTGAAGGCGGTCGATATGATTATTGCCCGTATTATCTTAGAGTTTGCCACCTTGTTTGTTGTCAGTTTGATTTATTTATGTTTTTTATATTTTTGGGGCATTTTAGATCGGATTGAGTCGATCCTTATGTCTATTGTGGTTTTGATATTAATTACGTTGTTAGGTGCGGGGTTTGGCTTGGTTGGCGGAGTCATTAAGCTTTATTTCCCAGGGTATAGTAGCTTTCAAGGTTTGTTGATGCGCGTACTGTTCTTTGTGTCTGGCGCGTTTTTCGTTGCGGATACATTGCCGACCGTGATTCGGGAATGGCTTTGGTATAATCCAGTGCTGCATTTAGTGGAATGGGAGCGTAGTGTTTTTTTCTATGGCTTTGAAAGTCAATTTTATGAACCGATGTATCCTTTAATCTGGATTTTAAGCCTAGGCTTTTTAGGGTTAGCGGGTGAGCGCGTAACACGCAGTAAGCTCAGGCAGTTAGGCGTATGATTGAGTTTGTTCAAGTTAGTAAACATTATAAGCTCAGTCGGGGCTATCGGACGATTTTAAATCAGGTTTCCTTTAAATTCCCAGAGCATAAAAATATTGGTATTTTGGGAATGAATGGTGCTGGTAAATCCACATTATTACGCCTAATCGCAGGTTCTGAGCCACCCGATTCGGGAAAAATCTTGCGTAAAGGTCGATTCTCTTGGCCATTAGGCTTTGGTGGAGGCTTTAACCCAAATCTATCAGGTGAGGAAAACTTGCGCTTTGTGTGCCGGATTTATAATGCTGATCTCCATCAAGTGTTAGAGTATGTGCGAGAGTTTTCTGAGTTAGGTAATGCGTTAACAGAGCCCATGCGGACTTATTCGAACGGGATGCGAGCGCGTTTAGCTTTTGGTTTAAGTTTGGCGATTGACTTTGATGTGTATCTGATTGATGAAGTCATGGCCGTGGGTGATCCGGTGTTTAAGAAAAAGAGTAAAGCTGCGTTTGAAGCACGCCGACAAACTGCTCATTTGATTCTGGTATCCCATGATATGCGTACGATTCGCGATTACTCAGATGTTATTATTATCCTAAATAATCATGAACTTAATATTTTTGAGGATGTGGAGTCCGGTATTAAAATCTACGAAGGTTTGGCGGGGGTAAAACGATGAGCAAGTCTAGGTCTAGGCCTTTTCCTTGGCTATTTTTATTGCTGGTCATCCTGCCAACGGTCTTAGCGACGGTTTACTATTATCGTTATGCAAGTGATCAGTATGTCTCAGAAGCACATTTCATTATTCAAGGTAGCTCAGCGCCTAAAATGGATTTTTTGGGCGCTTTGACTGGATTACCCGGTGCAGGT
>JBJOOT010000012.1:0-32167 GCA_046051185.1 Pseudomonadota bacterium | reverse complement strand
GCACCAATGCCTGCTGCTTCGGTGGGCGAGAACCATTTCATGTATAAGCCGCCAATAATCAGGGCAAAGATTGCGACAAATGACCAAGTACCTTTTAGGGAATAAAAGCGCTCTTTCCAAGGTGTGCGCTCACCGCGTGGAGCAGCACTGGGATTGCGCAAGCTGATCAGATAAATGGCGAGCATATACATCGCTAAGCCTAATAAACCCGGTACTACCCCAGCAATAAACAAATCACCGATATTAGTTTGGGTCAAAATGCCGTAGATCACCAGAATAATCGAGGGTGGAATTAAAATACCTAAAGTGCCACCGGCCGCAATGGTGGCGGTGGCTAGACCTTCGGCATAACCGTATTGACGCATACTCGGATAAGCGACTTTCGACATTGTAGCAGCCGTGGCATAACTTGAACCACAGACCGAGCTAAAGCCAGCACACGCGACCATCGTGGATAAAGCCAAACCACCCCGTAAATGCCCAAAAAATGCATTGGCCGTTTTGAATAAGTCCTCTGAAATCCCAGTACGGGAAATCACATTCCCCATTAAGATAAACATAGGCACAACGGCTAATTCATAGGATAAGACTGCCTCAGAAATAGTCATCGGTAGCAAAGTGAGTGCGACAGAGGTATCCATTAATAGAGCAATACCCACTAAACCTACAGTCAATAATGAAAAACCTAAAGGTATGCGCAAAAACGAGAGAATGAGTACAGCAATAATCGCCAACACACCAATAGTCATAGCTCACCTCCGTTAGAACTTGGTAGTTTGGCTTGCGTTTTAGCGGATGCTGAGTAGTTAACCCATAGCAAACCTAAGGCACTCAAGACCGCCGAACAGGACATTAAACTATACAAAGGCGCTCGGGGAAGACGTAATTCAGGGCTAACATCTGCAATCGAATGAGCCTCTAGGGCTGATTGAAGAAAAGTCCAAGCGATCAAGCACAGAATCACTACCATCAAGCCAGTAATCACATGTTTCCACCACTGCATACGCGCTGATTGTGTAAGCTGATCAAAGAGGTCGACGGTCAGATGCATACCCGCCATAGTCACTAAGGGTAAGCCACAAAATACCACCAAAGCCATTAAATGCTCTGTCAAGTCTTGGATACCAAAAATAGGGTGGTTGAATAGATGTCGACCGCTGACGTCGACAAAATTAATGATCACCATCATCAGCAGGCTAAACATCAACAGGTATTCAATGAGCTGTTTGATGCGCAGAATTATTCGATCCATAACGGTCTCCAGCAGCGGTCAACGAGGCGATTATTTTCCGGCGAGTGCTTTATAGTCGGTTTCAAAATCGGTCAATAAGGCTTGTGGGTCAGCAATACCGGTCTTTTTGGCCTCGGGTTCCCAATCGCTGATCATTTTGCCGCGAATTTCAGTAATTTTGCTAATCAGTTCAGGAGCTGGGGTGCTGAAGGTATGACCCGCCGCCCGTAAGGTTTTTTCAGCCGCCGTATTTTGCTGATTAAAGACTTCACCCCATTGGCTAGCAAAGGCTTCACCGGAAATACTCTCAATCGCAGCACGATCTGCTTCACTTAAGGCCTGCCATTTTTTCTCATTCATGGCTAGGAAAAAGGTTGCACCGTATAAGCCATTGTCAATGATAGTGTGATAGGGCAGTTTTTCGGTGAGACGGAAATTCACGACTGACTCCAAGGTATGTAAAGAGCCATCTAATACCTTGCTTTCGAGCATTTCATAGGCTTTAGTAGCGGGGGCAGAGACAGGCACAGCCCCTACACCCTCAATAATCACCTGTTGAATGGGGCCGCCCATACGAATTTTTTGCCCCGCCAAATCTGCTAAATTCGCTAAGGGTTTAGAGCCATGATTGAAAATACCAGCCCCAAACATGCCCACACTGAGTAATTTAACCCCACCATAAGCCGGATCAGCTTTTAAATGTTTGTTATAGTTTTTCCAAAGCGCTACTGATTGAGCTTTCGCATTGCTGCCCGCAAACGGAAGCTCTGCAAACCAAATGGATTTAAAGCGATCTGGTTCATAAGTAAAATTACCCCAAGTAATATCCGCAACCCCTTTACGGGCTAATTCCCAATGCTGTGGCGGTGTACCGAGGGCTTTAGGGAGAATTTCGACTTTAACGCGACCTTCAGTGGCTTTTTCGACTTGTTTGCTCCAAGGCTCAAGGATTTGGGTATGTACGAAATGGGTCGTCGGTACCCAACTTGACATTTTTAAAGTCTCAGCAGCGAGTGGGTTAGCCGCAAAACTGCTGGTAATGGCTAAGGTCCATAAACTCAATTTGAGTCCGGTATGTTTCATTTGTCTCTCCTCCGTAACATGATTAAAGCGAATTAGTGCGTGGGTTGTGCGGCTTGTTGGCGGATCAACTCCACTATCACACTCGCCCCTAAGGGAATAATGTCAGTATCAAAAATAAACTGTGGGTGATGGCAATACGCCCCTTCTTGCCCCATAAAGAAATAAGCGCCGGGGACTTGCTGTAGAAAATAAGCAAAATCTTCCGAGGCCATGACGGGTCGCGCATTCATGATAACGTTTTCAGAACCCGCGACCTGTAAGGCGATATTTTGTACGGCCTCAACCGCCTGTGTGTGGTTCAAGGTGACCGGTGCTTGATGCGGATAATCAATGCTGAATTGCACCCCATATAATAATGCGGTGCTATCAGCAGCTTTTTGAATGTGTGCGTGAATACTCGCGCGTACTGCTTCAGCATGAGTACGAATCGTGCCCGTCATGATCAGCTCTTCTGGCAGAATATTATTCGCGTGTCCGGCATGAATGCTGCCAAATGAAATCACTCCACTGTCACGGCTATCTAAAATTCGTGTCAGGCTTTGTTGTAAGCTTGTTAAGAAATGTGCAGAAGCCAGAATCGCATCTTGCCCCGTCTGTGGGGCAGAGCCATGTGTACCTTTAGCATGAATTTTGACTTCAATATGATCTGCAGAAGCAAGTGCACCTTGCGAAGGAATCGCAATTTTGCCTTTTCCTAAGCCCGGTAGATTATGCAGTGCGTAGATTTCATCACAAGGAAAGCGTGTTAATAAGCCATCAGCGAGCATCGCTTGCGCACCGCTTAGCAATTCTTCTGCGGGTTGAAAAATAAAAAGCGCAGTGCCAGCAAAATCCCGATGCGCAGCTAAATAAGCCGCCGCCGCGAGCAGAGTCGTGGTATGCCCATCATGCCCACAACCATGAAACTTGCCCTCAATACGTGAGTGATAAGACACACCCGAGCATTCTTGCATGGGGAGAGCGTCTAGTTCTGCTCGAAAAGCAATCCGACGTCCAGCGCCTGCGGTGCCTTGTAAAATACCCAACACACCGGTTTTGCCAAGGCCGGTAATACAGTCGATATTTAGCTCATTTAAACGAGCCGCCACAAACTGAGCGGTATGATTTTCCTCAAAGCCTGTTTCGGGGCGTTGATGGATGGTATACAGCCAAGTCTCCCATTGGGGGCGTTGTTCAAGCAACCATGCCTGTATCGGATGAGTTGTATCCACTGTATCTCTGCCTCCCATCTTATTCATAGAATTCTCATTTAGAGATATTCTCAAAATGAAACTAATTTGTCTAGTCATTTGGCAGTGCAAATTGCTATATTCAATAAAAATTTTGGCAAGGTATGATGATGACCCTCGATAAGGACAAAATATTCAAAAAAAGCCGTTTAACCTACCGCTTGGAGACACTGGCGAATAATGCGATCAGTGCCAACGATCCGCTGTTTGTGGAAAAGCTGGGTTGTAATATTCGTGAAATGCGAATCTTGCGTCTGATTGATGATCATCCCGGGATTGAATTTAATGAAATCATGCGGGTATCTGGCTTAGACCGTAGCTTAGTTTCGCGTTTGATTCGGAGCTTATTGGACAAGGCTTTGATTTTGCGGGTGAACAGTACCGAAGATGCTCGCCGCTATGGTTTGTTTACAACAGCTAGCGGTAAAACTTGCCGACAGCTAGGACGGGAGCTATCGGATACCGCTGAGGCTTTACTCGTACAACCGCTTGAACCCGCTGAAGTAGAGCAACTTAAAGAGATGCTCGGCAAGCTATTAAGCTGGGTACGTTCAGAGGAATATCAATCAGGTGTAGAAGCGCTGTATGAGAGTTTTCAAGGCATAGAGGAAGCTTAGTGCTTGCTTTGCATGAATGGCTGTTGGCTTATATGGTTATGAGTAGGCTGAGCGACTATCAGGACGCTTAAATATTCACTGAATTGCCATTCTCTCTTATAATTAATATTCGTGCTAAGTTATTAGCATTTGACCGATGCATTCGCTTATGAGGAGCTGCCCGTGCCAATATCTGCGCAATCCGCCATTAATGGTGAACACAATCCTGCTGCCTTATTTATCTTTATTCAACTGAATGAAGTGGCTCAAGCCCATTTACAAGAGCAGATTACAGCCTTTTATGCCAAGCGCCATGTGTTGGCACGGATAGCACCTGAGGCGCAAATAACAACCACGCTCGCCTTTGCCAAGGAGTTATGGGAGCAGCTACATCCGAATGGCCCTACAAATTTCCGCAAAATGCCGGTAATTGAAGGTACCTATCCGCATCCTTTATTACCTGCCAATTTGTTTGTACATATTACCAGTGAGCGTATTGATCTTTGTTATGAATTGGCGGCCGCACTCATGCAGGATTGGGAAGGGGCTAGCGTCTTGGATGAGCGGCAGGGTTTTCGTTTCCACGATCGGCGTGATCTGATTGGCTTTATTGATGGGATTGAGAATCCAGTCGATGAAGGGGATCGTATAGCTGCCACCTTATTAGATGAGTCCGCAGGGGATTGTGCGGGGGGCAGTTTCTTATTAGCACAGCGCTTTGTGCATGATTTAACTAAGTGGCAAGGGCTGACGGTGGATGCACAGGAGAAAGTGATCGGTCGCACTAAATGGGATGGTGCTGAATTGCCGGATGCGATTAAACCGCCGACCGCCCATAATGTTCGCTCGAATATTGATATTGACATTATGCGCCATAACTTGCCTTATGCGAGTGTTGGTGGGGAAAAGGGCACGATTTTCTTAGGCTATACCAAAGATTTAGGTGTACTTGATCGGATGTTAGAGCGTATGTATGGCCTAAGTGAAGATGGCTTAACCGATCGCTTACTTGATTTTACCACTGCTGTCGGCGGCAATTATTTCTTTGCTCCCCCACAAAACCTAATGGAAAGCTTATTTGATTTAGAGGATGTATGAGTTTGACGTGAGGTTTAGGGTAATTTAACAAGGGTAACGAGGGTGTTAACAAGGGTAACGAGGGTGTTAACAAGGGTAACGAGGGTGTTAACAAGGGTAACGAGGGTGTTCATTTAATTGTCCTAAAGTATGGAAAATGAAGGAGTCGTGATTTAGATAAGTTGAAAAAAATGTCCTGTTGATGAACTCCCCGATCACCTTGGCTTATCAGTAGATAGTCATCGCTGGTAAGCCGCCTAGCCATCAGTACAATACACTCGAAACTACGCGCATGACCCTGCTGGTACACTCACTATCACAATAACATCACTTCACTGCGATCGTAGCCATTGCTTAGTCCTGTGGAAATCATACGAGTGAAAGCCGTCGCGTAGCTCATGATTCAGCACTCTTCAACTCTTCTAAAGCATGACCTATTATTTAATATGCAAGATTGTACATTCTTTTGTACAATCAATTGTACCTCAGCCACAAACAGGCAGGCCACTAATATTTAGAGGTAGAGAGAATTTATGAATGTTTTAACCTACACCGAAGCGCGGGCTAGCTTTAAACAAGCAATGGACAATGTGTGTCGTAATCATGAGCCAACTGTTATTACCCGCCAGCGTGGTGATCATGTCGTAATGCTGTCCCTTGAAGATTTTAATAGCATGCAAGAGACTATTTACTTATTGAGTAGCCCAAAAAATGCACAGCGGCTTTATGAGTCGATCGCTCAAATAAAGGCTGGTACAGCCAAGACTAGGGAGATACTAGCCATTGAGCACAAAACGGAAAGTGAAAAATAAACAAGATGCAAAGCAAATTGCTTTGGCTTGGACTGATCACGCTTGGGAAGATTATTTATACTGGCAAAAGGAAGATGCTGATAAAGTAGTTAAAATTAATGAACTACTAAAAGAGTGCATGGAAAACCCATTCAAAGGCACTGGTAAGCCTGAACCACTGAAAGGCAATCTATCAGGGTATTGGTCGCGTCGGATTGATAAGGTGCATCGGCTTGTCTACTTACCAGAAGATGGTTGTATTTACATAGCGGCATGTCGTTATCACTATGAGTAGGTAAAAAAACAGCGCATCAGCGAACTACTAATTTATCAATCATTTACATCTACCGCATTCTTTGGGCTTACTAGCTACCAGCAGGAATGACTAGAAACGAAAAACCCCTTACAGATTGTGGCCTGTAAAGGGTCTTAGGATAGTCTGGAACTTGGTGAAATTATAATTTGGTGGAGATGGGGGGAGTTGAACCCTTGTCCTTTTTAATTAAATCAATCATTTAAGTTCTCATCTATCTAAGAGTGTGTCTTGAGATCTATAGCTTGATAGTAATAGGGATAGTTTAAAGCTACGTAAGGTTATGTACTTCAAGCTAAGCCGCTTCCTGAATACTAATCTCAACCCGTTTACCAATTTTTGTTAACATGCTTAACAACATATCAATGCTAAACACATTAATCTTACCCGTATACAAATCACTGATTCGACTTTGCGCAACCCCTAGATAATCTGCTGCTGCTTGTTGAGTCTTAAAACGCTCTGTCAATAAACGCTTTAACTCACGCATCAACTCAGAACGAACCTCTAAATTAGCGGCCTCTTCAGCTTCAAACAAATCATAAAAAGCACTTCTAGCCATTTCGTTCACCTCTTAACACACTTAAACGCTTTCGCGCTAATTCAATATCCTGCTTTTCAGTTTTCTGTGTCTTCTTCTGGAACGCATGCAACACATAAACAGCATCTTCAAACTTAGCAATATAAATGACCCGAAAAGCTCCACTTTCATCATGAATGCGAATTTCATTCACTCCTTGTCTGATACTTTTCATAGGTTTCCAGTCACTAGGTTCTTCACCCATTTGTATACTACTAAGCTCATGACCCGCTTCGCGTCTAGCGGTGTCGCTAAAAGCTTTTAAACGTTCTAAACTATCTCCACACCATACTATATCCTTCATAGTGCACCAGTATATAAATATTTATATGATTTACTGTTTATCATTTAGTTACTAAATAGCAGCACTCTTATTTCGTAACACTTGTGGAGGGAATCCAGCGCCCATAAACCTTCCGAATCATGCCCCAGTCTTTATGCCCCATTTGAGTAGCTACCCACATAGGCTCTTCACCTCTTGATAGCAGAATAGAGGCAAAGGTGTGGCGAGTTTGATAGGGTTCTCTATACTTCACTTCGGCTCTTTTAAGTGCATGTGTCCAAACTATCTTTCTGATGCCTTGGTCATTTTTCCACGGTTCATTCTTGCGTGAATCATGAAAAATAACCTCATTGAGTGACCCAGTGTAAGCAAATTGACTGAGTAGAGCTTGTTTAGCTTGAGCTTGCAAGCTTACAGTTCTAGAGCCTGCACGAGTTTTTGTGCCTTTGATAAAACTTTCTACTTTAGCCCGACGCACATAAAACCGATTATTTTCAAAATCTATGTCTTGCCAAGTTAAGGCGATCAACTCAGAGGTTCTTAAGCCTGACCAGAAAGCGAACTGGATGAGGTTTCTTTCCTGCCCTTCTAACTGACTCAGGATTTTCTCAATTTCATCCAAGGTAAACGGCTCGGGTTCTCGAGGTGATACCATCAGATTTTTGATTCGGTCTAAAGGATTTTTATCAATTTTTTCGTCGAGATACATTTCTTCGTAAAGACGCCGTAAAGGTATCAGAATATTATTTTTTCTTTTGTTGGAGCAAGTGAGCTTGGCGAGCCACTCCTTGAGCTGAATAGCTGATAAGTCGACAACCTTCAGAGTACCGAACTGAGGGATTAAGTGATAAAAAATAGCACTATTGTAACCATGCAGTGTACTTAATTCGTAGTTCGGTTGGTTTCGCTTTAACCAATCTTGTAAAGCTTCTTGAATAGTGTATTGATCAGCTCGACGGAAAGCCTTAGCTTTTTTACTGAAAGGGAAGTGCTTTGGGTAATCGAAAGTACCCATTTTTATTTCATACTTGATAGCCTGAAGTTTTAGAGCACATTGCTTCAATGCTGTTTTGGTAGGAGGCTGTGGAATCGTTTCACGGCAGCGCTTACCCTGATAAGTAAATGCTAAAACTAAACTGTTGCCTCGAATGGTTATACCTTTGTACCCGCTATCCATTGATTTACTGCCTTCACAACAATATAGTTTCTATTCACATTAGGTGACTTGATCCAGTGTGTGCCTTTAATCCAAATTCCTTTTTTTATATATTGGCGAATGGCCTCTTCTGTTAGACCGCTGATTTCTGCAAATTTCTTGATAGTGATATACTCATTAACCATAGTCATTTACTAGGTTCCTCGAAAGCATCAGCTATACGTCTGACTTCATCTTCATTAGCCAAATTGCCTTTATTAGGTACTTTCTTCCTTCCCATAATTACCGCCCAAAAGCTGCCTAATTTTTCAGTAATCGCATAGCCGATGCTTTTCTTTTTGCCCATCTCGGTAATCTCGGGGCAAACATCTCGAAACTTAATGCCTAATACTTTTTCGTAACGACGATAGGTAGCAGGTGTATGTAATAGTTTGAGTACACGCCAGCCAAAATACTGGCCTACAACCAAAGCACCTAAAGCGCTTTCGAGAGTAGTAGCTATACCTTGGAACTCGCGCATTTTTTGCAGAATGGCTTCTTCTGTTTCCTTATCAACCATTAGTAAACGGTTTATCTGTTCATTCATTGTCTAGTATCTTTAGAAGTCAATAGTGACTTTTATAATATACTAGTAAGTATCATAGTCAATATTATGGTTGAAGTATGACCATCTGAGCTTGAAATTCAGTTTTGTTAAATTGCTTAAGCTCATCCATAAATTTCACAACAATTTCAATTTGATCATTTAAGGTGAGTACACCACAGATATGTCCAATGTTAGCTAGTTCGGGTTTCTTATCGTGCGAAATTAAGTTCTTTTTTAAAACTACATGCTGATAGATCAGTGCTACCGCCTCATCTAGTACAAATTCACTCATATTTCTTGATCTCTTAAGGTGATGTAAGAAGTTGACCTTTAGGATTTTTCATAGTTAGTACAGTTATTGATACAAGTCCAAGTCCAAGTCCAAGTCCGAGACTTAATCGTGGGCTACTTCCCTTCGTCGCTCCTCCTGTCCGTCGTCGCATCTCGTGGAAGTAGCCCACTCAGAACGCCTCCGGCGCGGTTGCTCCCTCTCACTGTTGAACTCACCGCTTCCTCGCATGCTTCGAGCGATGAGTTCAACAGTGAACCGGCAGCTCTTGTGTTAACAGTCCAATAGTGTTTACGGGAGTCGTAAGCAATACCTTTTGCAATAACTCCAACGATGCGCTGGTGGCTTGATTCTAGATAGCGATTTTCTATAATTTGAGAAATCTCGCCAGTTTCTTGATTTAGATACGACCCATAGTCGTAATAGGGCTTAATAGGTTGGTCTTTTTTAGCAAGCTCAATACCACCCATCGCTAGCATGAAGGCTGCCCAGTCATTTGCGGTTGCAGCTATTCGTACTTGTTCAAGTTCTTCATCTTCAACTTTATCTAGGCGACGTAACTGACGCCATACGGTTACACTGGGGCCACCTATTTGCTGGAATTGTCTAATTCCCCAAGTATTCGCCCATGTGATAATACGTTCTGCCGTCTCAGAAGCGTTTTTATCATCAGGTGTTTGATTTAGACCGTAACCGTCGATATTTTTGGCTATGTACTTTGCAATGTAACCTGCCGCCGTGCCTTTATCAGGGTCAATATTAATGGCTTTAAAGCGATGGTCTTTGGCTCCTAGTTCGTTTGGTGTATCTAAAAAGGCATAATGTTGCATGATTTGCCTAACTACTGTTTTCTGTTTTTCAGGCATGAAAAGCATTAAATGCCAATGCGGCGTGCCATCATGGTGGGGTTCGACCACCCGAAAGCCATACAGATTGATCCCTTGGCGATGCAGTTCTGAGCGCATTAAAGCCCATAAATGCGTGAGATAGTCTTGTGCTTGTTTGGGAGTGGTTCCATCATATTTGGGATTATTGGCTCCATGTTTTAAGCAAGCGTGCATTCGTGATGGAGTAGTTAAGGTGTAAAACTCTCCAACATGGCCTAAAAGCTCAGCAACTACCTCAAAACCCCTAATGCGAACCATGAGTTCAGCACGGCGAACTTCTGGATTTGAATAAGAGGAGCGTGAATGATTCACTAGCTCTATATTGCGTGCCACCGTTTCTATTCTTCTGAGGCGTAAAATTTTTATTTTACGAAACCACCAGCGCTCACAACACATGCGATTGAGAGCAGGAATGAGATCACCTTGTTTAATGCTAGGTGGAGTAAGTTGGTAATGTTTAATAAATTGTTTACAGCATTGATAGGCGTGTTCAGTGCTTTTACATTGTTGCCTAGATAATCGACATCGAGCGGCGTAACCACTTGCTTTAATCTTTAATTCTTGTGTACTGGCACAAAGATTCAGATCCTCAATGCGTAAGCTTTTATGTATATCGACGAGTTCTTGATGAGCCTGCTCATAATCATAGCATTTTTGAGTGTGTGCAAACCTTAATCCTAAGTCGGTTGCTAAGGGCGCAAGATCACTAAGAATTGTATGGTGTAAGTCATCATACTTAGCAGAAGAGCGATTAGACTCTTGCTTAGTTTGTGGTGGAAATGTGGCAAATTTGTGGCATAACGGAGACTGTTCTAGACCATCTGAGACTAATTGAGGGTTTTTCTCAGAAAAGCTAAAATCCTTATTTAACAAGGTTTTAGCTGGTCTAGAATGGTCTGGATTAGATTGGTAAGTGGTGGAGGCGGGGGGAATTGAACCCCCGTCCGCAAATCCGCTGCTTGAAGGCGCTACATGCTTATTCAATCTTTTGTTTAACCCGCATCCCGCCGATTGACAGGCTGGCTTGCAGGCTGTTTCAGTTAGGGTTTAGCGCTCTTGCCCTGAACAAACGTAAGCGCGATCTTATGTTAGATGATGCCTGAAACCCGAACGCATAAGCACGGCCTCGGTCAGACAGCTATCAGCAGGTTATTAAGCTGCGAGAGCGTAAGAGTCGTCGTTTGCGACTATTTTTTGTGACTAGTGTTTAAGTGGTCACCACACCCACTGCATGCTCCCCAAGTTTTGTAACCCACGTCGAAGCCATGTCGCCCCCCAAGGTCACCGAACTGGTGGAATTAGGCATTATATGCGTTTGTGAGCACTCTGTCATGTCCTTCCGTCTTTCGGTATCATATTTGCTTTAGAAATAACAGGCGATTTGACCTCATGCTGATCCTTTCTGGTAGTGTTGCCCTTTCCAATTTTCGTCAAAACAAGCTCTTAACCGCTCTGCAAGCCCTTGTGCCGACGATCATTGCTATTCAAGCCTCTTATATACATTTTGTACGCAGTACCCGCGAACTGACTGAGAATGAACAAACCCAGTTAGCCATGATTTTGAATTATGGAGAAGAGCAGAGTAAGGGGTTGCCAACGGGGCAGCTCTTTTTGGTCACGCCGCGCCCCGGCACGATTTCGCCATGGTCGAGTAAGGCCACCGATATTGTGCATAACTGCGGCCTGAGCGTGGTTGAACGTATTGAGCGCGGGCTAGCTTATACCCTAGAGGTTAGTACGGCCTTGACCCATGCAGAGCAAGCCCTCATTAGCCAAGCTTTGCATGATCGGATGACAGAAACCGTACTCAGTGAGTATCAAGATGCTATCGTATTGTTTAGTCATGCTGAACCCGCCGCTTTACGTTATGTCGATATTTCTGCCGATGCGCGTGCAGCCTTAGCCCACGCTAATCAAGCTTGGGGCTTGGCTTTATCGGTGGATGAAATTGATTATTTGGCTGCTAATTATGCTGAATTAGGGCGGAATCCTACAGATGTCGAATTAATGATGTTCGCGCAAGCCAATTCTGAGCATTGCCGCCATAAGATTTTTAATGCGGATTGGATTATTGATGGTAAACAGCAAGATAAATCACTGTTTGCCATGATTCGCAATACCTATCAGCATGCACCGAATGGGATTTTATCCGCCTATAAAGATAATGCCTCTGTGATGGAAGGCTTTGATGCCACTCGCTTTATGCCCAATGGTGAAGGTCATGAGTACCATTATACCCATGAGCCAGTGCATATCTTAATGAAGGTAGAAACCCATAATCATCCTACAGCTATTTCGCCTTTCCCTGGGGCTGCGACTGGTTCTGGAGGGGAAATTCGGGATGAAGGGGCAACAGGGATCGGTTCTAAGCCTAAGGCAGGCTTATGTGGTTTTTCGGTCTCGCATTTAAAAATTCCGGGTTTTCCGCGCCCTTGGGAGCGTGAGTTTGGCAAGCCGGAGCGCATCGTATCGGCTTTAGACATTATGCTGGAAGGGCCGATTGGTGCAGCCGCCTTTAATAATGAATTCGGTCGCCCGAATTTGGCGGGTTATTTCCGTAGCTTTGAGCAAGAAGTGCCGGGCGCGAAAGGTTTAGAATTACGGGGTTATCATAAGCCCATTATGATCGCAGGCGGCTTAGGCAATATTCGGGCAGGGCATGTGGAGAAGAAAAAACTCCCCGAAGGTACACCGATTGTCGTTCTCGGTGGCCCTGCGATGTTAATTGGCTTAGGGGGAGGGGCTGCTTCGTCAATGGCCTCAGGGACAAGCAGCGAAAATCTTGATTTTGCTTCCGTGCAACGCGGTAATCCCGAAATGCAGCGCCGTTGCCAAGAGGTGATTGATCGCTGTGTGGCGTTGGGCAAAAACAATCCGATTTTGTCGATTCATGATGTGGGTGCGGGTGGGATTTCTAATGCGATTCCCGAAATTATCAATGATGCCGGGCGCGGAGGAAAGTTTGAGCTGCGTACCGTGCCGAATGATGAGCCAGGCATGGCACCGATGGAAATTTGGTGCAATGAAGCCCAAGAGCGTTATGTACTGGCCATTGCTGAGGAGCGTTTAGCGGTATTTCGCGCTTTGTGTGAGCGGGAGCGTGCAGTTTATGCTTTGGTAGGGACAGCAACGGTTGATCAGCAGTTATTGGTTGGCGATTCCTTATTTGACAATTACCCCGTCAATCTACCCATGAATGTGCTATTAGGTAAGCCGCCGAAGATGCTACGGGATGTACATCACCAGACTTTCCATAAGCCTGAATTGCAATGGGCGGGGGTTGAGCTACGCGAAGCAGTAGAGCGTGTACTCACTTTCCCAGCTGTTGCATCCAAAGCTTTTTTAATTACGATTGGTGATCGCACGATTACCGGCTTGGTGGCGCGTGATCAAATGGTAGGGCCTTGGCAAGTGCCAGTTGCGGATGTGGCTGTGACTTTAACCGATTATGTCGGCTACACAGGGGAGGCTATGGCGATGGGTGAGCGCACCCCGATTGCTTTAGTGGACCCGCCTGCATCGGGGCGCATGGCTATTGGTGAGGTGATTACTAATATGGCAGCGGCTGATATTGCTAAGCTGAGTGATATTCGTCTTTCTGCCAATTGGATGGCTGCAGCAGGTTATCAGGGGGAAGATGCGGCCTTATTTGATACGGTGCGAGCGGTGGGTGAAGACTTATGCCCCCGTTTAGGGATTGCGATTCCGGTCGGTAAAGATTCTTTATCCATGAAAACGGTTTGGCAACAAGGGGATACGCTCCGTGAAATGACAGCGCCCTTATCCTTGATTATCTCAGGGTTTGCTCCGGTGCAAGATGTACGCAAGACCTTAACGCCTCAATTACGCACAGATCAGGGCGATACCGATTTAATTTTGGTGGATTTAGGTAAGGGCAAAAATCGTTTAGCGGCCTCAGCTTTAGCACAGGTCTATGCTCAAGTCGGGCATTACGCGCCCGATTTAGATGATCCTCAAGCCTTAAAAGATTTCTTTGAAGTTATTCAAGAGTTGCGTAGTGAAAAGCTAATCTTAGCCTATCACGATCGCTCTGATGGTGGTTTATTGGCCACTTTGGCTGAGATGGCCTTTGCAGGCCATGTTGGGGTTACCGCACATTTAGGCGATCTGGCGGATCATGTATTAGAGGCTTTATTTAGTGAAGAGTTAGGGGCGGTATTGCAAGTTTGCCATTGTGATACCGATACCGTGCTAGCCGTCTTCCGTGAAGCAGGCTTAGGGCATTATGTGCATGTGATTGGCGAACTGAATGATACGGATGAATTGGTTCTAACCTTTGGCCATGATGAGGTTTTACGCTTGCCTCGGATTGATTTGCAGCAATTATGGTCTGAAACCAGCTATCGGATGCAGGCTTTACGCGATAATGCAGGGTGTGCGGCACAAGAGTTTGAAAAGATTGCCGATGCGCAAGACCCCGGTTTAAGGGTTAAGGTGAGCTTCGATCAGGATCAAGATATTGCTGCCCCGTTTATTCATACTGGTGTGCGTCCGAGTATTGCCATTTTGCGTGAGCAGGGTGTGAATGGGCAGATTGAAATGGCGGCGGCTTTTGATCGGGCAGGCTTTAAGGCCATCGATGTGCACATGACCGATATTATTAGCGGTCGGGTCAGCCTGAAAAATTTCAAAGGCTTAGTGGCTTGTGGTGGTTTCTCGTATGGTGATGTTTTGGGTGCTGGTGGCGGCTGGGCTAAAACCATCCTCTTAAATCCCCGTGCGCGGGATGAGTTTGCCGCTTTCTTTGCCCGCGCTGATTCCTTTGGTTTAGGGGTTTGCAATGGTTGTCAGATGTTCTCTCAGTTACGAGAGATGATTGCCGGGGCGGCGCATTGGCCGCGTTTTTATCGCAATACCTCTGAGCAATTTGAAGCACGCTTAGTCAATGTTGAAGTTTTAGCTTCGCCTTCTTTATTCCTACAAGGTATGCATGGCTCAATCCTACCGGTTGCGGTTGCGCATGGGGAAGGACGAGCTGTGTTTGATACCGCTAGCCCTGAGCAAGTATTAGCCGAGGGTTTGGTGAGCTTGCGCTATGTCGATCACTACGGCCAAGCCACGGAGCATTATCCCGAAAATCCGAATGGCTCAGCGCTTGGGATTACAGGCTTAAGCACTGAAGATGGGCGCTTTACTACGATGATGCCCCATCCCGAGCGCTTATTCCGTGCGGTGCAACACTCATGGAAACCGGATGAATGGCTAGAAGATGGCCCGTGGCTGCGTATGTTTAGAAATGCACGGGTGTGGGTGGGATAGGTAAAAGTTAAGCAAGTATTTAGGGGGCGCTAGTAGCCCCCTAAGTTTTAGGTCTAATTAAGCCCGCAGTTTCTCATTCTCTGGATCATAAGGCGATTCAATAATCACAGTTGCTGGATAGCGTTTGCCGAGAATTTCCACTTCTAATGGAGTCCCGATGGCATCTAAGCCGGGGGTTACCATAGCTAGTGCTAAGGATTTGCCAATTCGCCAGCCGTAACCACCGGAGGTAGTACGCCCTACGACTTGATTATTATAGAAAATAACCTCCGACCCGCGTGCATCCGCATCGGTGACACCATGTACTTCAAGAGTTACGAAGGCATTCTTGAAGCCTCGCGCTTGCCAATCAATCAGGGCTTGTTTGCCGATAAAATCTGGCTTATCTAAACGCACAAAGCGATCTAAAGCGGATTCTAAAGCAGAGTATTCAATCGACATTTCACGAGGAATTAAGCGATAGGATTTTTCTAAACGCATTGAATCCATCGCTCGAATACCAAACGGTTTAATATCAAACTCAGCACCGGCTGCCATCACTTGATCAAAGATATAGTTTTGCATTTCAATCGGGTGATGTAATTCCCAGCCTAATTCGCCGACGAAATTCACTCGTAAGGCTTGAGCTTGTGCTGCCCCTACATTGATCTTTTTACCAGTTAGCCATTTGAAATTGGCATTTGATAAGTCAGTGTCGGTGAGTTTTTGTAATAGCTCACGAGAGCGCGGGCCTGCAATGACTAAAACACCGTATTGAGTGGTGATTTTTTGCAATTTAACACGGCCATCGCTTGGGCAGAGTTTTTCTAAATAATCATAATCATGGCGTTCAAATGCCCCAGCACCCACTAAATAATAAGCTTGCTTGCCAGTTTTATAGACGGTGAATTCAGCACGTACCCCGCCCCGTTTAGTGAGCATATGGCACAAACCAATCCGTCCAACGGCCTGTGGAATTTTATTGGCAAATAAAGATTCCAACCACGCTTCTGCTCCACGCCCCGTCACTTCGTATTTAGCAAAAGCACTCATGTCTAAAATGCCGACTTTTTCCATCACATGGCGGCATTCTTGCCCAACAAATTCAAAATAGTTTGAGCGGCGGAAGGAGTATTTTTCAACGATCCGCCCATCTGCTAAGGGGGCACCGTGATTTTCATTCAGTAAAACGTCGGCTGGATCTAAGTCGGCTGCGGTTAATTGATAGCCTGCCGGTACAAACCATTGTGGACGTTCCCAGCCATACGTTTGCCCAAACACCGCCCCTAAAGCTTGCATCCGGCTATAACAAGGGCTGGTTTTTAAAGGACGTGCCGCAGGGCGTTCTTCATTAGGATAGTGTACGGTGAAGACATTGCTATAGGCTTCTTCATTCTTTTGGCGTAAATAACCGCGTGAAGCATAAGGGCCAAAGCGACGAGGATCAACGCCCATCATATCAACCGTTGGTTCACCATCGACTATCCATTCGGCTAATTGCCAACCCGCGCCACCCGCTGCCGTAATCCCGAAGCTATGACCTTCATTCAACCAGAAGTTTTTCAAACCCCAGGCAGGCCCCACCATCGGATTACCATCGGGTGTATATGCAATCGCGCCGTTATAAACGTATTTAACACCGACTTCACCGAAAGCAGGTACGCGATTAATACAAGCTTCAATATGAGGCATTAAGCGGTCAAGATCTTCTTGGAATAATTCATTTTCGCAATCAGGCGCGGGGCCGTCGACATAACAGCAAGGTGCACCTTTTTCATAAGGGCCCAGTAATAAACCCCCCGCCTCCTCACGTAAATAATAGCCTGCGTCCGATTCACGTAATACGCCTTGTTCGGGTAGACCTTGTTTTTTGCGCTCTAAAATTTCAGGATGCGGTTCAGTGACAATGAATTGATGTTCAACGGGAATGACTGGAATATCCAAGCCCACCATATCGCCGGTTTTACGTGCGAAGCTACCGGTACAGGAAATCACATGCTCACAAGTAATATCGCCTTGATCGGTTTTGACTAACCAATGTCCGTCGTCTAATTGCTCAATCGCAGTCACGGTGGTGTGACGATAGATTTCAGCCCCTCGAGCGCGCGCACCCTTGGCTAAGGCAGTGGTTAAATCATTGGGTTGAATATAACCGTCTTCTGGATGCTGAATCGCACCAATCAAGCCTTCGGTATTACACATCGGCCAAATCGCCTTTACTTCATCCGGTGTCAGGAATTTCACCTCGACCCCGACGGTTTTGGCAACGCCTGAGTAATAACGATATTCATCCATTCGATCTTCAGTACAAGCCAAACGAATGTTGGTGACTTTACTAAAACCGACTGATAAACCCGTTTCTTGTTCAAGCTCTTGATAAAAGCGGACGGAATATTGATGCAATTTGCCGACTGAATAACTCATATTAAACAAGGGCAATAAACCCGCTGCATGCCAAGTCGAGCCAGAAGTCAGTTCTTTGCGCTCAAGCAAAACGACATCCGTCCATCCTTTACGCGCGAGGTGATAGAGCGTACTAACGCCCACTACGCCGCCACCGATTACGACCGCCTTGGCCTGAGATTTCATAGTGATGCCTCTTGGGTATTAAAATTGCCTATGAAATATCATTGATTGACTGGTTAGTCAATGATAAAAATAGCCCCCCAGCCACTCTGAAAGGGCAAAACATAGGGGGTTGGATAAGGTGGTATTCATAAGCAGTTAACGCTACTGCCCTTGCTGACAAGGCCTTCGTCTGAAGGAGTCAAGCAGATGACTCTAAGACCTTTAAACAATCACCTCTAAGCAATCGGCCGAGTCAGTAAGTGAATCCCTTCTAATAGCTGTTTGAGAGGAAAAGGTTTTTTTAAAAACAGGGTTTTATTGTCTTGATCAAATCGGCTAGGGATTTTAGCATTATTGATATAGCCGGTCATAAAGATCACCGCTAGTTCAGGCCATTTTGCACGAGCTGATTGCATTAACTGGTTACCATCGCCATCGGGCAGGTTCATATCGGTTATTAGCAAATCAAGTTGATTATGGAGCAGGCTTTCCGCATCAGAAATAGTATGTGCTTTGTAAATAGTATGACCAAAATCCAGTAAATATAATTCTAATAATTGTGCATAGGTAGTTTCATCTTCTACCAATAAAATAATTAGTTCTTGCTCCATGCTTGAATCTTATCCTGATTTTGAGTATACAAACTGTCTAAATGCGCGAGTAGATTAATTAATCTTTGCTCTGTCGAACTTCGATTTTCTGTGGTAGTGAGTGAGTTGGATAATAAAAGACTGCAACTTTGTGCAATTAAGTCTAATCCTAATAATTCACTGACTCCGTATAGTTTATGAGTAATTCTTCTAAGCTGTTCAGCATCATTTTGTTCGATAGTATTTTTGAGTTGTTGATAATAGTCAGGGCAAGAGATAAGAAAATGAGCAAGTAAGCGGGTATAAATACGCCTTGAATAGCCGGTATTTTTCAAGCCTTGATCAAGATTTAGACCCTTAATGTCTTCGATCTTTTCAATTTTTTGAATCTTTTCAATATTAGTTAGCATGCGGATTTTTTAGAGGGTGGGGAGAAAAATAACTGGCTAATTTGACACTACTGAGTGAGGGGCTAAAATAAAATCCTTGTACACAATCACAATGATGCTCTCGCAAAAACAGCAGTTGCTCTTGAGTTTCTACGCCTTCTGCAACCACTTGTAGATTAAGATTAGCAGCCAGTGAAATTAATGATTTGACGATTTGGTCATTTTTCGCATCATGTAGTATTTCGGCAATAAATAATTTATCTATTTTTAAAATATCAAAATGAAAACTTTTTAGTAGTTTGATTGAAGAAAAGCCAACTCCAAAATCATCAATTGCAAAGCGAATACCTAAGTTATGTAAACATTCTAAAGCTTGCAGGCTAGTGGGTGAAATATTCACCAGTGAGTTTTCAGTGACTTCTAAAATGATTTTATCAAACGGTATCTGATATTTTGTAATAGGTGCGAGAATTTTTTGTGCAAAATCTTCTTGCATAATCTGTTCTGCACAGATATTCACCGAAATGGCTTTGAAATCGACATCTTGCCTGAGCCATTGGCTCATTTGCTTACAAACCTTATGTAATACAAAATAAGACATTTCTCGAATAAAGCCTTTCTTTTTAGCACTCTCAAAAAAAACTTCCGCTTGTAATTTACCTCGGCTTTGATGATTCCAACGAATTAAAGCCTCAGCACCATTATAGGCTTGGGTTAGAGTAGAGAATTGCGGTTGATATTCGACAAATAAGCTATTATTTTCCAGTAAACTCGGAAATTTTTGTTTGAGTTCGAGTTCTAATCCTTGTATTTGTGACAGGGTATGATCATATAAATAATAATGACCCGTTCGATCTTCTTTAGCCTTATATAAAGCCAAATCTGCGCGACCGAGCAAATCTTCGACGCTGAGTTGGCGATTTTCACAAATACTAATCCCCATACTGATGGTTACATTCAAATGGATACCTGATTTAAAGTAATAAGGTTCATTGAGTCTCTTGGCAAGCTGGTTGACCCATGTTAATAGCTCTTCTTGGTCTTTGAAGCCATTAATAATCAGACTAAACTCATCGCCCCCTAAGCGCGCAATTTTATCATTAGGAACTGTAAAGCTGAGTAGACGTTTGGCCAGCATAATCAGCAATTCATCACCGATCATATGCCCATAGCCGTCATTGACTTGTTTAAAATAATCAACATCCAGTAAGAGTAAGGCAAATGCTTGATTAGAGGCTTGTAGCTGCGCTAATTCCCGCTGTAACAGCATCATAAACAGAGTTCGATTAGACAGACCCGTCATCGAGTCTTTGTAAGCTAAAGCGTGCAAGCGAGCTTCGATGCGTTTGCGCTGACTGATGTCACTAAAATGGATTAGAATGCTGGTTGCACCTTGTTTATCTAACACGGGTTTAGAGCGCAGTTCGACCGGAAAATCTTGACCCTTGCGATCATGCCAAACCGTATCGAGCAGCATGATCTCTTCATAAATAGAGAGGCGATTGCCCAATAGATCCAAAATACCGCGCTCTAAATCGGGTGGATAAAAGTTGAGGTTTTTGCCTAATAAATTATCATCTTGACTATAACCCAATAAGCGCAAGGCAGTTGAATTCACCTGTAAGCACTTCCCCGTTGTGCTTAGACGAATACTGCCTTCTTCTAGATGACTCAATACACCCGGTGAATGATCTTCAATTAAGAAATGATTGGCTTCGTATAAGGTTTGCTTGGTGTTATTGAGCTTTTCAGTTTGGATCTGAATAGCCTCCTCTAATGCACACCTTAGCCAATACATATCCATGTGTTTTTGCAGGCGAACTAATAATACTTCGGCCTCAACCGGCTTGGTTATATAATCCACGCCTCCTGAGGTGAAGCCTGCAATTTTGTCTTGGGCTTCACCTTTGATTGTGATAAAAATCACTGGAATTTTACTGACAGTCGGGAGCGCTTTAAGTCGTTTACAGACTTCAAAGCCATCCATCTGAGGCATCATCACATCTAATAGAATCAGATCAGGGTGTTCTTGCTGAGCTAAATCAATGCATTTTGAACTATCACTGCAACAGATAACTTGATAACCCGCGCTTTGTAGGATGGTTTCCAAAAACAGCAGAATAGTTTTTTCATCATCGACCGCTAAGACCTTGACTTGACCCAAATGCGGTTTGATGACTTGCAAAGTAAAAGTATCATTCATAATTCATCAGCAAACTTAGCTTGAAGCTTTTTAAGCTTTCATTAATTTTTTCATTAGTTTTTATGTTCAGATCCACTTAGCTCAGAGAGGTTCTGTGGATTTGGTAAGTATTTCGCTAATACAGCGCGAGTCTCCTCCGTTAAGAACGGGTTCTCTATCCTTAGTAAATGCCGCTTGCTCAAATGTAAAGTCTTGAGTAGGTCACGAGTTGAGGGATGTGTTGCTAGTAATAATTCATAAGAGCCATCCGCTATGGCTTTTTCCAGCCCTGTTTTTAGTGCATCGTGTAAAGCTTGATTATCCGGTGCGACAAAAAAATATATCACTAAGGGATAATACAATAGCAAGGATTGTTCAATGTCAATCTCAGGGTATTGAAAAGGATTCAGCTCTTGATTGATTTCTAAAATACTGCGTGAAAAATAATCACCTCGACCTGCGACTAACATGGGTATTAGATTCTGATACAGGCTCTCAATGACCGGTAGCTGGTTGGCTCGGTAGATTTCAGCATCAATCCAGTCTCGGCCGAGTAAAGCGCGGAAATGGGCAAGGTCAGCAATCGTTTTAACCTGATCAAATTGCGCTTGGCTGTCTTTACGAATTAAAAATACACGATAACCCAGCAAGCCATGTAGTAAAGGAACTCTGACAGGCAAAAACTCTTGCTCAAATGCCGCTGAACTACCCTTCCAAAAAACATTGATCAGTTCAGGGTTGGTATGTATGCGCATGAGCGGGCTGGCTTCTGGAACAGAGGTGACCTTTAAGTCATAAGCCCGTCCACTTTTATCCAAGGCCAACTTTAATAAAGCAAAATAGATAATGCGCTCAAGATCAATCCCTTCTGCCTGAGTCACCCGTACTTGCAAAGTTTGTGGGGGAGGTGGAGTTTGCGTGGGAGCGGGGGGTTGCTTGGCTAGACTCAGTTCTGATCCCAAACTCAAGAGCAAGGCCGTTGTGATGACCCATAAAGAAAGCCAAGGTTTAGCGTACATGATGATCTGTACCAAGAGCGTTAATATCAGAAATTTGCTGAGGGTCGAGCGCATATTTCGCCAACACCGCGCGGGTTTCCTCGGTCAAAAACGGATTATCAATCGTTATTAAACGTCGGTCGCGCAAATGGAGTGTCTTGAACACATCACGGGTGACTGGATGCGTCGCCAAGAGTTGATTATACGAAGAATCTGCCATTGCTTTTTCTAAACCGTCTTGCAAGGCAGCATGTAAGGCATGGTTATTGGGGGCAACAAAGAAATAAATCGCTAAGGGATAATGCAAGAGTAAGGATTGCTCAAGCTCAATGGTAGGGTGTTTTTGGGGGTCAAGTTCTTGATTGAATTCAAAAATACTGCGTGGATAATAATCAGCACGACCTGAGCTGAGCATCGACATTAAGCTAGAATATTCACCTTCGACATAGGGCAATTGATGGTGCGCAAAAATATCCGCATCGACCCAGCCTAAGCCTAATAAGGCTTTGAAGTTTGCTAAATCGCGCTCCGTTTTGATTTGATCAAACTGTGATTGAGTATCTTTTCTGATGAGTAAGACTTTATAACCGACTAAGCCACGTAACAGCGGAATGCGCACCGGCCACAATTGTTGTTCGAATTTTTGTGCAGTCCCCATCCAAACGACATTGATCAATTCAGGATTATTGATCATGCGTATGGACGGTGTTGACGTGGAAACTTCCGTAATCTTGATCTCAAAAGGGCGGTGGCTTTTCTCTAAAGCTAGTTTTAACAGAGCAAAATAGATCAGATTTTCCAGCTTAGTGTCCCGTGTATGTGTGAGGCGTACTTGCAGGGGTTGACCGGTTTGTGTTTGAGGCGGGTTTAGATGGGTTGCAGGCGCAAGGTTTTCAGCTGACACAGGCAATAGGGCAGTGATCCAAAATGAAATAGCCACAACAACCAGGGTAATGAAGTGGGCGCATAGTTTCATAGATAAGTCCCTCAGCTTTTATCTCGTACCGCTTGAACGCCCCGTGGGTCATTGCCTTTATTGAATAAACGGTTAAGGACGAGAGCCAAATTTTTGCGTGAAAACGGCTTCTGTAATAATATCACACCTTCGTCTAAGCGTGCATTATGGATAATGGCATTTTCCGTGTAGCCAGACATGAAAGCGACCCTGAAGCTTGGGTATTCGGCTTCTAAGCGATTGGCGAGTTGGCGGCCATTTAAGTTGCCGGGTAGCACAATGTCGATCAAAGCGGCATCTATTTTCGGAGTCTGCTGGAGTAGATCAAGTGCTGTACTAGCATCAGAGGCGGTAATAACTTCAATCTGCATTTCCATCAGTTGCGCTTTGATGACTTCTAACACTAAAGGATCATCTTCAACCACTAAAAGACAGCAGCCCGCAAAATCAGGCGGCAGATAGCGGGGTAACTCAGGGGGCTTATTGGCTTTGACAGGTTGACTGTAACGTGGCAAATAAAGTTTGACGGTTGTTCCTTCGCCCTCTTCACTGTAGATTTTGATATGTCCGCCGGATTGCTTGACAAAACCATATGCCATCGCCAAACCTAAACCTGAGCCTTTACCTACAGGTTTAGTGGAAAAATAAGGTTCAAACGCCTGCGCCATCACCTGTTTGCTCATACCGATGCCATTATCACTGATTGCAAAGCAAACATATTGTCCCGGTTCAACATCGCCTTCTTGAGCGCAATATTCAAGATCTAGCCAAGTATTGCGGACTTCAATGGTTAGATTGCCCCCGTTGGGCATAGCATCACGGGCATTGAGCGTTAAATTGAGCAACACCGTTTCTAATTGTTGTTGGTCGGCAAAGCAATGCCATAATCCACTGCTGGTAATGAATTCCAAGGCATATTGCTCCCCTAAAGTCCGTTGCAATAACTCCTCCATGCTTGATAACAGTTCACTCGCTAGGATCGGGGTGGGTTCTAGCGGCTGATTACGTGAATAGGCCAATAATTGCGAAGTTAATTTACTGCCCTTGTCGGTAGCATCCCGCGCCATGCTTAGCAAGCGCTTGCCGCGCTCATTTAAAGCTTGGTTTTCTAACAGTTCTAAACTGCCAAGAATGATCGCAAGAATATTATTGAAATCGTGCGCAACCCCGCCAACTAACTGGCCAATCGCAGATAAGCGTTCCGAATGACGTAATTGACTCGTCATTTTTTTGGTCAAAGCTTGTGAGTTTGCAAGCTCACGCAGATAGTCTTGGCTAGCCCGCAAAATGTGATTGGCGGATAGGGCAACCTCAGTGATTTCATTATTAGCCTGTACAATCCGCGACGGGAGGAGAAACGGCTCTGGTTTGCGAGGGTCAACGGTATTTAGGCGTTGAGTCAACAGACTTAAGGGTAAAGATAAGACGAGATAGAACAGATAAAGTAATAGTGCGGTCAATAATAAGTTTTTGAGAATACCGGTGACAATGACACGGATGGAACGCTCATAAAAATCTTGCAATAGGGTACTGTTACGTACTTCCACACTGAGCTTACCAACATAAATATCGGTCTTTGACTCAATCAATTTGATTTCATAGAGTTCGTAAGCTTCGGTGAAGAGCTTAGTTAAATGGTCAATGGGTTGTAGCGCTGGTTTGCGCACCAGATTGGCAATCTGGACACCACGATCATCTATAATCGTGACGCGGGTAATAAAATCATAAATTAGTAAAGGGCGGGCAGCTTCTTCTGCCAATGATTTGTCAATTTGAAAGGCAGCTTGTATTGCACCCGCAGAGCTTAGCACGAGCATTTTTTGAATAAAGCTTTGATTGCGTAATTTTTCATCTGAAAAGTCACGGATAATCTGGATAGAGCCAGTCATCAAACCGAGGACTACAGCAATAGTAAGGCCGTAGCGGGCGAGAGTGAGCGCAATAGTCGGTTTCTTCATTGTTGAGGCTCGGCATAGTCGCGATCAAGGTTAGAGAGCTAGAAGTCATTCTCACAGTGATCATTGTAACCAGACTCTGACTAGCATGTAGCGCAAAATTAGCGAGTTAATAAAACTAGGGTTTCAAAATGCGCCGTATGGGGAAACATATCAAATAATTGTACCCTTTGAAGGTGATAAGCTGGAAGTTGTTGTAAGTCTTGGGCAAGCGTTAGTGCATGACAACTTGAATACAAAATAGCCTTTGGATTCAAAGCAGCTAATTGGGTTGCAAGCTCCACCCCGATCCCGCGACGTGGGGGGTTCACGATCACTAAATCTGGTTTATCTTCCGCCTGTGGCTGAAACTGTTTCGAATCTAGGGCTTGGAACTGTGCATTTTTTAACCCCAGCGCTTGCGCTGAATCGCAAGCACAGGCAATCGCCTCTGCTTCAATTTCAATGCCCAGCAGACGTGTATCAACACGGGCACAATGCAAACCAAAACCACCCACACCACAGAATAAATCCCAAATCACCTTGGGTTGCAAGGTTTGTGTCCATGTCTGTGCCGTTTGGTAAAGTTTGGCTGCCACCAGAGGATTCGTTTGGAAAAAACTTTTGGGACGGATATAGAGCGGGACATGATTGAGTTGTTCGGGTAGTCGCCTGCTGGTGGTGAGAAAAATTTCCTGCTCCCCTTCTAAAATCGCCATATGAATGGGTTGGATATTGGCAGAAATAACACGGATATTAGGAAAATCAGCCAGTAATAAAGGCAAGTTATTTTGAATGCGAGGTATTGCCTGTTCACTGCGTAGAACAAAGCGCAGCAGGTATTGATCCAATGCGCTGCTATGGGTGAGCAGGATGTATTTTAACTCACCTTTTTGTTTATCAAGCCGATAAGGTGGCAAGCCTGCTTGTTGAACCCAGTGTTCGAGGCGTTTTAACAAAGCCTGCATCGGTGGTGGATAAAGCGGGCAGTCGGTAAGGCTCAGGGCTTGACCATGATGCCCCATAATGCCAAGGATCGGTTCATGAGCAGCTCCTAGAGCCACCATTTTGGCTTTATTGCGAAAGCCTTGTAATGGGCTAGCGACCGGTTGACACCATTCAGCGACTTCAAAATCGGCCAATAAACGGTGTAATTCAGTTTGTTTAGCTGCCAGCTGCTGTTCATAGGAGCGATCCAAATAACGGCAGGAAGTACAATGCTGTGCTTGAAAGTGTTGGCAAGAGAGAGAAGGGGATTGAAGCATGGTTTAAGGTTGGTCTATTCCACAAAGAATTGCATCTTAACGAGCCTACAACCTGAGCGAAAGCCATCACTAACTACTGCTGAAAAACCAGAAGCGGTTGTTCACAATAGTCTATGCTCTAAGCAACGGTAGTTTTTTGGTAAACCTATGGTAGCAAGCTTGAACCCTACTAAGCTAGATCTTGGCTCTTATCATTATGATTTAACTCAACAAATTTTGTCGGATTCACAGGGAAATACCTGTGTTTTACGTCATCAAACACTTAAAGTTTTACATTATCTTGCCTTGCATTCTAATCAAGTGGTGACCAAGGCTGAGCTATTTGCTTCGATTTGGAGTGGATTAAATGTTACTGATGATTCTTTAGTGCAATGTATTGCGGAGATTCGTCAGGCTTTACAGGATAAAAATCACCAAATTTTAAAAACGCTGCCCCGCCGTGGCTATAGTTTATTAGGCTCAACACTGAGCACTAAGAGTGCCAGTACGGTGGATGAGGCTTTATTACCACTCCTAGGACGCACTCAAGAATTGCAAGAGTTGGAGCAAATGCTGCTTGATCCTAGTTGTCGGTTAATTACTCTTCTCGGTTTTGGCGGAGTTGGTAAATCCAGATTAACTAAAACCTTAGTGAAGACGGTTGCACCAAAGTTTCCTGATGGCAGTTATTTTATTGAATTAGCGGCCGTGCACTGTGCGGACTTAATCCCTCATGCGATTGCTCAAGTGCTCGATTTTAGTTTACAAGGGCAACGTCCACCGCTTGAGCAGTTACAACGCTTTCTAGCTGGGAAACGGATCTTATTAATCTTGGACAATATTGAGCATTTATTGCCTGAAGAGGCTTTGTGCCAAAGTTTATTGATGACTTGTCCATTATTAAAAATACTGACAACTTCACGTAAGCCGCTCCAAGTCTATGGTGAGTGGTTATATCATTTGCAGGGTTTAAAGGTTGCTCAAAATTTAGTAGCTATATCAAGTTGTGCAGCATTTGCCTTATTTATGCAGGCGGCACGACGTGTTCATTATCAGTTTACTCCCACGACTGAGGATCAAGCACTTATTCTTGAGATTTGCCGTTTAGTGAATGGTATGCCCTTAGGAATTGAGATGGCGGCGAGTTGGCTTAAGCATTTATCTTGTGCTGAGGTCTTAAGGGAGTTAAATCAGCATTTACAATCCGTTGACTCTTCAGCCTCCCTCTCAGCAGTGAGTGCTTTAAGTCAAGTGATAGAACAAACTTGGCAAATGCTCAGCCCCCGTGAGCAGCAAATTATGCAGATGTTGGCTTTTTTTCGGGGAGGCTTTACCCGAGAAGCTGCTTCGACTTTAACGGGTGCTAGTTTAAGCGATTATGGTAATTTAATTGATAAGTCGATACTAAATCGTAAGCCAACCGGCCAATATGTTTTGCATGAGCTGATGCGTCATTATGCGAGTCACTCTTATCTTGCTGAAGCCAGCTATCTAAGCACAACACAAGATTTTGTGAATTATTATCTTGAAATGGCTACAGCAGCGGATGCAGCTATTTTAGGCGGACAGCAATTTTCGAGTATTAAGCAACTAGCACAAGAGCACGATAATCTACGGGAGTGTTTGCGTTTATGTGCTAGTACTAAGCTTCCATTCTCTCATCAGTTGCCTGTTTTCGGTTTAAAGCTTGCTGGAGCTTTGGGGCTGTTTTGGTTTTTGGCTAATCATTGGCGGGAGGGGGATTATTGGTTAGATCAGTTTTTGAAGCTACATCAGCAGGCTCAACCTTCTTTAGCACAGGGTATGGCTTTATTAGCGGCTGGAGGTATTTCAGCCTTATTGGATAAGCACAGTGTCGCTGACCATTATGTGAGTATGGGTTCGCAATTAGCTGTTCGTTTTGGTGGAAAAGTGCAAATCGCTAGAGGCTTATTTGTTTTGAGTATTTTGCGGCGTTTGCAAGGTCGGTATTTAGAGTCGGTTGAATCAGGTCAGCAGAGTATGCGTTTGTTCATGGAGGTGGGGGATGAGGGAGGCTATCAGATTAACTTAGTCAATGTTGGGCATGCTTTACTCAAGCTTGGTCGTTATGATGAGGCGACCCCTTTATTTGAAGACTGTATATGTTTAAATCAGAAAATTGGTTTGACCTTAAGTATGCCTTATGCGCTGATTAATCTAGGTAGAGTGAATGCCCAGCTACAACAAATTCAAGCCGCTCGAGCTTATCTGCAGCAAAGCGTGCAACTTACCGAACAATTAGGGGTTTTATTGTACCGCGCTCAGGCACGCTGTACTTTAGGTTGGTTAGAGTTGAGTGAAGGAAAAATAGAACAAGCTTTGGAGTTGTTACAAAGCAGTATGCGTGATTATCTGCATTTGGGGGATCGAGAGGGGCAGATTACAGTTATGTTAGGCATTGGGGTGGTTAAGGCTTTCCAAGGTCATTTACAAATGGCTTGGCAGTGTATAACGCTCGCTGAGAATCTAGCAGGGACTTTGAAATTGCAGGACTTTATAGAATACCCAGCTTTGTTGAACGAGGCAAAACGACGAATTCAACAAGGGCTGAGTGCGAATGAATTGGTTTTGCAGAGGAATTTGGGTTTAACTATTAATCTTGAGTCATTATTTACTATCACTTTATCAACAGCCTAGTGGGTATTAAATCTTTGTTATTTTAGGAAGATTAAACCCCAGATTATTGGTATTGAACCAAGATCTGGGGTTATATGAGTTAGTAGTTTAAAACTATATTTTTGAAATTTAAGCAATAACACTGATCATAGTATTAATTGGGTTTTAGTGTTCCAGGTCGTACTGGTGCAAGTATATCTGAGGGTGTCGGTTTGTATTTATAAGGTGTTGGGCTAATATAACCATCACACTCTTTTAAAGTAGAACCTTTTTGCCCACTTATTTTAGAGCAATCTGCTCCCTCGAATTTTCCACAAGCATTTATATCTCCACTCGGTGCAGCTATGTCTGTGGTAGAATGTTCGTCTTGTCCGCTATTACTTGCACACACGCAACTGCATTTTGCATAGCCTTGACTTTTTGGTAGTGCATATAGGGAGCTAGTAGATCCCATAAAGGCTATTATTAATGCGCTAATATAGAATGTTTTTTTCATAACTAACCTCAGGTTTTAAAGTATTCAATCCAATAAGATTGATGTGATATAAAGCTATTGTATTTTAATGAAATGACAGTCTAGTTTTAGTTTTTTTAAGAAAAATTTAATTTTCTATATTCTAAAACTAGAAAGTCGAGTTCTAAAAATTATTCAATACGTGAGAAACTAAAACTAGCAGTTTGACTCCATGGGCTTGCTCCATTAGCATTAATAGCTTGCACTTTCCAAAGATACTCCTCTCCTTCAGTGAAGCTTAAGCTACTTGGTATACTCAAGGAGTTACGACTAGAATTAGGTGTTAATTGATTTTTATTATAAGTAGTTTCAAGAAGGATAGTGCCTGTAGATTTTTTGGCAACCCAAAGTTTATATTGTTCAGCATTACTGACATCTGACCATTCAAAGAAACTTACCTCAACGCCACCAATCGGCCAGATTAATTGTGGTGCAGTTGGTCGACTGCCAGCACCTAAGATTTTGAAGGTTTGACTGGCAAGTGCGCCTGCACCCGCACTATTCGAGGCTTGAATCGACCACGTAATCGTATTCGTGTCTTGAATGGCGAAAGGGCTAGTGTATTGACAAGTTTGAGTCGTATTTTCTGGAGGGCAGCCTGCTGCTTCAAACGACAAGGTGGTGTCAATAATATTCCCTACTTTCAGGCGGTAATGGGTTGCTGCTTTCACCGTTTTCCAAGTGAAAACTGGCTTATTATTAGCAATTGTACCTATAGGCGCTAGTAAACTCGCGGCAAGTGGAGGTCTTGGGGTCGAGGCAGTAAAATTCTTAGCAGGACTCCAAGCTCCCATACCCGCTGCATTAATAGCTCGAATACTCCAAGAGTAATTGCCAGCAGCTAGGGTTATATTAGGAGTGACTGAGCAAACTAAGAGAGTATCAAGGCAACCAGCTTGCTCAGGACTATAACGTTGCATTGAAACTTGACCTAAAGTATTTTTAACACTAAGTTCGTAACTATCCACATCAGTTGATGCTCGCCAGCGATAATTCGGTCGATTTAAACCTAAGTCGCCTTCAGGTGCTAATAGCGAGACTACACCGGGTAAACTCACAAGATTAAACGATAATGGCTCACTCAAAGCTGAGTAGCCATTAATATTATTATTTGCTTCTACCCACCAAGTTCCAAAACCAGCTACGCTAATACTCGGTGTAACCTTGCAAATACCTTGGCCGTCAGGGCAACCTAAACTGGTTGCGGTATACCAAGCTTCAATTCGTTTTCCACTGCGATCATTAACTATTAATTGATACCAATTGGCATAATGGACGGCTTGCCACTGATAGGTCGGTGTGGTGCTAGCAATATTGCCTTTAGGCGCGATTAAGGTTGGGGCAGGGCGCGAAACTCGATAGTTAGCTATCCGTTGAGCCGTGTTATTAAGTTGGCGATGATTATCAGCACCATTATTAATATCAGCTACACCCATTGGTTGACCATTATGCAAGATATTAGGATTAGACCAATAATTGAGTCGTGTACAAAGTTTCAAAGGGCAATTGATTTTGTCGTTATAAGCCATCATAGTACGCCAGCCCTTTGTGGTATTAATATAACCAAAGTTATAACCTGCTCCTGGGTTGTTACCACTATTAATAATTTGGGCGCGATCATGTTGTGCACCAAAATTATGTCCAAGCTCATGAGCAAAGGTATATTTACCGGGGCCGGTAGCACAAAGATAATCAGTCACTGAAAAACCTTTGCTTGCTTCTACGGTAAGATACCCTCGTCCACAGACTGCTGTTTGGGTTGGATTATCAGCAGGTGCTGGTGGCACTAGTATTAACAAAGTCACCAAATCTGCTGTGTACTTATCACGGAGTTTATGCACATCATCCATAATCCCATCATTCGTCTT
Source organism: Pseudomonadota bacterium (assembly GCA_046051185.1). Lineage (GTDB taxonomy): Bacteria > Pseudomonadota > Gammaproteobacteria > Thiotrichales > Thiotrichaceae > Thiolinea. Next base: position 928 of record JBJOOT010000012.1, on the reverse strand, counting down.
AGCCAATTCTTTTAGTGGCTTGCTTAAGGTGCGATCAACCACAGTATAATCAATTTCCGCCCGATGAGCTAAACGTACACGGTGCTTAATATCCGAGTTAGCATAGCCCTCATTTGTTTCAGTGATAGCCAGATCAATTAATGTTTCCATCGCATCTACACCACCTGCATCCTCACGTGCTGCTTTGGTGTACATCACTAAAACATCAATAATAGAACCATCATCACCATCTAAAGCAGGTGCTGCTTTAAGTGAAACTTCATGATTATCATTTAAAGTATCAATCGCTCGAGACTCATCTGAAGTTTCACCCGGAAGATGATCTGGTGGAAGTTTGCTAGAGTCAGTTTCTTTTAGAATATGATTAAATTGATTACCGTCTATAGTCCGCTGTAAGCTTTTTGGTAAGCTTCTAATTTGAAAAGTTCTTAATTTGTAAACTATATTGCCTTGTAAAATATTACCACGCTTAATTAAAACAACACTACTTAAAGGATCATCCTTGATCTTACCAAGAATAGCTAAACTTCCCACTGAAGCTGGTTCGAGCCGTGTCACCGAAACAGGTAGGATTTGTCCAAATAGATCAAGTTGAAAATCAAAGGCAGCTAATTGTGAGTTGCTGAGTTTATTAGCACTAGCCGTCGTCATGGTTGGGTGAAACTGTGCTAAAAACTGGGTATTTAAGCTAATCGGCATTGCTTGAATGGTGCTAATGTCTTTAGCAGTAGATTTGAGGTCACTGATCGGGCTGAGCGTAAACAGTGGTTGATCACTCGTAGTGGTTGCAGCGAAACTAGGTTTCATTGCGAGAATAACTAATAGGGCTATTATTAAGGGTAGCCAATAATAGTTAGCCTTGAATTTTAAAATAAACATTAACTAACTCCTATTAAATTAAGAAGTAAAATAGAAAAATATTTAGAAA